>NZ_OZ257126.1:1200000-1500000 GCF_965278975.1 Ferrovibrio sp.
CCGTTGGCGCGGCTTGGAAACCCTGAAAATGCACCTGCGGCGTTTTGGCCGCTTAAGCGTTAGCGAAGTTTTATCTCACGGTGCGACCGGGCTGGGTTTCGGCAGCGCCAGGCCCTTCTCCGCCATCACCCGGCGCAGCCGGTCCGGGTAGTCGGAAATGATGCCATCGACACCAGTTTCGATCAGCCGCGCCATATCGGCGGGATCGTTTACTGTCCAGGGGATCACCTGCAACCCCAGGGCATGGGCCTCGGTAACGTTTTCCTTGGTCACGTTGCGCCAGAACGGCGACCAGATACGGCCGCCCGCCGCCTGTACCAGACGCGGCACCGAACCGCCGAAATCATCCACATCGAGGCCGCCGAGCCACGGGCTGGCGCCGGGCTTGCCGCGCTCCACATTGTCGGAATTCGGGGTTTCGATGGTGAGCATGGCAAGCGGGATTTCCGGCGCGATCTGGCGCGCATGCTTCAGGCTGCGCCAGTCGAAGCTCTGAATGGCGGCGCGGCTGACCATGCCGGCCTTGCGGATTTCTGCCACCAGGGCCGTGGCCAGTTCTTCCGGCGTGGCGCTGTCATGGGGCTTGAGCGGCGAGACCTTGGTCTCGATGTTGAAGCGCACATCGGAATTGCCGGCGCGCGCCACCAGCGCGAACACATCCGCAAGCAGCGGCATGCGCGTGCCATCCACCGGCTTCTGTTTCGGGTAATTCTGGCTGTAGCGGTTATCGGGATTGAGCCGGCCGACATCGTAGCGGCGCAGTTCGGCCAGCGGAGTCTGGCGGATCGCCGGGCCAGGCTCCTTGAGGAAGCTGCCATCGGGCTTGCGCGTCACGGTCGGCAGCAGCACCGGGTCATGCCCCACCAGCACGGCATTGTCGCTGGTCAGGTTGATATCGAGTTCCAGGGTGGTGACGCCCAGCGTCAGGGCGGTGGCAAAGGCCGGCAGGGTGTTTTCCGGCGCCAGGCCGCGCGCGCCGCGATGGCCTTGCAGGTCGAAAGCCTGGGCCGAAAGCGGCAGCAGCGCAATCAGTGAAACGGCGAGCAGGCGGCGCATGCGATTCCCTCCCTGGCATACTGCGCGCCAGTAGACGCCGCCCGCCGTCATCCGGCAAGACGCGGCAAGAAAAGCGTCATCCTTCTCCCTGCTGCCCCTCCCTGCCGTCATCCTCGCGCCAGCCCTTCGGGCCTGTGCGCCCACGAACGCCTTTGGCGTTCGCGCGCTTACAGAGGATCCCATTTTTACGCCATGAAATGGGACCCTCGCTTTCGCGAGGGTGACGAATAGGCCGGCCTCTACCGGTTGAAATCCAGTGCCTCGATCTGCTTCGCGGCGGCCTCGGCGGCGGCGGTATCGGGTGCCAGCATACGCACCTGTACCAGATCAGCGCGGGCAGCGCGGCGGTCACCGGCAGCGACCCGCAGATAGGCGCGCTCCAGCAAGGCTTCCACATTGCGGGCATTCAGCGCCAGCGCGGTTTCGGCATCTTCCAGCGCGCCGGCGGCATTGTTCTGCAACCGGCGGGCAGCAGCGCGCAAGGCCATGGCATCGTCCCGCGTCGGCTCCAGGCCCAGCGCGTGCGTGAGATCGGCCTCGGCGGCGGCATATTCATTGAGTTCCGCCAGCGCCTGGGCACGATCGAGCCGCAATTCGATGGCATTGGGCCGCGCCGCCACCGCGATATCCAGCAGCTTGCGGGCGCGGTCGGCCAGGCCGGCGAGCAGCCAGGCATTGGCCGCCTGATCGACGATATCGGTGACCAGATGCGGCACCTGACGCTCGGCCTCGGGCAGCAACTGCTCCAGGCGGTCGGCGGCATCGCCGTAATGCTTCAGCTCGAACAGCGCCAGCGCGGCGCAATGCGCCGCAGGCAGGCCGCCGCCGGTTGCCTGCCAGGTCTGCGCCTCGGCAAAGGCCTCTTCCGGACGGCTGCGCACCAGCCCCAGGCAATCCTGGTAGCCGAGCGCCTGCATTGCCCGCTGGGCCTGGGCGGGGGCGGGAACCTGGATGAAAAAAGCCGTGGCCAGGCCGAGGCAGGCGAGCGCGAAACGAGGCATCATGCAGCGGAACATGGGGGCGGAGATTGACCGCCGCAACCGGGAAAGGCAAGAAACCGGACATGGATAAAAATCTCTTCTGCTTCGGCCTCGGCTACAGCGCGCAAAGCCTGATCGCACTGCTGCGCCAGCGGGAACCCGGGCAATGGCGCTTTTCCGGCACGGTGCGCTCTCCCGAGAAGGCCGCCGGCTTCGCGGCACACGGCATTGCCGCGCAAACCTTCGATGGCAGCGCCAAGCTGCCGCAGCCGGAACTGCTGGCGCAGGCGACGCATCTGCTGATTTCAGCGCCAGCCGAACAAGGGGGCGGCGATCCAGTATTGCGCCAGCATGCCGCCGATATCGCCGCCCATCGCGGCCTTCACTGGATCGGTTATCTCTCCACCACCGGCGTCTATGGCGACAAGCAGGGCGCCTGGGTGGATGAGAGCATGGCGATGGCGCCGAGCCAGGAACGCGGCCGCCGCCGCGCCGAGGCCGAGGCCGGCTGGCTGGCGCTGCATGCCGATCACGGCCAGCCGGTGCACACATTCCGCCTCGCCGGCATCTACGGCCCGGGCCGCAGCGCGCTGGACAATCTGCGCGCCGGCAAGGCACACCGCATCGTCAAGCCGGGGCAGTATTTCTCGCGCATCCATGTCGACGATATTGCCCAGGTGCTGGCGGCTTCCATCGCCCGGCCCAATCCCGGCGCGTCCTATAATGTCGCCGACGACGAACCGGCGCCGCCGCAGGATGTGATCGCCTATGGCGCCGAACTGCTCGGCATCGCCGCCCCGCCGGAAGTACCGTTCGAGCAGGCCGAGATGACCCCGATGGCGCGCAGTTTCTATGCCGAGAACAAGCGCGTCTCGAACCGCCGCATCAAGGACGAACTCGGCGTGACCCTGCTCTATCCGACCTACCGCGAAGGCCTGAAGGCGCTGCTGGCATCATCCAGCGCCCCGATGTCTCGCGCATAGAAGACGCAGATTTCATCGCGCTGGCGGGCGGGGACGTAATGCGGCCCCTCGCCGATCTTGTGCATCCCGAGCCGCACCAGGGCGGCGATGGAAGCGGCATTATTGGGCCGCGCGCCGGCGATGATGCGCTTCAGGCCCAAAGCCGCTATCGCTTCAGTAACAAAGGCCGGCAGGGCCTCGGTGAGATAGCCTTTGCGGTGATAGGCTTCGCCGAGCCAGTAGCTGAGCGTGCCGGTGGGCAATGAAGATTCGCTCAGGCCCATGGCGAGCCAGCCGATCATGCGGTCATCGCCGCCCGGCAGCGTCAGCACGCGGTAGCAGCCCATCCGCGTCTCATGCGCCGCCAGGGCTTCCGCGATGCGCCGTTCCGCCATGGCGACAGAATAGGGATAGGGCCAGGTCGCCGTGAAGCTGCTTATCAGCGGCGTGATCAAGGCCGCAAGCGTGGCGGCATCCCCGGGCCGGGGCGGCCGCAGGTGCAGCCGCGCCGGACTTTCGCTGCTCACGCGATGCCCCACACCGCATCCAGCAGCAGCGCGATATCCTCGGGCCGCGACAGACGGTGGTCGCCATCCTTGATCAGCGTGAGACGCGCATCGCCGCCGGAAAAGGCTTCGATGCTGCGCACGGCATGCTGCCAGGGCACGTCAGGGTCCTGCATGCCCTGCAGGATGCGCACCGGGCAATCCAGCGCAATCGGCCGGTCCAGGATCAGGTGGTTGCGGCCTTCCTGGATCAGCTTGAAATGATACTCGTAGGGCGCATCGGAATATTGCGACGGTTCGTAGAGCACGCCCTCGCGCTCCAGCGTGCTGCGCTGTGCCGGCGTCATCTGCGCCCACATCAGCGTTTCGGTGAAATCCAGCGCCGGGGCGACCAGCACCAGGCCGGCGCAGCGTTGCGGCCGCGAGAGCGCGGCGAGCGTGGCCAGCCAGCCGCCCATGCTGGAGCCGATGATGATCTGCGGCCCCGTGGTCAGGTGATCGAGCACGGCCAGGGTATCATCCAGCCAGCGGCCGATGCTGCCATCCTTGAAGGCGCCGCTGGACTGGCCATGGGCGAAATAATCGAAGCGCGTGGCGGCGCGGCCTTGCTGCCGGGCCGCCGCTTCCAGCGCCACGGCCTTGGTGCCGGTCATGTCGCTGCGGTAGCCGCCGCAGAACAGCAAGCCCGGCCCGGCACCCGGGACCTGGGCATAGGCGAGCTGGTGGCCATCGGGGCGCCTGAGAATTTGGGGAAGCATCTGGGGGGCATTATTCATAGTGCATTGGTAGCCAAGCCAGGGGCCTCCCGCCAGTATTGGCGCCAATTCAACCGGGGGCGGTCCCTTGCCACGGGCAGGGCTTTGCGATAACCCGGGGGCAATCAAGAACCCAACCCCCAAGTATGTCTGATCCTCAACCAACCGCCGCTGCCAGCCGGCCGCCCGCTGTCCTGCAAGTGATTCCCGCCCTGGTCACCGGCGGGGTCGAGCGCGGCACCGTGGACCTAGCCCGCGCCCTGGCCCAGGCCGGGTGGAAATCCTATGTCGCCTCCGAAGGCGGCCCGATGGTGCGCGAGCTGGAGCGCGCCGGGGCGCAGCATTTCACCCTGCCGCTGGCGAGCAAGAATCCGCTGGTGATGCGCAAGAATGTCGGCCGCCTGGAGGCGCTGATCCGCGACTTGCCGGTCGATCTGGTGCATGCCCGCAGCCGGGCGCCAGCCTGGTCGGCGCGGGCCGCCGCACGGGCCTGCGGCCTGCCTTTCGTGACCACCTTCCACAATGCCTACAAGGCCGATAACTGGCTGAAGAAGCTGTGGAATTCCTCGATGGCCAAGGGCGACCGGGTGGTTGCCATCTCGGATTTCGTCGCCAACCACGCGCATAGCCGCTATGGCGTACCCTGGACCCGGCTGACCACCATCCCGCGCGGCACCGACCTGGCCAAGTTCGACCCCACGCGGGTCAGCCCCGAGCGTATCACCCAGCTTTCGCGCGCCTGGCGCCTGGAAGACGGCCTGCCGGTGATCCTGCTGCCGGGCCGCCTGACCCGCTGGAAGGGCCAGACCGTGCTGCTGCGGGCGCTGGCCAAGCTGGCCGAACTGCGCGGCGGCAAGCGCGACTTCATCGGCGTGGTGGTGGGCGACCACCAGGGCCGCGAGACCTACCGCAACGAATTGTTCCAGCTGGCCGCCCAGCTTGGCCTGGAAGGCAGCCTGCGGCTGCCCGGCGATACCCGCGACATGCCGGCGGCGCTGATGCTGGCCGATGTGGTGGTTTCAGCCTCGATCGAGCCCGAAGGCTTCGGCCGCATCGCCGTGGAAGCCCAGGCGATGGGCCGCCCGGTGATCGCCACCAACCATGGCGGCGCGCGCGAAACCGTGCTGCCGGGCGAGACCGGCTGGCTGGTGGCGCCGAACCATCCGGCGGAACTGGCGGCGGCGCTGAATGAAGCGATCTCCATGACGCCGGAGCAGCGCCAGGCGATGAGCCGCCGGGCCATGGACCATGTGGCGGCGCATTTCACCGTGGATGCGATGTGCGCCGGCTATATCCAGGTCTATACCGAGCTGCTGTTCGGCCGCGAGGCGGCGGCATGACGCTGCCGGCACTGGCAGCCGAGCCGCAGCGCCTCTTGGTGATCAAGCATGGCGCGCTGGGTGATTTCATCCAGGCGCTGGGGCCGATGCAGGCGATCCGCGAAGCACATCCGCAGGCGCATATCACGCTGCTGACCACCGCCCCCTATGCCGAGCTTGGCCGCCGCTCCGGCTATGTCGATGATGTGTGGATCGATCCGCGGCCGCGCTGGAATTTCGGGCAATGGCTGGCGTTGCGCGCCAAGCTGATCTCCGGTCGCTTCGGCCGCATCTACGACCTGCAGACCTCGGGCCGCTCGACGCGCTATTTCTACCTGTTCCCGCGCCCGCGCCCGGAATGGTCCGGCATCGGGCTGGGCCGCTCGCATCCCCATGCCAATGAGCGCCGCAACCTGATGCACACGCTGGACCGCCAGGCCGAGCAGCTGCGCATGGCCGGGATCAGCCGGGTGCCGCCGCCGGATCTGAGCTGGGCCGATGCCGATATCGGGCGCTACAGGCTGGAGCCGCGCTTTGCCCTGCTGGTGCCGGGCGGCTCGGCGCACCGGCCGGAAAAACGCTGGCCGGCGCAGCACTATGCCACGCTGGCCCGGGCCTTGAGCGCCGATGGCATCCAGCCGGTGCTGATCGGCACCAAGGCGGAAGCCGAGCTGATCGGCGCCATCAAGGCCGAGGCGCCGAAATCCGCCGACCTGCTGGGCCGCACCAGCTTTTTCGACCTTGCCGCCCTGGCACGCCAGGCGGTGGTGGCGGTGGGCAACGATACCGGCCCGATGCACCTGTTCGCGGTCGCCGGCGCCCCCTGCCTGGTGCTGTTTTCCGCCGCCTCCGACCCGATGCTCTGCGCGCCGCGCGGCCAGCAGGTGCGGGTGATCCGTTCCTCCAAACTGGAGGATGTGTCGGTGGAAGAAGTGCTGGGCGCCCTGGCTCTGCTCAATCAGCTTTAGAGCGTTTCAATACCGCTGCAAAACCGCCGTGGCCACACATTCAAATATACCACTTTATGGTTTAATGATATAAATTAAACACCATAAAAGCAGTATCAGCCAGACCATTGATGGGGGAACCTCATGGCATTGCCTGATCCGGTGATTTTCCTGCCAGGAATTCTTGGCACCAACCTGCGCGACCTTTACAGCATCCCGCCCGAATTGGTGTGGGCTTACCCCGACAGCATGCTCGCGCCCTGGCGCAACGAGCAGAATTTCGAGCGCGTGGCGCTGCATCCAGACAATCCTCAATACGAGGCGCGGGAGCCGGCACGGGTCAGCCCGGATTACATGCCCGGTGCGGTCTACGCGGAATTCATCGACGAATTGCGCCATAACCTGCGGCGGAGCGAACAGGAGCCGGTACCGGTCTATCCCTTCGGCTATGACTGGCGCCAGAAACTCGATATCACCCAGGCGCAGCTCGGCGAGTTCATCACCGAAGTGATCGAGCGCACCCTGCTGCTGCGCCATTATCATGCCGACGGCTACCACAAACGCCGCACCGTCAGCCTGATCGGCCATTCCATGGGCGGCCTGGTCATTGCCGGCTATCTCGCCAGCCGGATGCCAGCAAATGGCGGCAAGGGCGATGCCCGGGTGAGCAAGGTCATCACCCTGGCCACGCCCTTCCGGGGCTCCATCGAATCCGTGGTGAAAATAACCACGGGCACCGACAATCTCGGCGGCACGCCACCCAAACCGCGCGAGCGTGAAGCCGCCCGCATCACGCCAGCGCTGTATCACCTGCTGCCGAGCTTTTCTGACGGAATCGGCCTGCCGCCGAACAGCGATTCGCTATTCAAGGAAACCGTCTGGCAACGCAGCATCAAGGACACCATCGCCGCCTATATCGACAAATACCGTGTCGATCCCGCCGCCGCGAAACCGGATGACGCGGCAATATTGCTGCAACGCTTCCTGAGTGAAGCCAAACGCTACATCGACAAGGTGGCCGCCCTCGATCTCGCGGCCATCAACCTGAAATCCACCGACTGGCTCTGCATCATTGGCGGCGGCAGCAACACCCGGGTGGCGCTGAATATCGACGGCAAGGGCAGAACCGGGCCGGAATTCCGCTTCAACGAGAAGGAAGACTGGGCCAATGACTGGCCGAACAGCCTGCGATCAGGCGATGGCACCGTGCCGCTGGCCGGCGCGCTGCCACGCTTCCTCGCCCCCAACCAAGTCGTCTGCGTAACGCCCGACGATTTCGGCGCCTGGGAAATCGCCGATCAGGCACTGAACAAGCTGGCGGGCTTCCACGCTCTTCTGCCCAATATGAACCTGACGCAGCGCCTGGCCGTCCGTTTCCTGCGCCCGGAAAGCCGCAGCGATATCTGGGGCCGGCCATTGCCGGGAGTGAAGCAGTGGGATCCGCCGATTGCCGGCTTGCCGCCACGCGACAACTAAGTATTTGAAATTCAGCCCTTCCGCGCTAATATGACCATAGTGCGTGACCATGGTCATATGACCATGGTCATCTACAGGAGACCTGCCATGACCCGGATGATCCCATGACCCGTATGATCAAGGCCAGCGAGTTCAAGGCCAAATGCCTCGGCCTGATGGACGAGGTGGCGGCCAGCGGCGAAAGCATCATCATCACCAAGAACGGCAAGCCGGTGGCTACGCTGGCACCGGCGCGCAAGTACACCTTCGACGAAGCCTATGGCGCCTTGAAGGACAAAATCAGGATCACCGGTGATATCATCTCGCCGGCGAGCGACCCAGAGGACTGGGAGGTTTTGCGCGATTGATCCTGCTCGACACCCATGTACTGATCTGGCTGCTCTATCGGAGCCGCAATTTCGGACCCAGAACGCAAGCTTTATTGGATCAGGGCTTCCAGGCCGAGAGCCTCGTCGCATCGGCAATCAGCTATTGGGAAATCGGCCTGTTGCAGCGCAAGCGCCGAATTGAGTTGGATCTTACAGCCAGCGAATTCCGCGACACCGCCCTGAAACTCGGGATCGACGAACTACCACTGGACGGCGCCACCGCGATTGCCGCCGCCAGCCTCGACCTGCATCCCGATCCGGCAGACCGTTTCATCCTCGCCACCGCCCAGGCGCAGGCCGCCATCCTGGTGACGGCGGATGAGCAGTTGCTGGCCTGGCCGGGGCAGGTGAACCGCCAGGATGCCCGGCTATGATTGGTGGGCGGGTTGACAGGGCAAGACCATGCTCTAGGCTGCGCCGCCTTGGTTTTACTTGAGGATTCCAGCATGTCCGCCACCGCTTCCGCGCCCGAGATTCGCCTGACGCTGCCCGATGGCAGCGTGCGAACTTGCGCCAGCGGGGCGACCGGCGCCGATATCGCCGCCGCCATCGGTCCGGGCCTGGCCAAGGCCGCACTGGCGATCCGCCTGGATGGCACCTTGCGCGATCTCAAGACGCCGCTGAAAAGCGACGCGCGTTTCGAGATCGTGACCATGAAGGACAAGAACGAGGCCGAACTCCTCGAACTGATCCGCCATGACGGCGCCCATGTGCTGGCCCAGGCGGTGCAGGAACTGTTCCCCGGCACCCAGATCACCTTTGGCCCGGCAACCGATGACGGCTTCTATTACGACTTCGTGCGCGATGAGCCGTTCACGCCGGAAGACTTCGCCAAGATCGAACAGCGCATGGCCGAGATCGTAAAGCGCGATCTGCCGATCGACCGCGAGGAATGGCCCGCCGACAAGGCAGTGGATTACTTCAAGTCCATCGGCGAGACCTACAAGGCCGAATGGGTGGCGGAAATCGCCAAGCGCGGCGAGGCAATCTCGATCTACCGCCAGGGCGACGCTTGGCTCGACCTCTGCATGGGCCCGCATCTGCCTTCCACCGGCAAGCTGCCCGTCGCCTTCAAGATCATGAAGGTATCCGGCGCCTATTGGCGCGGCGATGCCAAGAATCGCCAGTTGCAGCGCGTCTACGCCACCGCCTGGCGCGACCCGAAAGAACTGGACGCGCATCTCAAGCGCCTGGAAGAAGCCGAAAAGCGCGACCACCGCCGTTTGGGCCGCGAGATGGGCCTGTTCCATCAGCAGGAAGAAGCGGCAGGCATGGTGTTCTGGCACCCCAAGGGCTGGACGCTGTACCGCACGCTTGAGCGCTTCATGCGCGAGCGCCTGGAAGTCGCCAAGTATGTGGAAGTGAAAACGCCGCAGCTGGTCGACCGCAAGCTCTGGGAGGCTTCCGGCCACTGGGAGAAGTTCCGCCAGAACATGTATATCGCGGAGAACGAGGACGGCATCCGCGATTACGCCGCCGATCCGAATGAACGCATCTTCGCGCTGAAGCCGATGAACTGCCCCTGCCATGTGCAGATTTTCAATCAGGGGCTTAAATCCTATCGCGACCTGCCGCTGCGCATGGCCGAGTTCGGTTCCTGCCACCGCTTCGAGCCGGGCGGTGCGCTGCACGGCATCATGCGGGTGCGCAACTTCACCCAGGACGACGCGCATATCTTCTGCACCGAAGACCAGATCATCTCCGAGAGCCAGGCCTTCTGCTCGCTGCTGCAGGGCATCTACCAGGATCTCGGCTTCGCCGAATTGCGGGTGAAATTCTCCGACCGCCCGGCGACGCGGGCCGGCAGCGACGCGATCTGGGACAAGGCCGAGGGCGCACTGAAGGCCGCCTGCGAGGCCGTGGGCCTGGACTACACGCTGAACCCAGGCGAAGGCGCCTTCTATGGCCCGAAGCTGGAATTCGTGCTGCGCGACACCATTGGCCGCGACTGGCAATGCGGCACCTTGCAGGTGGATTTCGTGCTGCCGGAACGCCTGGGCGCGGAATATGTCGGCGCCGATGGCGCCCGCCACCAGCCGGTGATGCTGCACCGGGCGATTCTGGGCAGTTTCGAGCGCTTTATCGGCATCCTGCTGGAACAATATGCCGGCAAACTGCCGCTCTGGCTGTCGCCGCTGCAGGTGGTGGTGGCGCCAATCGTCTCCGATGCCGACCCCTATGCCCAGAAGGTGGCCGACGAGATGGCCGCCGCCGGCCTGCGCGTGGATACCGATCTGCGCAATGAAAAGATCAACTACAAGATCCGCGAGCATAGCCTGGTCAAGGTGCCGGTGCTGGCCATCGTGGGCAAAAAAGAGGCTGAGCAAGGAACGGTCACATTGCGCCGCCTGGGCGAGGAGGCCCAGGTAACCGTTGCGCTGGCCGACGCGGTTGCTAAATTGGCCGCCGAAGCACGCCTGCCGGCTGCCCGTTAAACCAACCGGCCCGGTTCAATACCCCTACATCGTCAACATCGACAGGAGTTCACCATAGCCCGCCCACCCTTCCAGCCCGCACCGCCGCCCAAGACCGATGGCCCGCGGGTTAATTTCGAGATCGACGTACCCCAGGTCCGCCTGATCGACGCCGCCGGTGAAAACCGTGGCGTTGTTTCCATCCGCGATGCGCTGCGTCTGGCCGAAGAAGCCGGATTGGACCTCTGCGAAATCTCGCCCAACGCCGCGCCGCCGGTGGCCAAGATCCTGGATTTTGGCAAGTACAAATACGAGGCGCAGAAGAAGGCCGCCGAGGCCCGCAAGAAGCAGAAGGTCATCGAGATCAAGGAAATCAAGCTGCGCCCCGGCATCGACATCCATGATTACGGGGTGAAGATGAAGGCGATGCACCGCTTCCTCGAAGAAGGCGACAAGGTGAAGGTCACCCTGCGCTTCCGTGGCCGCGAAATGGCGCACCAGGAACTGGGCATGAAGGTGCTGGACCGCGTGCGCGAAGATCTGGTGGACAAGGCCAAGGTGGAACAGTCACCGAAGATGGAAGGCCGCCAGATGACCATGGTGATGTCGCCGAAATAAGGCGACACGGCGCCCCGCAAGGGGCGTCATCCCCCGCTTCAGGCGGGGTATCCACGAGCACCCTTTTCAAGATTATAAAAATAACGCGTGGATGCCCCGGCCAAGCCGGGGCATGACGGCGAAGCGAGGAAGCACCGCATGAGCAGCAGCGTGAAAGCGATGATCGCCAAGGCCTGGGGTGGCCCGGAGACCCTGGTCTATGAAGACCTCGCCCTGCCGGAACTCGGCCCGCGCCATGTCCGCATCCGCGTACACGCCGCCGGCCTGAATTTCCCCGACACGCTGATGATCGCCGGCAAGTATCAGTTCAAGCCGAGCTTCCCCTTCGCACCCGGCATGGAATGCGCCGGCGTCATCGATGCCGTGGGCGAGAAGGTGCGCGACCTCAAGCCCGGCGACCGCGTGCTCGCCACCACTGGCCATGGCTCGTTCGCCGAAGCGGTGGTGACCGAAGACCGCAACGTGTTCAAGATTCCGGACAGCATGAGCTACGAAATCGCGGCTGGCTTTCCGATTACCTACGGCACCACCTATCACGCCCTGGTCGACCGTGGCCGGCTGAAAAAAGGTGAAGTGCTGCTGGTGCATGGCGCGGCCGGCGGCGTCGGCCTCAATGCCGTGGAACTGGGCCGCGAACTCGGCGCCACCGTGATCGGCACCGTGGGCTCCGATGAGAAGGCCGCCATCGTCAAGCAATATGGCGCGGCGCATGTCATCAACTACTCCACGGAAAGCATCAAGGACCGCGTGAAGGAACTCACCGGCGGCAACGGCGCCGATGTGATCTATGACGCGGTCGGCGGCGATGCCTTCGACCAGTCTTTGCGCTGCATCAACTGGGATGGCCGCCTGCTGGTGATCGGCTTCGCCTCGGGCCGCATCCCGGAAGCGCCGGCCAACATGGCGCTGATCAAGGGCTGCTCCATCGTCGGCGTATTCTGGGGTGCCTTCGCGGCGCGCGAGGCGGAAAAGAACCGCGCCAATTTCGCCGCCCTGTTCAGCCTGTTCCAGCATGGCAAGCTGAAGCCGCATGTCTCGGCGAGCTTCCCGCTGCAGCAAGTACCGCAGGCGATGCAGGCTCTGCTCAGCCGCAAGACCACCGGCAAGGTGGTCATCACCGTGCCGTGACGGGCTGTGACTGACGCTGTTCAGCAGCAATACGAAGCCTATCCCTACCCGGCGCGCGATCCGGCCGAGGAAGCGCAGCGGCTGATCAGTGGCAGCCCGAGCTTCCTGCCGGAAGTGAACCATTATCTCTTTGCCGGGCGGCGCGATTTCCGCCAGCCGTTCCGCGCGCTGATTGCCGGCGGCGGCACCGGCGACGGCCTGATCCAGCTGGCGCAATTCCTCCAGCTCACCAGCCAGCAGCTTGGCGGGCCACAGCATGAAGTGGTCTATCTCGATCTCTCGGCGGCCTCGCGCCGCATCGCCGAGGCGCGCGCCGAGGCACGCGGCCTGACCAATATCCGCTTCATCACCGGCTCGCTGCTCGATGTGGCGAAGCTGGCGCCCGGCCCTTACGACTACATCGAAAGCTGCGGCGTGCTGCATCATCTGGCCGTGCCGGCCATCGGCCTGGCCTGCCTGGCGACCCAGCTTGGGCCGAAGGGCGGCCTTGGCCTGATGCTCTATGGCAGCTATGGCCGCGATGGCGTCTATCCATTGCAGACGGCCTTGCGGCAACTGATGCCTGACGAGGCGACGCCGGAAGAGAAAGTGGCGCTGGCACGGCGGCTGCTCAGTGACCTGCCGGAAGGCAATGCCTTCCGCCGCAATCCGTTCCTGAACGATCACAACACGGGCGATGCCGGGCTCTACGACCTGCTGCTGCATACCCAGGACCGCGCCTACACGGTGCCGGAGATCATCGAACTGCTCGATAGCAGCGACCTGGAGCCGGTGGCCTTCATCGAGCCCTGCCGCTACGACCCGTTAAGCTATCTGAAAGACTCAGGCTTGCGCGAAGCCGCCGCCGCTTTGCCGCAGCTTGAACAGGCAGCCTTGGCCGAACGGCTCTGCGGCAGCCTCAAGACCCATGTGCTCTATGCCGCACCACGCCATCGTGCGGCGGCCTGCATCGCCTGGCCCGACGATCCGGCCCTGATCCCCGGCCTGCGCGGCCTGCCGGCAGCAGCTCTCGCCGCCAGCCTGGAAAAGACCGGCAAGCTGGTGGTCACCTTCGAGCGCGACCGCCTGGAACTGCTGGCGCCGGAAGGCGCGGGCAAAATCGCGGCATTGATCGACGGACGGCGGAATCTCGGCGAGATCGCCGCAGCCCTGGGCATGAGCTGGATGGAATTCCAGAACGCCTATGCCCCGCTGCATGCCCTGCTTACTGGCGTAAACCGGCTGTATCTGCGGGTTTAAAATCCGCGTCGTCTTGCCCGCACTTGATGCACGGTTGTCCGGTTGAGCTTTTCGGGGATATCTCCCGACCTTACCCCACAACAAAGATCGTCATGGTCGGCGCAGGCCGACCATCCACGAGTTTTTACTTATTTGACCGAAATAAAAAGAACTCGTGGATGCCCCGCCTCCGCGGAGCATGACGTTTATCGTTGTTTCCCACTGCGGATCGCCGTGGCGCCAGCGCGCAATATGGGCTTTAGTGCCAGTGAGCTTGGCGTGTTAAGCCGGCTTGTGCGGCAACATAAGCCGTTGTTTGTGGAGGCTTGGAATGGCTTCTTTGGCAAAAACCGCAGCTGATACCCGGGTGCGCCATGTCGCGATTGATGGTGACAAACTGGTGGTCGACCTGATGGATGGCCGCGCCATTGCCGTGCCGCTGGCCTGGTATCCGCGCCTGTTTGAAGCCACGCCGCAACAGCGTCTCAACTGGCAGATTGCCGGCGGTGGCTACGGCATCCATTGGCCGGATGTCGATGAGGACCTCAGCACCGATGGCTTGCTGCGCGGCGCTCCGGCGCCGGTTTAGGCCTTACGCTTCGCCCGTATCGCCGTCGCGCTCAGCGGATTGAGCTTGGTCTTGAGAAACACGAAGGCAGGGGCTTGGCGTGCAGCCAGTGCGGCGGCCTGGCTCTGCGCCACGCGATAGGGCCGCAATGCTTGAGCCACCAGACTGCTGGAAGCCTTCAGGCTGTAGCCCGGGCGATCCAGCACCGCTATCGGCATCAGAGCGGCGATATGGCGCCAATCCTGCCAATGGCGCATCTGGCTCAGATTATCGGCCCCCATCAGCCAGACGAAGCGCATGACGGGATAATGCCGGCGCAACGCGTTAAGCGTATCCGCCGTGTAGCGGGTGCTCAGGCGATCTTCCAAAGCGGTGACGATGATGCGCGGATGCGACGAAACACGGCGCGCGCCTTCAAGCCGCTGCGCCAGCGGCGCCATGCCCCTGGCGCTTTTCAACGGATTCTGCGGACTGACCAGCCACCAGACCTGATCGAGCCTCAAGCGATGCAAGGCCGCCAGGCTGATTTCGCGATGCGCCGCATGGGCCGGATTGAACGAACCACCCAGCAGTCCGACGCGCAGGCGCTGATGCGATCCGAAAGGCGGCGGCAGCTTGATCAGGGGCGCACCTGGCCGTTGCCGTGCACGAGATACTTAAAGGTGGTGAGCTGTTCCACGCCCACTGGGCCACGCGCATGCATCTTGCCGGTGGCGATGCCGATCTCGGCGCCGAAGCCGAATTCGCCGCCATCGGCGAATTGCGTCGAGGCATTATGCAGCAGGATGGCGCTGTCGATGCGGCGCATGAATTCCGCCGCATGCATATCGTCCGCCGTCAGGATGCTTTCGGTATGGTGCGAACCGTAGCGTTCGATGTGATCCACCGCCGCATCCAGGCCATCGACCACGCGCACGGCGATGATGGCATCGAGATATTCGGTTGCCCAATCTTCCTCGGTCGCCGGCTTTACGCGGGCATCCACAGCCTGCGTCTCGGCATCGCCGCGCACTTCGCAGCCGGCATCGAGCAGCATCTGCACCAGAGGCTTCAGATGCGTCACCACGGCTTTGCGTTCGATGAGCAGGGTTTCCGCCGAACCGCAAACGCCGGTGCGGCGCAGCTTGGCATTGAGCACAATGCTCTTGGCCATGGCGAGGTCAGCAGAAGCCTCGACATAGACATGGCAATTGCCTTCGAGATGGGCAAAGACCGGCACACGGCTTTCCGCCTGCACCCGCGCCACTAGGCTTTTGCCGCCGCGCGGCACGATCACATCCAGCCATTGCGATGCCGCCAGCATGGCGCCGACGAGGGCGCGATCCGTGGTCGGCACCAATTGGATCGCCGCTGCCGGCAAGCCAGCCTCTCGCAGGCCCGCCACTAGCGCGGCATGGATGGCGCGGCTGGAATTGAAACTTTCCGAACCGCCGCGCAGGATGCAGGCATTGCCGGCCTTGAGGCACAGCCCGCCGGCATCGGCGGTGACATTGGGGCGGCTTTCGTAGATCACGCCGATGCTGCCGAGCGGCGTGCGCACGCGCTGGAAGCGCAGGCCATTGGGCCGCGTCCATTCGGCGGTGACGGCACCGACCGGATCGGGCAGGGCTGCGATATCCTCAAGCCCGACGGCAATGCTTTCGATACGCGAGGCGTTCAGTTCCAGGCGATCAAGCAGCGCGCCGCTCAAGCCCTTGGCTTTAGCCGCCACCATATCCTCGGCATTGGCCGCCAGGATCGCCGGCGCATTGGCACGGATCGCCTTCGCCGCCGCCAGCAGGGCGCGGTTCTTCTGCTCCGGCGAGGCGATGCTGAGCTGCTGCGCGGCGGCGCGCGCGGCGCGGCCGAGTTCGTTCATCAGTTCGGTGGCATCGGTCTGGATCAGCGCGTTCATGGTAGAGCCTATCTAGCGCGGTCCCTAGCGCAGGACCAGATCATCGCGATGGATCATCTCGTCGCGCCCAGCGTAGCCGAGAAGGGCAGCGATTTCATTGGATTTATGGCCCATGATGCGGCGTGCATCCTCATCGGCATAGGCTGAAAGCCCCTGCGCGATCAGATTGCCTTCCGCATCCAGCACCTGCACGGCATCGCCGCGCTGGAAGCGGCCATGCACGGCGGTGATGCCGGCGGGCAGTAGCGAGCGGCCGCGCTTCAGCGCCTGGGCGGCACCGGCATCGATGGTGAGCATGCCCTGGGCATTGAGATGGCCGGCGATCCACTGCTTGCGCGCCGTGGCCGGCGAACCCGACGCACGGAACCAGGTGCAACGGCCGCCATCGAGAATCTGCTGGATCGGATGCAGCTTCTTGCCATTGGCGATCACCATGGCGCAGCCCGCCCCCACGGCGATCTTCGCCGCCATGATCTTGGTGATCATGCCACCCCGGCCGAGGCCCGAGCGCGACACGCCGGCCATCGCCTCGATCTCCGGCGTGACGGCTTTCACTTCGCCCAGGAATTTGGCTTCCGGGTCGATGCCGGGATCGGCGGTATAGAGGCCATCGATATCGGAGAGCAGGATCAGGCTGTCGGCCGAGATCATCTGCGCCACGCGGGCGGCCAGCCGGTCATTGTCGCCGAAGCGGATTTCAGCGGTGGCGACGGTATCGTTCTCGTTCACCACCGGCACCACGCCGAGGCCGAGCAGCGTATTGGCGGTCTCGCGCGCATTGAGGTAATGCCGGCGCGATTCCGTATCGCCCAGCGTCAGCAGGATCTGCGCGGTTTTCAGTTCATGCTTGGCCAAAGCCTCGGCCCAGGCAGCGGAAAGCCGGATCTGGCCGGCAGCGGCCGCCGCCTGGCTTTCCTCCAGCCGCAGCGCGCGCGGCTCCAGCCCCAGCACGCGGCGGCCCAGAGCGATGGCGCCGGATGACACCACCAGCACTTCCTTGCCCTGTTCACGCAAGGCGGCGATATCGGCCACCAGAGCCTGCAGCCACTGGCCGCGCAAGGTGCCCTTCTCGCCATCGACCAGCAGGCTGGAGCCGACCTTGACGACAACGCGGCGGGATTTTTTCAGATGCTCGCTCATAGCCCGGCGGCCGCTTTTTCCTCGGCGCGGGTCATCGCCACCTGCTCGTAAAGCGCCTGCACCACCGCGTCGATGCCATCGCCAGAAACGCCCGACAGCACGAAGACCGGCCGCTTGGCGGCGCGCTTCAGCTTCTGCACCTTGGCCTTCAGTTCATCGGGCGGGATCGCATCGGCCTTGTTCAGGCCGATGATTTCCGGCTTGTCCTCAAGGCCGGCGCCATAGGCGGCCAGTTCCTTGCGGATCATGCGCCAATGCTTCACCGGCTCCGGCTCGGTGCCATCCAGCAGATGCAGGATCACGGCGCAGCGTTCGACATGGCCGAGGAAGCGCGTGCCGAGGCCAGCACCTTCGGAGGCGCCTTCGATCAGGCCGGGCAGATCGGCGAGCACGAATTCATGATCCTTGAACCGCACCACGCCAAGCTGCGGCTTCAAGGTGGTGAAGGGATAATCGGCGATCTTGGGCTTGGCGCGGCTGACGCGGCTCAGGAATGTCGACTTGCCGGCATTGGGCAGGCCGACCAGGCCGGCATCGGCGATCAGCTTGAGGCGCAGCCAGATCCACTTGCTTTCATTCGGCCAGCCCGGATCGCCGCGGCGCGGCGCGCGGTTGGTGGCACTCTTGAAATGCTCGTTGCCATGGCCGCCATCGCCGCCCTTGCAGAGCAGCACGCGCTGGCCGATCTCGGTCAGGTCGGCAATCAGCGTCTCGCCATCCTCGTCGAGAATCTCGGTGCCCTTCGGCACTTTCAGCACCACCGGCGGACTATCGGCGCCGGTGCGGCTGCGGCCCATGCCATGGCCGCCGCGCTGGGCGCGGAAATGCTGCTGGTAGCGGTAGTCGATCAGGGTGTTGAGGCCATCGACACATTCCACCCAGACATCGCCGCCCCGGCCGCCATTGCCGCCATCGGGGCCGCCATACTCGATGAATTTCTCACGCCGGAAGCTGACGGCGCCGGGACCACCCTGGCCGCTCTCGACATAGACTTTGGCTTGATCAAGGAACTTCATGGTTTTGACTCATCGGAAACGAAAAAGGGGAATGGCCTGCGCCATTCCCCTCAAATTCGTCTCAACCTTGGGAAGGCGCGTATGAGTTACGCCTCCGCCGGAACGCCCTGGGGCAGCACCGACACATAGTCGCGGCCCTTCTTGCCGTCGTGGAACTTGACCTGGCCATCGGACAGGGCGAACAGAGTGTGGTCCTTGCCGAGGCCGACATTCTTGCCCGGGTGCACCTTGGTGCCACGCTGGCGGATGATGATGTTGCCGGCCAGAACGACTTCGCCGCCGAACTTCTTGACGCCGAGGCGCTTGCTCTGGGAGTCGCGACCGTTGCGGGAGGAACCGCCAGCTTTTTTGTGGGCCATAGTCTTCTCCTAAATCCTGACGTGTCGGCTTGCGCCGAAGTGTTGGCGGCTTACGCCGCGATGTTGGTGATCTTGACCGACAGGTAATCCTGGCGGTGGCCGTTCTTGCGGCGGGAATTCTGCCGGCGGCGCTTCTTGAAGATGATCAGCTTTTCGCCA
The DNA here is from genome assembly GCF_965278975.1 of Ferrovibrio sp. Lineage (GTDB taxonomy): Bacteria > Pseudomonadota > Alphaproteobacteria > Ferrovibrionales > Ferrovibrionaceae > Ferrovibrio. The sequence continues at coordinate 1,218,884 of NZ_OZ257126.1, forward strand.
CGGGTGCGGCCGATGACCTCGGCAGTGACCTTGGCGCCAGCCAGGAACGGCTTGCCCAGCTTCACGCCGGCATCGCCGCCAACGGCCAGCACCTTGTCGAACTCGATGGTGGCACCGGCTTCACCGGCGACCAGCTCGACTTCGAGCACGTCGCCCGCCGCCACCTTGTACTGCTTACCGCCGGTCTTGATCACTGCGAACATAGGCCCAATCCATGTAAAATGGCGGCGCTCCGCAGATGCGGCGCCACCGGAATTCCGAGGTGGCGCACTATAGCCGCCGAAACCCCTCTGTCAACCCCGGATTCCGGCTTTGGCGCGGGCGGTCCGGGCAGTGCCGATGTTCCTAATTGATTCTTGTCATTAAACTATCTCTGCCACCCATGGGCCGAATCTGCTAATCGGGCCGGATGGACCTGCCCGCCTACCGCCGCCGGCTGCTAATCATCTACAATCCCACCGCCGGCCGGCGCAAACGGGCCCGGCTGGAAGCCTATCTCGATCTGCTGGAAGAAGCCGGCTGCGCGGTGGAATACCGCCCCACCACCCGGCGCGGCGATGCCGAAGCCTTTGCCAATGACGCCCTGGCCGAGCGCTATGATGCCGTGGTGGCCGCTGGCGGCGACGGCACCATCGCCGAGGTGGCCAACGGGTTGCCGAAAGCCGGCGCGGCGCCGCTCGGCATCTTTCCCTTGGGCACCGCCAATGTGCTGGCCGCCGAGATCGGCCTGCCGCTCAAGCCTGAGGCGGTGATGGAGGCGGTGCTGCACGGGCCCGACCGGGCGATCTATCCCGGCTTCGTTGAAAGCGGTGGCATGATTCGCCTGTTCACCATCATGGCCGGTGTCGGCTTCGACGCCCATGTGGTAGCCGACCTGCCGCCGAAGCTGAAACGCGCGCTGGGCAAGGGCGCTTATGTGATCGAGTCGATGCGCCAACTTGTGCGCTGGCCGGGGCGGCAATACCGGCTGGACATCGACGGCCAGAATTTCGAGGCCTGCTCGGCGATCATCGCCAAGGGGCATTTCTATGCTGGCCGATTCATCTGCTGTCCCGATGCCCGGCTGGATGCGCCGGATTTCCAGATCTGCCTGCTGCGAATGCCGGGCAAGATCGGCGTGCTGCGCGCGTCCGTGGCGATGACGCTCGGCTTCCTGCCCAGATTGCCGGAAATCACCCTGCTGCGTGGCAAATCGGTGAAGATCACCGGCATTGCCGGCGATCCGGTGCAGGCCGATGGCGATATCGCCGGGCATCTGCCGGCAAGCATCACCGTGGGGGCAGAGCCCCTGCGGCTGATCATGCCGCGTTAATCGAGTAACGCCGCCACTTCGCGCAGCAGCAAAGGCTTGAAGGCGGCAATCAGCGCATCGCCTTCTGCACGCGGCATCGCCACCGCCAGGCGCACCGAGCTGCACAACAGATACATCAGCAGAAAAGCGCGCGTCTCAATATCGCCTGGGATAGCCGGCACCAGGCGGCGCAGGGTGTTGGCGAGGCAGGCGGCATGCCATCGGCCATCTTCCAGGTCCATATCCTGCAACGCCTTGTCGGCCTGGGTACCGGACCAGATATCGCGCATCGCCGGCTCGGCCAGGAACATGGCGTAATAGGCATCGATGATGCGCAGCAGTGCCGGCCCCAGTTCGGCCGCCGCCGTCACCGCGCCCAGTTCGCCGCCGACACAGGCACGGCCTTCCTCGTTATAGCGTTCCGCCAGGGCACGGATCACCGCCGCCTTGTCGGGGAAATACTGGTAGAGCGAGCCGATCGAGACTCCGGCCTGCTGCGCCACATCGGACATGCGCAACGCCTCGCTGCCCTGGGCAGCGATCAGATCGCGGCTCACGCCTAGCAGGCGCTCGACGCGCTCGCGGCTGCGGCGCTGAGTCGGCAGGCGGCGGCTTTCGCTCAAAACAGACTCCAAAAGAAAATGTGAGGAATACTCATTTTCCTCTTGCCTTCCATAATACGAGGGTTTATCACATTTGCAAATGTGAGATTTACTCACATTAAGCCCACCCTTCTCACGTTAAGCATCGGAGACTGCCATGACCCCGCCCAATACCGATACCGCCCCCATCCTGATCCTCGGCGCCAGCGGCAAGACCGGCCGGCGCGTCGCCGCCCGCCTGCGCCAGCAGGGCATAGCCATCCGCGAAGCCCGCCGCCCGGCTTTCGACTGGCAGCAGCCGGAAACCTGGCCCGCCATGCTGCATGGTGCCCGCGCCGCCTATATCGCCTTTGCCCCGGACCTCGCCGCGCCGGGCGCCATCGACACCATGGCCGACTTCGCCCGTCAGGCGGCGCTGGCGGGATTGCAGCATCTGGTGCTGCTCTCGGGCCGGGGTGAGCCGGAAGCGGAAGCCTGCGAACAGCTGGTGCAGCGCGCCGGTCCGGCCTGGACCATCCTGCGCGCCAGCTGGTTCATGCAGAATTTCAGCGAGGAATTCCTGCGCGATGCGATCCGCCAGGGCGCCGTGCCGCTGCCGCTGGATGGCGTGCGCGAACCCTTCATCGATGCCGAAGATATCGCCGAGGTGGCGGTCGCCGCGCTGCTCGATCCAGCGCGCCATGCCAGCCAGCTCTATGAACTCACCGGCCCGGCGCTGCTGAGCTTCCCCGGGGCCGTCGCCGCAATCGGCACAATGCTCCAGCGCGATATCGCCTATATCAAGGTACCGATGGAGGAGTATTTTCAGGCGATGGCCGCGCAGGGTATTCCCGCCGACTACGCGGCGCTGGTGCGCTACCTGTTCACCACAGTGCTGGATGGCCGCAACGAGAACCTAGCCGATGGCGTGCAGCGCGCGCTCGGCCGGCCGCCGCGCGACTTTACCGCCTTCGGCACGGCGGCAGCGGAGGCTGGGGCCTGGAAAGCCTAGCCGCGATAGCGGGCGCGGGCGCCGCGCTCGATGGCGGCGGCATGGAGACGTTCGACGCCGAGTTCATGGCGCAGCATTTCCAGCCAGCGCAGTTCCGACTGTTCGGCATTGCCATCCACCGCCACGATATCGCAGGCCAGCGCATAGGCGGTTTCGACGAGATCCGCCGGTATTGCCTCTTTCACCAGGCCAAGGGCGGCAGCAATGCCGTCCTCGTCATCGAGCAGCGCAACGCAATCGCCGGTGGCCACGCGCATGGCATCCAGGCTGTAGCCCCGGAATACCGGCAGGCTGCGCACGGCGAAGGAAATCGATTCCAGCTCCGAATCCTTGATCCGGCCATCGGCCACGGCGGCAATCACCATGGCGTAGATCATGGCAGCTTGGGGCGAAATCGTCGTCATTGCATCTCCTTGGCGTTGCTGCGAACTATGCCGGTGGCGCGGTGCCTGAGCAAGGCTCCGGCGCCAAACCCGTGATCCTGCCGCGTGACCGCCGACACAGTAGCGCCGCCGCTTTAAAGCTATGAGACGCGCCAGCATATCTGGAGGAAACCATGCCGAACCTGTTCCGCCGCGCCGCCATTGCCGGCCTCGCTCTTGTACTTGGCACTGGTGCATTGCTTGCCGGCATGATCGCCTTCGGCACCAGCGCACCGCCGCCACCACTGGCCGTGCTGCTGGAACCGGCCATCGCCCAAGCGCGCGCGCAGCAGGGCATGGTGCCGCCGCTGCTCAGCTTCAAGAGCCGCGATGGCAGCAGCCTGGGCTATCGCCGCTATGACGGCCGCCAGGACGCGGCACTGTTCCTGATCCATGGCTCCACCGGTTCGGCGGAAGGCATGCACGCCATGGCGGTGGCGCTGAATGAAGCGAACGGTCCCACCGTGATCACGCTGGACATGCGCGGCCACGGCGCCAGCGGCCGGCTGGGCGATATCGATTTCATCGGCCAGATGGAACAGGACCTGGAAGACGCGCTGGGCCTCGCACCGGCAGGCGCGAAACTCGGCCTGATCGGCTTTTCAGCTGGCGGCGGCTTCGCGCTGCGCGTTGCCGGCACCAAGCTGGGTGAACGCTTCGAGCGCATCATGCTGCTGGCGCCGATGTTGCATCCACGCTCGCCGACCTATCGCCAGAATGGCGGCGGCTGGGCCGTGGCCTATCTGCCGCGCCTGATCGCGCTGGCGGTACTGGAGCAATCGGGCCTGCATATCTATCAGCATCTGCCGGTGCTGGCCTTCGCGCGCCAGGACAGCGCGGGCAAGCCCTATACCTATTCCTTCCGGCTCTGGGCCAATTTCAAGGCGCATGAAGACTATGCCGCCGATTACCGCCGCCAGCAGCGCGCGCCGCTGGTGCTGATCGGCGAGCAGGACGAACTCTTCAATGCCACCGCCTATGAACCGGAACTGAAAGCCGTGCGCCCGGATGCCGAGGTGCGCGTGCTGCCCGGCATCAACCACATCAACCTCAGCCTGCGGCCCGAGGCTTTCGCCGTGATCAAGGCAGAGCTGAAGGGGTTCTGATCAGCGATGCCTGCATGCCGGCGAGGAAGCTGCGCGTCTCGGTGACAGCCTCGGCGATGCCGACGCGGCGCACCTCGACGCTGGATGGAAAAGCCGAGAGCAGGCGGGTGGGCAATTGCGCATCCAGCACCACGAAGACGCCGAAATCATCGGCGCGGCGCAGCAGCCGGCCGAATGCCTGTTTCAGCTTCAGGCGCGTGAGCAGATCGTCATAGGCCTGGCCGCCGAAAGCCGCGCGCCGCGCCTTGTGCAGCAGATCGGGGCGCGGCCAGGGCACGCGGTCGAAGGCAACGAGGCGCAAGGCCGCGCCCGGTACATCGACGCCATCGCGCATCGCATCGGTGCCGAGCAGGCAGGAATGTTCCTCGGCGCGGAAAATATCCACCAGCGTGCCGTTATCCAGCGGATCGACATGCTGGGCATAGAGCGCCAGGCCGGCATCGGCCAAAGGCTTGATGATGCGCTTCTGCACCGCGCGCAGCCGGAAGATGGCGGTGAACAAGCCCAAGCCGCCGCCACCGGCGGCAAGAAACAGCTCGCGATAGGCGGCCGCGACCTGATTGACATCATCGCGCCGCACATCGGTGACGACATAGATGCGCGTGCGGTTGGCATAGTCGAAAGGCGAAGAGAATGACGCACGCCGCGCCGGCTGCGGCAGATGCCGCGCGCCGGAGCGGATTTCTGCATTCTGCCAGCTCTGTTCCGGCGCTGCATCGCCGAGCGCCGGATTGAGATCGCGCAACGTGGCCGAGGTCACCGCCACGCCATGGGCGGGTTTCAGCACCGCTTCGGCAAACGGCCGCATCGGATCAAGCCAATGGCGGTAGAGGCCGAGATCGAGATCGCGGCCATCATCGCGTTCCAGCGCGAACCAGTCGACGAACTCCTTCGGTGTCTCGGTCTCCAGGCTTTTCAGCATCGCGGCCCAGGCTTCCAGCGTCAGCTTGCGCCGGGTCAGGCCGCGCAAGGCGCCTTCGATGCGGCCACGCGTGGCGCTATCGAGATCGGCGGTATCATCATCGAGCTTTGCATTCAGCGCCTTGATCAGGGTTGCCATCGGCGCCAGCATCTTCTGCAGGGCGCGGGCGAAATCCGCCGCCGCTTCCACCAGCCCCGGCAGCGGCTCGCGCGTCGGCGATTCCAGGCCATAGGGGCTGTCCGGCTCGCGGCTGCGCGCCAGCACCTGTTTGCGCGCTTCGGAGAGGAAACGCTCGCCGATTGCCGGCGGCGCCGCATCTGCGGGCTGTTCCTGCATACGCAGCGCCCAGCCTTCCGCCGGCAGGGCACGCGCCGCTTCCATCAGGCTGTCCAGCGCCTGGCGGGCCTGGCTGTCCTCGGTGAGCAGATCGCCGATGCGATTGCCAAGGCCTCGCGCGCGGCTGCGGCGCCCGCCTTCCGGCCCGCGCAGCCAGCGGCGCAGTTCCATGCCTTCCTGGCCCGAAAGATGCGCGGCGAAGGCACCATCGGCGGCCTCGAACAGGTGATGGCCTTCATCGAACACATAGCGCAGCGGCCGCGTGCCATCATCCTCGTTGCCGAGCGCAGCCTGGATCATCACCAGGGCATGATTGGCGATCACCATATCGGCGCGGCGCGCCCGGCGCAGGCCGCGTTCGATGAAGCATTTGCGGTAATGCGGGCAGGCGGCATGAATGCATTCGCCACGCTGATCGGTCAGCCCGAGCGTGCGGCCCCGGCCATGCAGATCGATCAGCCATGAGGGAAAATCGCCGCCGGCAATATCGCCGTCACGTGTCGACTGCACCCAGCGCGCCACCAGGCCGAGCGCGATGATATCCACGGGCCGCGCCGCCGCCGACTGGCTCGCATCATCGAGATTGAGCAGGCAGATATAGTTCTCGCGGCCTTTGCGCAGGACAACCTTCACCGCCTTCTCGGTCGGATTGGGATAGAGCCGGTCGAGTTCACGGTCGAGCTGGCGTTGCAGATTCTTGGTGTAGGTGGAAAGCCACACCGTGCCGCCATTCTTCTCGGCCCAGATCGAGGCCGGGGCGATATAGCCGAGCGTCTTGCCGATGCCGGTGCCGGCTTCGCTCAACACCATTTCCGGCATGCCGACCTCGGCGCGCGGCGCGAATGCCAAAGCAGTCGTGGCGGCATAATCGGCCTGCGCCTCGCGCAATTCGGCGGCATCGCCGAGCAGGCGCTGCAACCGTTCGCGTGCTTCCATCGGCGACACGCTCTGCGTATCGGGCGGCGGCAGCGGCGCGAAATCGGCCCAGTCCGGCAGATCGCTCCACACATCCAGGCCAAGCCGCGCCGGCACCGGTTCCGGCGCCATCGCCTCGATGGCAAACGGCGCCCAGGGCCAGCCGGCGCGCTGCATGGTGGCGGCGATACGCATGACACGGCGCAGCTTGTGCGGATCCATCAGGCGCAATTCGCCGAGCAGCTTTTCTGCCGCTTGGCGCAAGGCCGGGGCCAGATCGACAACATTCGACGGCTCAGCCATGCCGACGGCTTCGAGCAGGCCACGCGCCGTGGGCAGGCAGAAGCGCGCCGGACGCACGAAGGCGAAAAGATCGAGCAGATCGAAGCTCGGAAATGGATTGAGGCCCAGCCTTGCGGCCGTGGCGCGGCCATGCACCAGCAGCGGCGGCACGGCCCGGGCGCGGCGCCCGGCGGTTTCGGCATCCAGCTTTTCAGGGCGGGCCTCGGCACCGCCTTCGAGCCAGATCGCGCCGGCACCATCGGCCACCAGCACCGGCAGCCGCGCCAGCGCCGCCTGCAGGCTCATGATGCGATCAGGCTCATTGCGAGGCCCAGACGATGCGATGCATCCAGGCGATATCGGTGACATCCAGGCTGCGCTCGCCCAGATTCCGCTCGCTCTGGGCCGGATCGAAAGCCGCGAGTTCGACGCGAGTCAGCGTCTTGCGCAGCAACTGCCGGCAGAGCAATTCGCCATTCAGCCGCCGCAGCACCACGCGGTCGCCACGCCGGGTCGGCGCGCGCGGCGACAGCACCAGCCTGGTGCCATCGCGGTAGATCGGCAGCAGGCTTTCGCCGCTCACCTCAAGCGCATAGGCGAGATCATCGCCAAGATCGGGGAACGGCTGCCGTTCCCAGCCATTCTGGATCAGCGGCAGGCCAGCATCATCGAACAGGCCGGGCTGGCTGGCCTGGCTGAAGCCGATCATCGGGATGCGGAAAGCGGCGCCACGGTTGCCACTGGAATCGACCAGCACCTCCATGAACTCGCCGATGCTGGCGCCGGTGGCCTCAATCACCTTGGCGATGCTCTCGGTGGAGGGCCAGCGCTGGCGGCCATCCGCCGCTTCACGCTTGGAGCGGTTGAAGGTGGTCGGATCAAGCCCTGCCTTGCGCGCCAGGCCCGACGCAGTCAGGCCATAGCGTTCGGCGAGGCCATCGATGGCGGCCCAGATCGCTTTATGCGTCAACATGGGAACATTGTCTTACATTTTGCCGCTTTTGACTATGGGATTGGACCGGGAAATGAGAATTCGCAAGGAAATTACTCCAAAAAAGCCGTGGTTATCATTCTATGATCGCATATTGTTCTATTTATACACCAATTATCACACCTGCCAGAGCCCCGCAATGTTCCTGCCCCGCCCTGATCTAGAGCCGCCGCCGCAGGCGCTTCGTCCGGCTTTGCCGGGGCTATTGCCCGGCCCGGCCAGGGCAGCCGGATCACCCGCACCTCCGGCCACGCCGCCTCTGGCGGTAGTGGTTTTCGCCGACCAGACCGGGCTGTGGTGGCTGCGCGGACTGAAGCCCGGATTTCGCCATTGCTATGCATTTTACCGCCATTCCGAGGGCTGGCTGCGGCTTGATCCGCTATCACACCGGCTGGACCTGGACTTTCGCCCGAGCAACGGCGATGTCCTGGCCGATGCCCTGGACCTGGCGGCACGGCTGCGCCTCGAAGGCCGCCTTGCCCTGACCGTGCCGCTGCGCCCGGCACCGCCCCGCCTGGCACCGCCGCTGCCGTTTTCCTGTGTCGAAGCCGTGAAGCGCCTATTGGGAATACATAGCTGGATAATATGTACACCATGGCAACTTTTCTTATTTTTAAGAAAATACTCTCTTGACGGTTATTTGATCCTGCATTATACCGTAGTCAGACAGGAACAAAACGCGTATATCGCGCCACGGTGGCGGGCCTTCCGGGCCTGGATCGGGCACAGCGCAGCCAGGGCGGCAGGCCAGGCCGGCCAGAGGAGAAAAGCGATGGGTGGCATTTTCAGCAGTCCCAATCCTCCGGCACCGGTAGTGGCGCCGCTGCCGGCCGAGGACCCGGCGGAAGCCGCTGCCCGCGTTGCCCGCGAGCGCCGCCGCCGCGCCCAGGGCGAAACCATTGCCACCTCCTATCGCGGTGTTGCTGATCTAGCCGCCACTTCGCTGGCCCCCGCTCAGCCGGCGCGCAAATCCCTGATCGGGGAATGACCATGCTGGCTGCCGCCGATCCGACCACCGACAAGGCAGGGGCGCTGTGCCGCCGCTATGCCGCCGCCAAGGCCGCCCGCTCGCCTTGGGAAAGCCGCTGGCAGGAATGCTATGCCCTGACCCTGCCGTTGGCTGCGTCTGCCGCAAGCAGCACAAGAACAAATCAGGTAAATAACGCTGCCATGCCGCTCTATGACGGCACCGCCGCCGATGCCGTGGACCAGCTGGCCGCCAGCCTGCTGGCCCAGCTTACCCCGCCCTGGTCGCGCTGGTTCGCCTTCCAGCCCGGCAGTGACCTGGATCCGGCCAGCGCCGGGCCAGGTGCCGGACCAGGCGCCGGACCAGGCGCCGGACCTGTTACCAGCCTGCTGGATGACGCCTCGCGCCGCGCTCAAGCGCAATTCGACCACTCGAATTTCGTCGTCGAGCTTCTCTTGCAGCCGACCAACAGCATGGAAGGTCGCCTCGATCCCGCCCTGCTGCGCGGCTATGGCGATGACATCGCAACGCGCGAGGCCGGCGGCCGCCTGGTGTTGAGCCTGGGCGCCACGCGGCTGGTTTCGGCCAGCTGCTTCTGGGATCCGGCTTTCGGTGCGCCCGAACGCGGCGACAGGAGCGCCGTCGCCGCCCTGTTCAGCGATGCCGAGGGCCGCTACTACCTGCACCGCATCGCCTATCTCACCCATGATCCGGCGCGGCTCGACGAACAGGACGAAGCCAACCAGCTCTGCGATCAGGTGGCGGCGTTCATGCTGGCGCTGCATCTACCCAGCATCCGCGTCGAGAGCAATGGCATCGGCAAGTTCCTGCCCAGCCTGCTGCGCGGCGCGCTGAGCCGCAACGGCAGCGGCGCCAGCGTGATCGAGCATGTCTCGCGCCAGGCAAAACAGGCGCGCATTCTCGCCGCCTTCGATGCCCCGCTGGCCGCCGGCATGCTGCATGCGCATGACAGCGTGCTGGCTTCACCGCTGATCATCGAGATGCGCGAATGGCGGCCCGGCAATGCCCGGGCGCGCGATGATGGCCTGGATGCAGTGGCCGGCTGCCTGCTGGCCGAGCCGGTGCGCCTGGTGCAATCGCCGCGCCCGCGCCGCCAGGATTGGCGCCCGGGCCATGACGCCAACCAGGCCGATACGCAATTCGATCCCCTGCGCAATTCGGAAGGATGAAACCATGAGCAGCCTGCCCGTCGATTTCGCCTGGTGGCTTTCTGCCGTGGAACTGCCCGCCCTGGCCGGCCTGTTCTGGATGCTGCAACGCCAGCGCGAGCAGGGCGAACAGGCCATCGAGGCCGTGGCGCGCGATTGCCGCCTGGCGATCCAGGCCACGCGCGCCGCGCTGGCCGATTACAAGCTGGAAGTGGCGCAAAGCTATGCCTCGGTCGGCGCGCTGAAGGATGTGGAAACCCGGCTCACCGAGCATCTCTTGCGCATCGAGGCCAAGCTGGATCAGGCCTCGGTGCAGAAACACGCGCTCAGCCGCTTCTGACCCGTGGCAGATTCTAGGAAACCCGCGTCGAATCGGCTATTGCTCAGACCATGACCATTATCTACCACATGGCGGCGCTGGCCGATTGGCGCGCGGCGGAACTGAGCGGCGGCTATGCCGGCTCGGGCGACGATCTGCGCGATGGCTTCATCCATTTCTCCACCGCCGAACAGGTAGTCGAGTCCGCTGCCAAGCACCGCAAGGGCCGCGACGACCTGCTGCTGCTGTTCGTGCAGGCGGAGACGCTCGGCGCGGCTTTGCGCTGGGAACCTGCCCGCGGCGGCCAGCTTTTCCCGCATCTCTATGGCGTATTGCAGCCGCGCCAAGCCTATCGCGTGGTGCCGCTGCCGCTTGCAGCCGATGGCCGCCATGTCTTCCCCGATCTCGACTGATCCCGGCCCGGCTGAGTTCATCCGCGACCCGCATTGGGAGACGGCGCAGGTTTCCTACACCTTGCAGGCCGCCGCGCCCGAGGATGTGCAGCATCAACTCGAAGCCCTGCGCGATGCCGTGTCGGCCATAGCGCCGCCCGGCACCTTCTGGCGCGTGCCGCCGGCACGGCTGCATGTCTCGCTGCATGTCATCGGCCAGCCGCGTTATGCCTATGACAAGGATGCCTACTGGGCGGAAATCGGCGCCACCGCGCTGGCGGAACTGGCCGCCATTGAGCCGCAGCCTTTTCACTGGCGCTTTGATCGCCTGATCGCCGCCTCGCTCGGTGTCATCGCCGCGGCCCCGCCCGATCCGCGCCTGCTCACCCTGCGCCAGCGCCTGCTGGACAAGGTGCCGCCGCCGCCGGGATGCTATGATCCGCCTTATCCGCTGGTGCATTGCACGCTGCTGCGCTATGCCATGCCGCAGGCCCTGCCCGGCGATTTCGCCGCGCGCGTGGCGGCGCTGCCCTGTGGCGTGGAATGGACCGCGCGGCGGCTGGATTTGCTGCGCAACGCGCGCTATCCCTCGCTGGAACCGCAGATTCTGCGCTCTTACCGATTGGAGCAAGCATGAGCCTCTATACGTCCGTCGCCTGGCCACTGCTGCGCCATATCGATGCCGAGGATGCGCACCGCGCCAGCCTGCGGCTGCTCTCGCTCGGCCTGCCCCTCGGTTTCACCGCGCCCTATCGCGATGCCATGCTGCAAACCAGCATCGCCGGCATGAAGCTGCCGAACCCGGTCGGCCTCGCCGCCGGGTTCGACAAGAATGCGGAAGTGCCCGATGCCATGCTGCGGCTCGGCTTCGGCTATGTCGAGATCGGCGGCGTGACACCCCGGCCGCAGCCGGGCAATCCGCGCCCGCGCGTGTTCCGCCTGGAAGCCGACCGCGCGGTGATCAACCGCATGGGCTTCAACAACGAGGGCCTGGATGCGGCGGTGGCCCGCCTCGCCGCGCGCCAGCGCAAGGCCGGTCTGGTCGGCGCCAATCTCGGCGCCAACAAGGACAGCACGGACCGCGCCGGTGATTACGCCATCGGCTACGCGGCTTTGGCGCCGCTGGTGGATTTCTGTGTCGTGAATGTTTCGTCGCCGAACACGCCGGGCCTGCGCAACCTACAGGGCCGCGAGGAACTGGTCGGCTTGCTGGCGCGGCTGGTGCCGTTGCGGCAGCAGAAGCCAAGGCCGCTTTTCGTGAAGATCGCGCCCGACCTCACCGATGCCGACCTCGACGACATCGCCGAGCTGGCGCTGGAACACAAACTGGATGGCCTGATCGCCACCAACACCACGATCGCGCGGCCCGAAAGCCTCAAAAGCCCGAACAAGGCCGAGACCGGCGGGCTTTCCGGCGCGCCGCTGCTGGCACCGGCCACCGAGATACTGCGCAAGCTCTATGCCCGGCTTGGCGGCAAGGTTGCCCTGATCGGCACCGGCGGCATCGCCAGCGGCAAGGATGCCTATGCCAAGATCCGCGCCGGCGCTTCAGCCGTGCAGCTCTATTCCGCCCTAGTCTATGAAGGCCCGGGCCTGGCCAGCCGCATCAACCGCGACTTGGCGGCGCTGTTAAAGCAAGACGGCTTCCGCTCTGTCGCGGAAGCCGTCGGTATCGACGCCAAGTAGGCTTATAGGATCAGGCGTTCTTCACCGGGTGGCGCAGCAGGCCGACGCCGCTGATTTCCACTTCCGCGACATCGCCATCCTTCATCCACAGCGGCGGGGTGCGCTTGGCGCCGACGCCGCCCGGGGTGCCGGTGGCGATCACATCGCCCGGCTTCAGCGCCACCCAGGTGGTGACATACTTGATGATCTTGCGGATGTTGAAGGTCATCAGGTCGGTGCCGGATTTCTGCACGCTCTGGCCGTTGAGGCGGGTTTCCAGCGTCAGGTTCTGCGGGTCGGGGATTTCATCCGCAGAGACCATCCAGGGGCCGAAGCCGCCGGTGGCGGGGAAGTTCTTGCCCGGGGTGAACTGGCTGGTGTGGTTCTGCCAGTCGCGGATCGAACCATCCATGTAGCAGCTATAGCCGGCGATCAGCGAATAGGCATCGGCTTCGGAAACCTTGAAGCCTTCCTTGCCGATGATGATGGCGAGTTCGCCCTCGTAATCGAAGCGTTCCGATTCCTGCGGCCGCAGCAGCGGCTTGCCATGGGCAACCTGGCTTTCCGGGAAGCGCACGAAGCAGGTCGGGTGGCCCGGCGGCTCGCGGCCCATTTCGCGGCGATGCTCGTCATAATTGACGCCGATGCAGATGATCTTGCCCGGATTGGGCACCACCGGCAGCAGGTCCAGGCTTTCCACCGCGCCCAGCTTCGGCGCCGCAGCGGCGGCTTCGCCCAGCTTGGCCAGCGCGCCGGCCTTCAGCACCGCCACCAGGTCCGGGTAGGTGGCACCCAGCACGGCACCGACATCGGCCACCTTGCCATCCGCGCCGACGACCCCGTACGAGGCCTTGCCATTCGCCGTGAAACTAACCACCTTCATCGCGTCGCTCCCGAGGTAACTGTATGGTTGGGGTTGGGGAATCAATACGCCCGGCCCCGGAGCGGCGCAAGTCCCGCCCCCTTATTGCTTCAGGTCCCATGCCGATCCTTTTTCCGCCGCCCCAGCGCCAGGGCCAAGACCCGGCCAAGCGGCGCCGCTTCGCCACCGATCTGCTGAGCCGGCTGTGGCCGCAGAACCGCGCCGACCTGCGCCGCCGCGTGGTGCTGGCTATTCTTTTCCTGATCTTCGCCAAGCTGATCAATGTCAGCGTGCCGTATCTCTACAAGCGCGCCATCGACCTGCTCGACATGACCAAGAGCGATGGCCACACGGCGCTGATCGCCATTGTCGGCGTGGTGATGGCCTATGGCCTGGCGCGCGTCGGCGCCCAGGCTTTCGGCGAGGCACGCGACGCGATCTTCGCCAAGGTGGCGCAATCGGCGATCCGCAATCTGGCGCTGGAAGTGTTCCACCACATGCATGCGCTTTCCTTGCGCTTCCACCTCGAACGCCAGACCGGGGGCCTGAGCCGCGTGATCGAACGCGGCACCAAGGGCATCCAGTTCGTGCTGCAATTCATGACCTTCAACATCGTGCCGACGATCGTGGAGATTTTCCTCGTCGGCGGCATCCTGTGGGCGCTGTATGGCTGGGAATTCTCCGCCATCACGGTGGGTTCCATCGCCGGCTATATCGCCTTCACTTTGCTGTTCACCGAATGGCGCACCAAGTATCGCCGCGAGATGAATGAGGAGGACCAACGCGCCAATACCCGCGCGGTCGACAGCCTGCTGAATTACGAGACGGTGAAATACTTCACCAACGAGGCGCATGAAGCGCGCCGCTTCGACGAGGCGCTGAGCCGCTATGAACGCGCCGCGGTGAAAAGCCAGGTGACGCTGTCGGCGCTGAATCTGGGCCAGGGCGTCATCATCGCCATCGGCCTGATCGGCGTGATGGTGCTGGCCGCCATGGGCGTGCGTGACGGTTCCATGACGCTGGGCGATTTCGTCATGGTCAACACCTACCTGATCCAGCTCTACCTGCCACTCAACTTCCTCGGCTTCGCCTATCGCGAAATCAAGCAGGGCCTGGTGGACATGGAAGCGATGTTCACCCTGCTGGATGTGCCCGCCGAAGTGCAGGACGCGCCCGATGCCGCGCTGCTGGCGCCCGGCCCCGGCGAGGTCGAGTTCGACAATGTCGACTTCGCCTATGATCCGCGCCGTCCGATCCTGCAGAATGTCTCGTTCCGCATCGCGCCGGGCAGGAAGCTCGCCGTGGTCGGCGCCTCGGGCGCGGGCAAGAGCACGCTGTCGCGCCTGCTGTTCCGCTTCTACGATATCACCGGCGGCGCCATCCGCGTCGATGGCCAGGATATCCGCAGCGTGACGCAGCTCAGTCTGCGGCAGGCCATCGGCATCGTGCCGCAGGATACCGTGCTGTTCAACGACACCATCGCCTACAACATCGCCTATGGCCGGCCCGAGGCGAGCGAGGAGGAAATGCGCGCGGCGGCGCGGATGGCGCAGCTCGAACCGCTGATCGAACGGCTGCCCGATGGCTACCAGACCATGGTGGGCGAGCGCGGCCTGAAACTTTCCGGCGGCGAGAAGCAGCGCGTCGCCATCGCCCGCGCCCTGCTGAAACGGCCGCGCGTGATGCTGTTCGATGAAGCCACCTCGGCACTCGATACGCATACGGAGCGCGAAATCCAGCAGGCGCTCGGCGCCGCCGCCCAGGGCGTCACCACGTTGGTGATCGCGCATCGTCTCTCCACGGTGGTGGATGCCGACGAGATCGTGGTGCTGGAAAGCGGCCGGGTGGCGGAACGCGGGCGGCACGAGGCCCTGCTGGCGCGTGACGGCCTCTATGCCCGGCTCTGGCGGCGGCAACTTGAAGCTGCGGAAGCCGAGCAGCGGCTGGAAGCCAGCACGGTTTAGAGCATGATGACACCATATTGATGCACTACGTTTCGCCTGGAGGCGGTAGCCACTAGGAGGAGCGCGCAGCAGGTACCTGACGGTACCTGCAAGCGTTTCGACGACGTGGATGCCGCCTCCAGGCGAAACCCTGCGGGCCGGGTGAATTTGGCCTTCGGGTGCGTCGCACGGCTTGCCCGTAGTCCCACTACGTGCTGCGCCGTGCTCCTACCCGAAGGCCAAATTCACCCCGGCGTAATGCACCAATATGGTGTCATCATACTCTGAGCCTTTCAGGTTATGGGCATTGCCGGTACAATGCGGCACTGCATTCAACCTGTTGAGGCTTAACGAGTATGGACACGATCCGTTCGGTTCTGGTGCCGATCCACCGCGAAGGCTGGAAGTTCATCGCGCTGTTCGCGCTGGGCACCCTGGTGCTGTTCTGGATCGCCACCCCGCTCGGCTGGGTTGGCGTGGTGCTCACCGCCTGGTGCGCCTATTTCTTCCGCGACCCGCCGCGCGTCACCCCGATCCGCCAGCCCGGCCCCGATGGCAAGGCGCTGCCGACCCTGCTGATCGCGCCGGCCGATGGCGTGGTGCAGATGATCGAGCGCGCGGTGCCGCCGGAGGAACTCGGCATGGGCTTCGATGCCCGGCTGCGCATTTCGATCTTCATGAATGTGTTCAACGTGCATGTGAACCGTGCGCCGGTGGATGGCAGCGTCACCGCGCTGGCCTACCGCCCGGGCAAGTTCCTCAATGCGGCTTTGGACAAGGCTTCCACCGACAACGAGCGCCAGTCGATGAAGCTGAAGCTGGAAAGCGGCAAGGAAGTGGCGGTGGTGCAGATCGCCGGCCTGGTGGCGCGCCGCATCCTGTGCGAAGCCCGCGAAGGCCAGGTCTACAAGGCCGGCGAACGCTTCGGCCTGATCCGCTTCGGCAGCCGCGTCGATGTCTATCTCGATGATGGCATGGTGCCGCTGGTGGTGGTGGGCCAGAATACCATCGGCGGCGAAACCGTGATCGCCGAGGATGAAGCCGAGGAAGCGGCGCGCGGCGGCGAAATCCGCTGAGCGCCGGTTTGCTGGAGAGGATCGAAGCATGCTGATCAAGCCGCCGCCGCGCCTGCGCAAGCTGCCGCTGAACATGCTGGCGCCGAATATCCTTACCATCTGCGCGCTCTGCTCGGGCCTTACCTCGATCCGCTTCGCCATTGCCGGACAGTGGAAATACGCCGTTGCCGCGATTGCCGTGGCGGCTTTGTTCGACATGCTGGATGGCCGCGTGGCGCGGCTTTTGAAGGGCGCCAGCCGTTTCGGCGCCGAGCTTGATTCGCTGTCCGATTTCCTCTGCTTCGGCGTCGCACCGGTGATGGTGCTGTATTTCTGGACCCTGCACGATCTCGGCAACGGCAATCCCGGCTGGCTGGTGGTGCTGGCATTTGCCACCTGCACGGCTCTGCGCCTGGCGCGCTTCAACACCGCGCTGGAAGATACCGAGAAGCCGGTCTGGACCGGCAGCTTCTTCACCGGCATCCCGTCGCCCGCCGGCGCCGGCCTGTCGCTGCTGTTCATGATCCTGAGCCTGGAAGTGGATTCGGCGCTGTTCCGCTCGCCCTTCCTCAATGCCGTGTGGGCCTTGGGCATCGGCTTCCTGATGATCAGCAAGGTGCCGACCTATTCCTTCAAGCGCGTGCGGGTGAAGCGCGAGGCGGTGCTGCCGGTGCTGCTGGGCGTCGGTGTGCTGGCGGCGTTGCTGATGAACGAGCCGTGGTACACCCTGGCGGCGCTGGAAATCGCCTATATCATCTCGATCCCGTTCAGCCTGCGGGCGCATGAGCGCCACAAGCGCGGCGATGAAGCGGCGGCTGCAAGTGCCGTGGCCGATGCCCCGGCTGGTGCGGAGGAAGCTGCGCCCGCCGTCACCAAGGATGCCGCGACCAAGGATGACGAGCCGCCGGCGCGGCAGCTGCATTAAGCCGCTAAGAGATCAGTGCCGTGTCGGCCCGCCGCGGCGCTTTTCCTCTTCCAGCTTGGCGCGCAGCTTGTCGGCAAAGGCGCCGCCATCATTCTTCTGCGCCAGGAACAGTTCGACGCTGAGCATGGCGCGCTCGTGATCGGTGGTCGGCGGCCCCTTGCGCGCCACCTTCTCGGCCAGTTTCAGCAGACGCGGATCCATCTTGGCGCGGATCGAGCGGATCAGCCGCGCCAGTTCGGCGCGCGGGTCGGCTTTGCGCCCCCCGGCCGATGGCTGCGCGGCCGGTTTCGGCTTATCACCCGGCACGAAAAGCGCGTTCACCAGGCGCTGCAATGCACCCACTGGTTTCTTTTGCGGCGGTTTCATGGTTAACCCTCGCTCGCCGCAGCGTTTTTCGCAACCTTCTTGTTGCGGTTGAGCCAAATCGGCCTACTTTATCCTTATGAGCTTGATCGCCCCCGCCCCCGGCCTGCTGCCGACCGTCGCCACCGCGCCGACGCAGCAGACCAACAACCAGGGACCAGCCGCCGCCCAGGCGGTTGCTGGCGTGGCGGCGCTTGGCGTGCGCACCGAAACCCGCATGGCGGCCACCGCCTCGGGCAATTCCGGCGGTTCCGCCGGCAGCCGCGGCGACAAGGGCCGCAATGCCGACAACAACGCCAACGCCACCGAAGCCCGCACCGACCGCGCCGGTTCGCGTCCGCGCGGCATGGGGCGTAACGCCGACGTCACGGTTTAAGTAGACAATCTGGCCTCCTGCAAGCTCTGGTCGGGTAAAATGCCGATCAGCTCGCCGTCGGATAAACTTTATTAACCACGAATCAGCCAAGCTCCGCCCGATGGAACACCTTGTGGGGGATGAGAGTATGTCGGTGCGGATCAGGCACTTGCGGGCTATTTTGGCTTCGATCAATGAACAGTTGCAGCAGGATGACCTGCGGCCCGAGGCGCGCGACTATCTGGAACGCACGGCGGATTCCTGCCGCGCCACCATCCGCGAACTGGCGCTGAAGCTGTAACGCTTCAGGCCATGGCCGGGCGGCGCCGTACCAGGCGCCTGATAAGCCCGGCATTCACCATCAGCCCGAGTAGGATCAGCGCGGCGCCGGCGTATTTCACCGTCGACGGCGTTTCATCCAGCACCAGGGCGGCGCTGGCCAGGCCGAAAACCGGCACCAGCAGGGTGAAGGGCGCCACCAGGGATGCCGAATACTGCCGCAGCAACAGGCTCCAGGCAGCGAAGCAGGCCGTGGTGGAGAGCAGGCCGATATAGAGCACCGAGAGGATGCCGCGCAGGTCGAGGCCGCTTAAGGCCGCCATGATCTGCGCCTCGCCCTCGAAGATCCAGGACAGCGCGAACATCGGCAGCGGCGGCACGGCGCCGACCCAGACCATGAAGGCGAGCGGATTGGGCGCCGCCGCCTTGCGCGTCAGGATATTGGCAAAACCCCAGCAGGCCGCCGCCGCAATGGCGATGGCGAAAGCCATGAAGCTGGCATCCAGCCCCATATCGACACCGATCACGCCCAGGCCCAGGGCTGCAATCGACAGCCCGGCCCATTGCATTGGCCCGGGCCGTTCGCTGAGCAGCAAAGCCGCGAAGGCAACGCTGAACAGCGCCTGCGCCTGCATCACCACGGAAGCCAGGCCCGCCGGCAGGCCATGGTCCATCGCCAGGAACAGCAGGCTGAACTTCATGATGCCGAGCACCAGGCCGGTGCTGAGCACCCAGCGCCACGGCACACCCGGGCTGCGCAGGAACAGCAGGAAGGGCAGGCTGGCGACGGTGAAGCGCAGGCCGTTGAACAGCAGCGGCGGGAAGGCATCGAGGCCGAACCGGATGACGACGAAATTGAAGCCCCAGATCGCCATGATCAGAATGGCGAGCAGGATATGGCGAGGCGACATGACGGCACGCGGAAAAGGAGGGGAGATTTTGCTTGGCGGCACTCTGCTCCCGGCCTCGGCCCTGATCCAGCCCCGGCTCCGGGGAAATATTGTCGGGGTGCATTTTTCACTCCCGCAAGGCGGGGCGGCGGGCGCATAGTGACCACACCGAATATCGGGGGAAACGTTTATGAAAATGCTTGCCGCCATCATTGGCGCCGCCGCCGCTTTCTGTCTCTCGCTTGGCCATGCCCAGGCCCAAAGCTATCCGGCCAAGCCGGTGCGCTTCCTGGTGCCGTTTGCGTCGGGCGGTTCCTCCGACATCATCGCGCGCTCGCTGGCCAACCATTATTCCAGTGCGCTGGGCCAGCAATTCGTGGTCGAGAACAAGGCCGGCGGCGCCGGCAATATCGCCATGGAGGAAACCAAGCGTGCCGCGCCCGATGGCTACACGCTGATCCTGGGCCATGTCGGCACCCTGGCGGTGAACCCGGCGATGTTCGGGGCCAAGCTGCCTTATGACGCCGAGAAGGATTTCGCGCCGATCACCCTGCTGGCCCTGGTGCCGAACGTGATCGCGGTGCATCCCGACCTGCCGGTGAAAACCCTGGCTGAGCTCGTCGCCTATGCCAAGGCCAATCCCGGCAAGCTGAATTACGGCACGGCGGGCAATGGCAGCGCCGGCCATCTGGCGATGGAATATTTCAAGCTGCAGTCGAAGGTGGATATCGCCCATATCCCCTATCGCGGCACCGGCCCGATGCTGACCGACCTGCTGGGCGGCCAGGTGCAGCTCACCTTCAACGGCATCCCGCCGATCCTCGGCCATATCAAGGCCGGCAAGCTGCGTCCGATCGCGGTCGGCTCGGCCAAGCGGGTTTCCTCGCTGCCGGATGTGCCGACCATCGCCGAAAGCGGCTTCCCCGGCTTCGAGACCTCGCAATGGTATGGCCTGATGGCGCCGGCCGGGGTGCCGAAGGCCGTGGTTGATCTGCTGCAGGCGGAAGCCGCCAAGGCCTTGAGCAGCGGCGATGCGCATCGCCGCATCACGGAAGATGGCGCGCTGACCGCCGCCGGCACGCCGGAAGCCTTCGCGCAGCTGATCGCGCGTGAGAAGCAGCGCTGGGGTGAAGTGGTGCGGGCGGCGAAAATCCAGCCGGACTGAACGGCGGCAGCTTAAGCCGCCAGCGCCTGGCGCAAATCGCGCAGCGGCACCGGCTTGCGCAGGGTGCCGATGATGTTGAGGCCACGGCATTCCGCCAGCAATACCGCGTTATGCGCATGCTGCAGATCGTAGCCGGAGACCAGCAGCACCTTGCCGTCATAGCCCTGTTTCGCCAGCCACATCACGATCTCGATGCCATCGCGATCCGGCATCACCACATCCAGCACCACGATATCCGGCTTCTGCCGTGCGAAGGCCACATCGAAATCGGTTGACCGGGTCACCTCCGTCACCGTGTAGCCGAGCTGCACCGCCACCCGGCCAACAATGGCGCAGATTGCGGCCTCGTCGTCGCAGATCATCAGATGCGGGTTCGTCATGACCAGGACTCCGGTTGTGCCATCGTGGTTTCGATTGTGTTGATCAGATCCTGCTTGCGGATCGGCTTGCGCAGGAAAGCATGATTATGGCCGGTCTGCCGCTTCAGGCTGTCGGCCGGCGGTTCCGAGCCGGACAAGAAGATGATGTGGCCGATCCAGCGATGCAGCGTCACCTGGCGCGCCAGATCGACACCACTGAGGCCGCCCGGCATCTGGATATCCGTGATCATCAGATCGAAGCGGTCGCCGGCCTGTAGCCGTTCCATGGCGGCGGCACCGCTATTCACCTCGGTCACCGCATGACCCAGGGCGGTCAGCATCCAGCCCAGCACGCTGCGCACATCATCGTCGTCATCCACCAGCAGGATGCGGTAACCGCCGCTGGGGGCGGCATCAGTCACGACGGCATCAGTCACGGCGGCATTCGTCACGGCGGCATTCGTCACAGGGGCGGGCGGCGTGGCAGCAGGTGCGGGAATCGCTGCCGCTGCGGGGGTTTCCGTTGCTTTATCCATGGCAGTGGGCAGGGCGGCAGAGGCCGGCCTTGAAACATTCACCGGCGCGGCAGCGGCCAGCCGTTCCGTGGTCACCGGCAGGAAAATGCGGATCGTGGTGCCTTCGCCCGGGGCACTCTGCACCCCGATGAAGCCCTGCGACTGGCGCACGAAGCCATGCACCATGCTCAGGCCCAGGCCGCTGCCCTGGCCGACCGGCTTGGTGGTGAAGAACGGATCAAAGGCCCGCGCCATTACCTCCGGGCTCATGCCGCCGCCGGTATCGCTGACCGCGAACAGGGCATAGACGCGGTCCGGATCGGGATGCGCATCCTCGCTGCCAAGGGCGAAGGCATCAACAAATCGGCCATAGACGCGATCAAGCGTCAGGGTCAGGCGACCGGCGCCATTGATCGCATCGCGCGCATTGATCGCCAGATTAAGAATGGCATTGTCGAGTTGCGCAGGGTCCACCTTGACGCAGAGCGGCGAGCGGTCATAGGCCAGCACCACATCGATATTGCTGCCGAGCGTGCGGCCCAGCATGTTGTGCAGGCTGGGCAGATGCGCCGCCAGATCAATCACCACCGGGCGCAAACTCTGGCGGCGACCGAAGGCCAGCAGGCGATGGGTCAGTTCGCTGCCGCGCTCAGCGGCACTGATCGCGCTGCTGAGACAGCTTGACTGCTGCGGCGGCAGATCCTGCTCCTGCAGCAATTCCAGATTGCCGAGAATCACTGCCAGCATATTGTTGAAATCATGCGCGATGCCGCCGGTCAGCGCGCCAATGGCTTCCATCTTGTGCGCGTGGCGCAACTGCTCGGCCACCACATGGCGTTCCGTGGTGTCCATCGACAGGCCAAGCCATTGCTCGATGCGGCCTTGCGCATCCAGTTCCGGCACGGCGCGCGATTCCATCCAGCGCCAGCCGCCTTCGCCATCACTGATGCGGAATTCCCAGCGGATCGGCTCACGGCGGCGGAAGCCGGCCCGAATGATGCTGCGGACCGAGGCGCGGTCTTCGGGATGCACCACCTCTATCCATTCCGGGCTGCTCCAATCGGCTTTTGGCTCAGCTTTGCCGATGCGCAGCGGCGGATTGAAGCGGTAGCTCTCAAACCGGCCATCCGCGATCCAGACATTCTCCGTTGCGGCACGCAGTAGGGCGCGTAGCCGGCGGTCGCTTTCGCGCAAGGCCGCCTCGGCTTCCATCAGGTCGCGCACCGTCTCCGCCTCGGCCCGCATCGCCAGCCGCAGACGCACCACCACGATCACCAGCAGAAGGAAGACGCCGGCAATGGTGAAATAGAGGCGCAGTTGCAGCTTATCGAGCTGCTGGCTCTGGTGCCGGTGCACCAGTTCACTCAGCATTTCATGCTTCTGCTGCACACGCAGCAAGGCATTGCGCAGGGTGAAATCCGAACGCCAGCTGCCATCGACACCGGCTTCCAGCGGGCGCATCGCCTCGCGCAACTGCCGCAGGTCGCGCTCCAGGTCCAGTACCGCCGTCTGTACGTCGCGCCGCACATCGTTGCGCATCAGGTCGATGGCGCTGTCGAGTTCATTGGTGCCGAGCCGCAGCAGCAGCATGATGCGGTCTCGGTCCGATTGCAGCGATTGTTCGTCGAGACTCAGCAACTGGGTCAGCCCCTGGGTCAGGTTGCTGGCCGAAATCTCCAGGGTGATGCGGCGCTCCTCGGTACTCGTCTGCAACTGCCGCTGCTCCAGGAACAGCCAGGCGAAGGCCACGCACAGCAATACCGGCAGCATCGCGGTGATCCAGAAGAACACCGCCGATGGCAGAGGCGGCTTGGGGCGCCGCCGGGTATCGGCAAAGAGATAAGCCATGTGTCTGTTGCCGGCGCGGCAGCTATCGCCGCCTGCCCGCTATTGCCTGTGCCTGTGAATGGTTCCGGCAGCACCGGCCCCCGCCCCCTGGGGAGACGATCCGGCCCGCGCTGCGCTCACAAGGCGCAGGAATACTACCACTGGCGGGTCTTTGCCCTGTTATTTTCCGCTAAGCGTGCAACGGGTGAGCAAAAGCTAACGCTAGACACGCGCAGCACCAGCCTGGCGACCAGGGCTTAAGTGCCTGTGGTTGCTGCTATTTAAGCGTCGGCAGCGGGTATTAAGCTTCGCCGCCGGCCAGATCGGCCGGGTTGGGCATGCCGAGCGCGTGGAAGCCGCTATCGACATGGATCACCTCGCCGGTGACGCCGCTGCCCAGATCGGAGAGCAGGAACAGCGCCGAGCCGCCGACTTCCTCAAGCGAGGCATTGCGGCGCAGCGGGCTGTGCTGGGCGGTGAACTTGAAGGTGGCGCGGGCCGAGCCGATGGCCGAGCCGGCCAGCGTGCGCATCGGGCCGGGCGACACGGCATTGACGCGGATATTCTGCGAACCCAGATCGACCGCGAGATAGCGTACGCTGGCTTCCAGCGCCGCCTTGGCCACGCCCATCACGTTGTAATTCGGCATCACGCGGGTGGAGCCTTCATAGGTCAGCGTGATCAGCGCGCCGCCTTCCGTCATATGCGGCACCGCGAGGCGCGCCACTTCGGTGAAGGAATAGCAGGAGATCAGCATCGAGCGGCTGAAATTGCTGCGCGTGGTGTTGAGATAGCGGCCCTTCAGCTCTTCCTTGTCGGAATAGGCGATGGCATGGACCACGAAATCGAGCCGACCGCCGAGTGCTGCGGCAGCACCATCGATGGCGCCCTTGAGGCTGGCCTCATCTTCCACGTCGCAGGGCAGCACCGCCTTGGCACCGACGCTTTCGGCCAGCGGCCGCACGCGGCGCTCGAAAGCCTCGCCCTGATAGGTGAAAGCCAGTTCGGCGCCATGCTGCGCCAGCATGGTGGCGATACCCCAGGCGATCGAGTGATCGTTGGCGACACCCATGATCAGGCCGCGTTTACCGGCCATCAGGCCGCGAATTTCCGACATGCAATGCTTTCCGGTTCTTCTTGGTTTTGCCGGTTGCGGTTTCTCAGGCGTCGTAGCGTTGGAACAGCAGCGTCGCGTTGGTGCCGCCGAAGCCGAAGGAATTCGACATCACGCGGTTCAACGTCACGCCATCGCGACGCTCGCGCACGATCGGGAAGCCTTCCGCGCCAGGATCGAGATTTTCGACATTGGCCGAGGCCGCGATAAAGTTGTTCTGCATCATCAGCAGCGAGTAGATCGCTTCCTGCACGCCCGCCGCGCCCAGCGAATGGCCGGTGAGCGACTTGGTGGAGCTGATCGGCGGCACGGCTTCGCCGAACACTTCGCGGATCGCCTTGAGTTCGGTGATATCGCCGGCCGGCGTGGAGGTGCCGTGGGTGTTGAGGTAATCCACCGGCGCGTTATGGCCACGGTTGGCTTCATTCAGCGCCAGCTGCATGCAGCGCACCGCGCCTTCGCCAGACGGCGCGACCATGTCGGCGCCGTCCGAGGTGGCGCCATAGCCGACCAGCTCGGCATAGATCTTGGCGCCGCGTGCCTTGGCATGTTCCAGCTCTTCCAGCACCACGATGCCGCCGCCGCCGGCGATGACGAAACCGTCGCGGTCCTTGTCATAGGCGCGCGAGGCACGCTCCGGCGTGGCATTGTAGGCCGACGACATCGCCGGCATGGCATCGAACAGGTTGGAGAGCGTCCAATCCAGTTCCTCGCCGCCGCCGGCAAACATCACATCCTGCTTGCCGAACTGGATCAGTTCGGCGGCGTTGCCGATGCAATGCGCCGAAGTCGAGCAGGCCGAGGAGATCGAGTAGCTGAGGCCCTTGATCTTGAACGCGGTGGAGAGCACTGCCGAGCAGGTGGACGACATGGCGCGCGGCACCATGAAGGGACCGATACGCTTCGGGCCGCCCTTCTCGCGGGTGATGTCGGCGGCCTGCACCAGATTGCGCGTCGAGGGGCCGCCGGAACCGACGATCAGGCCGGTGCGCGGGTTGATGATGTCGCGCTCTTCCAGGCCGCTATCGGCCAGGGCCTGCTCCATCGAGAGATAGGCATAGGCCGCGCCATCGCCCATGAAACGCTTCTGGCGGCGGTCGACGGCGGCTTCGAGATCGATCTTCACCGTGCCGCAGACCTGGCTGCGGAAGCCGAGCTTGGCATATTCCTCGGAGAACACGATGCCGGAACGGCCGAGCTGCAGGCTCTCGGTGACCTCGGCGGCATTGTTGCCGATCGAGGAGGCGATGCCGAGGCCGGTGACAACGACGCGGCGCATGGGCATCAGGCTCCGGCCTGGGCGGCCATGCCGGCCGGGAATACGCCGACGCGCATGTCCTTGCACTCATAGGCCAGCTTGCCGTCGATATACATGCAGCCATCGGCAATCGCGATGCCGAACTTGCGCAGCAGCAGCTTCTTGATATCGATCTGGAACGAGATCTTCTGCGATTCCGGCGTCACTTCGCCGGAGAACTTGACCTCGCCGACGCTCAAGGCGCGGCCCTTGCCCGGCGCCTTCATCCAGCCGAGGAAAAAGCCGACCAGCTGCCACATGGCATCGAGGCCGAGGCAGCCCGGCATCACCGGATCATTCTCGAAATGGCACGGGAAGAACCACAGGTTGGGCTTGATATCCAGCTCGGCATGGATTTCGCCCTTGCCGTATTTGCCGCCCTCGGAAGCGATCTTCAGGATGCGGTCCAGCATCAGCATCGGCGGCAGCGGCAGGCGGGCATTGCCCTCGCCGAACAGCTTGCCATGGGCGCAATCCAGCAGGTCCTGATAGGTGTAGCTACTCTTCCGTTCCACTGGCGGAATTCCTCGATTTTCGTAACGATTAGCCCGCCCTTCGGCGGTTGGGGCCTTCCCCTCAGCGTGTCCCGGATGCGCTCTACCCCGGGCGGCGCCGGCCACATTCGGGGGTACTTTAGTCATTGCCCCGCCGGGGGCAACAGTTTCGTTTCCTTTTGTAACACCTGTGTTATATCTGGGGGCATGACGACGATGCGCAAGCCCTCCCCCGGTCAGTCCGGCCCGGGTCAGTCCGGCCCAGGCCAGTCCAGCGAGGGTCATGAGTTCCGCCATGACGCGAGCGCCACGGCCCCCGCCGTGGATGTGGCCGCGCGCCTGCGCCAATCCGGCCTGCGCACCACCCGCCAGCGCCTGACTTTGGCCGAAATCCTGTTCGCCGATGGCTGCGACCGCCATGTGACGGCCGAAAGCCTGTTCGCTGCCGCCGCCTCCCGTGGCACCCGCCTGTCGCTGGCGACGGTCTATAACTGCCTGCACCAGTTCACCAATGCCGGCCTGCTGCGCATTGTGACAGTCGATTCGGGCCGCGCCTATTTCGACACCAATCTGGACCCGCATCACCATTTCTACTACGAGAAATCGGGGGATTTGCGCGATATTCCGGCTGCCGATGTGTCGGTTTCCAGCCTGCCGGAGGCCCCCGAGGGCCAGCGCATCAGCCGCGTCGACGTTATTGTCCGCCTGGAAGGCTGACGTTCAGGCCGTAACGGCCTGAGTTTTCTAGAATATTTCTAAAAAACCTTGACTGGGCAGCCTCCGGGTTCATAATCCGGTGGTTCCTCGCGACCGTATCAGCGAGCCCCCTGCCGCCCCGGGCCCCAATTCCGGGACGGCTGTCACCAGCCTGGAGGAATAAACATGCCCGCTCTCAGTGGCACCAAGACCCATGGTAACCTGAAGGAAGCGTTTGCCGGCGAAAGCCAGGCCAACCGCCGCTACCTGTATTTCGCCCAGAAGGCCGACGTTGAAGGCTACAACGACGTCGCCACCGTGTTCCGCTCCACCGCGGAAGGCGAGACCGGCCATGCCCATGGCCATCTCGAATTCCTCGCCGAAGTGGGCGACCCGGCCACCGGTGAGCCGATCGGCGGCACCGACCTGAACCTCAAGGCCGCCATCGCCGGCGAGACCCACGAGTACACCGATATGTACCCGGGCATGGCCAAGACCGCCCGCGAGGAAGGCTTCGACGAGATCGCCGAGTGGTTCGAGACTCTGGCGAAGGCCGAGAAGAGCCATGCCGGCCGCTTCCAGAAGGCGCTCGACGGCCTGGCCTGAGCCAGCCTGATGTGACGTGACTGCATCCCGGACCAGCATGCTGGTCCGGGATGATTCCGTTCGGACAAGTCAGACGCACCCAGCATAAATTCTGGAGGGCCGCGCATGCGCGAAGGCAGCCTGGAAGCCCCGATCCGCCACAAGCTGGATTGGACCAATCCCGATTTCTACGACATGGAGAAGATCGACGCCGAGATGCGGCGCATCTTCGACATCTGCCATGGCTGCCGCCGCTGCTTCAATCTGTGCGATTCCTTCCCGCGGCTGTTCGACCTTGTCGATGCCGCGCCGAGCGAGGAGCTCGATACCGTCGACAGTAAGGATTTCAAGCCGGTCGTGGATGCCTGCACGCTCTGCGACCTGTGCTACATGACCAAGTGCCCCTATGTGCCGCCGCATGAATTCAATCTGGACTTCCCGCATCTGATGCTGCGCTACCGCGCCGCCGAGCGGAAGCAGGGCCATGTTGATGCCATCGGCGACCAGCTGAGCCAGACCGACCGCAACGGCAAGCTGGCCGGCCTGGTGGCGCCGATTGCCAACTGGGCGTCGGACCGCTCGAACAATCTGACGCGGCCGATCATGGAGAAGGTGGCCGATATCCACCGCGATGCCGAGCTGCCGAAATTCAATTCAAAGACCCTGGTGGCGCTGGCCAAGGCCGAGCCGGCGGCGGTGAACCGCGAAGCGCCGGGCTTCGGCAAGCGCAAGGCGGCCATCTACGCCACCTGCTTTGGCAACTACAACAATCCCGATATCGGTGTAGCTGCGCAGAAAATCCTGGCGCATAACGGCGTCGAACTGCGTGTCGATTATCCCGGCTGCTGCGGCATGCCGCGCCTGGAACAGGGCGATATCGCCGATGTGGCCGAGAAGGCCCGCGTGGTAGCGGCTTTCTACGCGCCGCTGATCGATGAAGGCTATGACATCGTGGCTTTAGTGCCGTCCTGCGCGCTGATGCTGAAATTCGAATGGCCGCTGATCCTGCCCGATGATCCGCTGGTGAAGAAGCTGGCGCAGGCGACCTTCGACATCTCGGAATACATCGTCGATATCGCCAAGAAGGACGGCCTGGCGCCGGGCCTGAAGCCGCTGCAAGGCGGCGTGACGCTGCATCTCGCCTGCCATGCCCGCGCCCAGAACATGGGCAACAAGGCGGTGGACATGCTGAAACTGATCCCGGAGATGAAGCAGGGCAAGGATCTCGCCGTGATCGAACGCTGCGCCGGCCATGGCGGCTCCTGGGGCGTGCGCAAGGAATTCTTCGACATCGGCATGAAAGTGGGCAAGCCGGTGATGCGCAGCGCCGTGAAGGAAAACAAGGCGCATATCGCTTCCGAATGTCCGCTCGCCGCCATCCATATCCGCCAGGGCATGGAGGCGGAAGGCAAGGGCAAGGACGGCTTCACGCTGCCGGAGAAAGCCGAGCATCCGGTGGAGCTGTTCGCCCGCGCCTACGGCCTGATCTGACCGCCCTCACGTCCCGTTACCTGAAAGACGACAAGTACATGGCTCCCCGCACCTCGCTCAGCCGCGCCGACATTCTGCCGATGGACGCCTTCATTACCGTGCGCAAGGAAAAGCGCGCCGAGGTGGTGGGGCTGAAAAAGCACCGCCGGGTTTCGCTCGGGCCGCATGCCACCTTCTATTTCGAGAATTTCGAAACCATGTGGTGGCAGATCCAGGAGATGCTCTACATCGAGAAGGGCGGCGAGGAGCAGATGGCAGACGAACTCGCCGCCTATGCCCCCCTGGTGCCGCGGGGCAGCGAACTGGTCGCCACCTTCATGCTGGAAATCGACGAGCCGGTGCGCCGCGCCCGCGTGCTGGGCAGTCTCGGCGGCATCGACCAGCAGCTGTTTATCGAGGTGAACGGCCTGCGCAGCCAGGCGGTGCCGGAGGATGATGCCGAGCGCAACCGCGAGGACGGCAAGACCTCCGCCGTGCATTTCCTGCGCTTCCCGCTCAGCCCCCAGCAGATCGCCGCCTTCCGCCAGCCCGGCGCCAAGATCCTGATCGGCTGCGAGCACCCCAATTACGGCCACCTCGCCATTGTCGGCGAAGCCACCCGCGAGGCCCTGGCCCGGGATTTCATTTAAGGCCGCTTCCGACCAAGGGAGAATGCCCGGGCGGGCCGGAGCATGCTAAGGTTGGGCTGAAACCAACCTGACGTGCCCCTCAAGAGGTAACGAATGACGCCCGATACCATGGCCCTCTTCGCTGCAATCGTCATGCTGCTGCCGCTCGGCTACCTGTTCCTGGCCTCGCCGGCCTTTCTGTTCGTGCGGCTGAGCATTCCGGTGGTGACGCGCCTGCTGCGCATCATGTTCAACGGCTATTTCCTGGTCGTGGTGGTGGTGGGCGCGCTGGCCGCTGCCGTGCATGCCAGCACGGCGCATCTCGCCTCCGCGCTTGGCCTGGCGCTGATCGCCAGCTTTGCCTTCTTTGCCCGGCGCTGGTTCCTGCGGCAGCTCGATAATGCCATCACCGCACGCGATGCCGGTGATAATAATGCCGTGCCCTATATGCGCCGGCTGCATGTCGGCGGCATGGCGGTGAACGCGGTGCAGCTTTTCGCCGTGATCGGCGGCGTGCGCGAGCTGCTGCAAAGTCTAGTCTAAAGGCTCTATACTGGCCCCAGGAGGAACCTGGGCATGACCATTGTGGAATCGGAAGCAGAGCTGCGCGGCTGCTACGAGCAGCCCAACGAGATGGTGCAGAAGAAAATCCTGCCCCGCCTGGACCAGCATGCCCGCGCCTTCATCGCGCTCTCGCCCTTCGTGGTGCTGGCCAGCCATGGACCCGATGGCAGCGATGCCTCGCCGCGCGGCGACGCGCCGGGCTTCGTGCAGGTGCTGGATGATGCCACCCTGCTGCTGCCCGACCGGCGCGGCAACAACCTGATCGACAGCCTGCGCAATGTGGTGGCCGAACCCGATGTCGGCCTGCTGTTCCTGGTGCCCGGCATCAACGAAACCCTGCGCGTCAACGGCACGGCACGGATCATCAGCGATGCGGAAAAGCTGCTGCCGCTGGCGGCCCAGGGCAAGCCGCCGGCATCGGCGCTGGAGATCGCCGTGCGCGAGGTGTTCTTCCATTGCGGCAAGGCGATGATCCGCTCGAAGCTGTGGCAGGCGGAAAGCCAGGTGCCGCGCGCGGCCTTCCCCAGCCTCGGCCGCGTCATCGCCGACCAGATTGCCGGTGTCGATGCCGAAGCGGCGGACGCCAATCTCGCCGAATCCTATAAGACGCGGCTGTATTAAGCCGGCTCGCTCCGCACCGGCCCGAGCCAGCCGGGTGTCTGGCCGCGATGGAACTGGATGCCCAGCTTGAAGCTCTCGGCGATGCGGCGTGCGCGATCCAGGAACAGCGCAGCCGGTTCTCCAGGACAAAGCTCGCTTAAGGTGGCCTCGAACAGCGTCAGCCAATGCTGGAAATCGCCATCATCGAGGCCCCGGCCTGTGCCGGCGCTGCCTTCCAGGCGGATATGCGCCGGCATCGGCCGGCCGGCATAGCGGCCGGTCATCAGCAGCACCGAGGACCAGAAATCCATCATCTTTTTCAGATGTGGCTCCCAGTCGCTGCCGATCTCGGCGGCGAAGATCGGGCCGAGTTTCGCGTCAGCGCGGATGCGGCCATAGAAGCCGCGCACCACGCGCTCGATCAGCGCCTCGTCCACGCCGGCCTGGGCGCCGGGTGCCAGGGCCTGGCGGCGCGCGGCGCGTTCGGCATAGCTGCTGTCGGTTTCATCGTGATGGGCCATGGCATTGATCTAGGCAAAAGGGGAGGGAAAGGCCAGAGGCCGGGACGGATTGGCCGCCCCGGCCGGCTGTTTTAGCGCGCCAGGATCACGGCGACGCAGATCCCCATGGTGGCGAAGGCGAGGCCGAGCGGGATCAGCGTCACCTGCACCAGGGCCGCCGCACCGCTGATGCTGCCGGTCCAGGTTTCCATGCGGCCGCGCAGGAAATCCGCCAGCGCCGGTGCCGCCTGGGCACCATGGCGGGCGCGCAGCAGACCGCTGCCGAGCCGCGCCAGCACCACCGGCGTGCCGGCATACATCACCAGGTAGACCGTACTGATCGCCACCATGAAGGCGGCTTCGCTCTGGGCCATGAAGGTAAGCCAGTAGGCCAGCATGCTGGCACCGCCGGCGGCGGCAATGATGCCATAGGCGGCAAGCGGCAGGTTGTCATAGACCGGGGCATTATGCTGGCGCGGCGGCAGCAAAGCAGCGGCCTGGAGGGTCTGGCGGAAGGCGGGATCGTGACGCATGACGCGTTCCTTTCGTGCGGGATGCCGTCTATAAAGAAGCATCTGAAATGCATAATATGGACTTTCTGGAATTAAACAAGTAAAATAAATGCATCTTTTGTCGCACCCCTGTCCTGCCCCGTTTTCACCCCCAGGTAACGCCCCATGCACCTGACCCTGCATACCGATTACGCGCTGCGCAGCCTGATGTTCCTGGGCCTGCACCCGGAGCGCCGCTGCACCATCGAGGAGATCGCCGGGCATTACGGCATCTCGCGCAATCACCTGATGAAGGTGGCACTGACCCTGACACAGCAGGGCTTCCTGGATTCGGCACGCGGCCGCAATGGCGGGCTGAAGCTGGCGCGGGCGCCCGCCGAGATCGGCGTTGGCGCCGTGGTGCGCGCCACCGAGGATAATTTCACTCTGGTGGAATGTTTCGACCGCGCGGGCAATACCTGCGTCATTGCCCAGGCCTGCCAGCTGAAGCAGCCCTTCGCCGAAGCGGTGCGGGCTTTTCTTGCCGTGCTGGATCGCTACAGCCTGGCCGACCTGCTGGCCAATCCCGGCACGCTGCGCTCGATGCGGAAATTACTCGGGCTGCCCGGTCACTCGAAGCTCTCCGAGGCATAGATGCCCCAGAGGTGGTTGCGCGGGATCCAGCCCTTGGCGCCGGTGATTTCCACCTGGCACCAGGCATCCTGGCATTTGCGCAGGCGTGCCTGCACGCCGGGCTCGGCGGTGAGCAGCACGTCGCTGTTCGGATCCGGCTTCTTGAACAATTCGCGGATGGTGCCATCCACCAGGGCATAGCGTTTGCCCGAGGTGAGATTCTTGTGCACCCAGGTCTCGGTGCCGTCGCGGTCGCGGATGCGGCGCCAGTATTCGTATTCTCCTACCACTTCCACCGGCAGGCCACGGCGCTGGTATTGCCAGGCGATGGGATAGCGCGAACCAGGGCCGGTGCGGGCATTCACCTTGTCGGCGGCGAGGCTGACGAAGCGCGGCACCGGCAGGCCGGAATCGCTGCCCTTCTGCGGCAGGTCGGGACGCGATGGTGCGGCCGGGGCCGTGACGGCGGCATGCTGTACCGGTTTATCCGCAGCAAGGGCCATGCAAGGCAGCAGCATGGCGGCGGCCAGCAGAACGGCATGACGCCATGACAATAGGCGGATGAAAAGCATGATGCGGGTGTACGCTCGGCAGCCCTAACGAATCGTTAAGCCGAGTCTAGCCCTCATCGGCCAGCGGCGGCAATCCACTGAGGGCGTTCAGCGCCGCCACCGCCATGGCGCCACCGCCGCGCCGGCCATGCAACAAGAGGTAGGGAATGTTGCGCGAATCACGCGCCAATTCCTGCTTTGCCTCCACCGCATCGACGAAGCCGACCGGAAAAGCCAGGATCGCCGCCGGCCTGGGCGCACCATCATCGAGCAGTTCGAGCAGCCGAAACAATGCCACCGGCGCGGCACCGATCACCACGATGGCATTGCCAAGATGCGGCAGCCACAAATCCACCGCCGCCGCCGGGCGGGCGATATTGCCGGCACGGCCAATGGCGGCGGCCTCGGGATCATTGAGGAAGCAGTATACTTCGCTGGCCGGTTTCAGCCGCGAGCGGATCAGGCCATGCGCCACCATATCGGCATCGGTGAGAATGGCGGCGCCTTCGCCCAGCGCCCGGCGCATGACAGGCACCAGATCATCCGACCAGGCCAGATCCGGCAGCAGAGCGGTTTCGCCGCTGGCATGGATCAGCCGCAGCGCCACTTCGTCGATGCCGGCGGGCAGCTGGCTCAGATCCACCTCGGCGCGGATGCGGGCGATGCTGTCGCGGAAAATGCGGTCCGGGTCGCGGGTGTAGTGAAGAACCATACGGCCTTGTAGAGCATCATCCCGGCTTGTCAAAGCGCCGCCAGCTTGGCACAACTATGTCAGGTGGGTTGGGTACACATAATCAAGAGGCTTTATCCATGGTTTTCGCCCGTATGCTGCCCGGCGCCGCTCTTGCGGTGGCGGTAGCGCTCGCCAGCCCCGCCGCCTTCGCCCATATCGGCAGCCATGCCGATGGTTTCTCCCATGGCTTCACCCATCCCTTCGGCGGCCTGGACCATCTGCTGGCCATGGTCGCCATCGGCCTCTGGGCCTTGCAGCAGGGCGGCCGCGCGCTCTACGCCCTGCCCGTCACCTTCATGACCAGCATGGCGGCGGGCTTCGCTCTCGGCCTCGGCGGCATCGATTTGCCCTATGCCGAAACCGGCATCGCGCTGTCGGTGCTGGCGCTCGGCCTGGCCATCGCCCTGGCGCTGAAGCCGGGCCTCGGCATCGCCCTGCCGGTAACCGCTGCCTTCGCGCTCTGCCACGGCTTCGCCCATGGCGCCGAGATGCCGGATGATGCGCCGGTATTACTTTATGCTGCCGGGATGTTGCTCGGTACCGGCCTGCTGCATGGCGCCGGCCTGTTCACCGCCCGTGTTGCCAGCCGCTTCGCCGCACTGCCGCTGCTGCGCGCGGCGGGTGCCGCCACCGCCGCTGCCGGCCTGGCGCTGCTGGTCGTCTGATACGAGAGATGCTGAAATGAAACGGGGCGCG
The DNA here is from genome assembly GCF_965278975.1 of Ferrovibrio sp. GTDB lineage: Bacteria > Pseudomonadota > Alphaproteobacteria > Ferrovibrionales > Ferrovibrionaceae > Ferrovibrio. The sequence continues at coordinate 1,252,845 of NZ_OZ257126.1, forward strand.
GTAAAAACCGCGCCCCGTTTTATTTCATGGTAAGGCTGCCTCAGGCGTCCTTGTACTTCCTGGTCGCAACGTGCAGCACGTTGAGCAATTCCTGCTCGGTCTGGCCACCACCGCCCTGAATGCGGTTCGCCATCACGACATAGAGCGCATCGATCTGTGCGCCGATGATATCCAGCTGAATCTCGGTGGGCGCATGCATGCCCTGCACGAAATCGTTCAGCGACTTGGCGAAGGCAGTCAGCAGCGGATACTTGAACATGCCGCCCATGCCCTTGATATCGAGCGACAGGCTGCGGATTTCGCGCATGTAATGCACGGTGTTGGTATCGCCATCGGCCATCTGGTTCACGGCGACGCGCAACTGCTTGAGCTTGTCGGCAACCTCGACAGTGAAATTGTCGGTCGCCTTTTCCACCACCTGCTCAAGCTTCTTCATCACCTCCGGCTCAAGCTTGAGCGAGAAGCCACGCTTGAAGTTGACGGCCTTGCGTTTCAGTTCCTGCGGCGGGGCGATAAAGGTGGGGCGCTTCGACATATCTTGCGTCACCGCCTACTTGCTATCGGGATCAACGCGGCGCTCCGGCCCGGTGTAATTCTCATCGCGCTTGCGGCGACGGTCGGGACCGAAATAGCCATCGACGCGCACGAACTGGCGCGGCCTGGCAATAGCGGCGGCCAGGCGGGTGTAGAAACTCTGCACCGTATAGGGCTTGGCGACGAATTCATTCACGCCGGCATCGCGCGCGCGCACCACATATTCGATTTCGGAATTCGCCGTCATCATGATCACGGGCATCATGCGGTTGGGCGAGCCGGCATCGTTGCGCAGCCAGCTCACCAGATCCATGCCATTCTGCTCCGCCTGCAAATCCCATTCGGTGATCAGCACGTCGATGCGGCCCTGGCGCAGAATCGTCGTCGCGCCCTCGAAGTTCCGGGCGCGGTCGATATGGTGCGCTTCAAGCGTCACCAGCACGTCGCGAATCATCGTACCCATCAACCGGTTGGGATCGACAATCAGGAAGTTGATTTTGGAAAAGTCGATCTTTTCCATACTCATGCGAAACGACCTTCTAAAGTCCGCCGCGCGGATACAGGCGCCAAATCAGGTTTAGGCGACGTTTGCCTGTCACACAAGCATACTGTGCCGCACGTTATGTACTCGTAGCAGTTGTTATTCCCTTTTTCGACGGAAGCGCGCTCGAACGCAAGTACTGAATTCCCGCAATCGACGGAATCGTGATCATCCCCACGCGACGCAATTGGTCAGAATTATCGTTAATTTGCGGTGACTTGAAATGACGGCGGCGCCGGATCGACAACGCGCATGCCGCGCCGTTGCACTTCAAGAACGGCAAGCCCGCGTTCAACTACACCATCGGCGCGGAAACGGAACAACCCATCGTAGCCGGCGAACCCGTCGGGGTTGTTCAACACGGCATCCGCGAACAAACCGCCCGGACCACTACCGACATTCTCGCTGCCCTGGCCATTGCCAATATTGCGCGACAGCACGCCGGCCAGCGCCGTGGCATCATAGGCCAGGCTGGCGAGCCGCGGCGGGCGGCGACCATAGCTCTGTTCGAAACGCTTGCGGAATTCCTCGAAGCCTTCCGGCGGCGGGCCGGCGAACCAGCCGCCGATCAGCGCCGGCTCGTTGCCGAGCGACGGATCATCCCACAGGCCGGTGCCCATGAAACGCACCGCGCGCGGATCGATATCGAAATAGGGCAGCAGCGGCGCCAGTGCGCGCAGCCGCGCGCCGCCCTCGGGCAGCAGCAGCGCATCAATCGGCGCGGCCGCCACCACGCTCTGCGCCCCGGGCTGCGTGCTCTGGCCCAAAGCGCCAGCAGCACCATGCAGCGGTGCCGCCGGTGCCGGCGCACCATCGGCGCCGGCCGGCTGCTCGGGCATGCTCAGGCCGCGCAGGGCGGCGGCGAAACGTCGCACTGTCGGCGTGAGATCGGGTGCATCGGCGGGATAGCGGTCCTGACGCAGCAGCCTGGCGGCTTCGCTCTGCCCGCCGCGCGGCTGCGCCACCGCCATTTCCATCGCCTGCGACACCGCCTGGCCATAGGCGGAATCCGGCGCCAGCAGCGCGAAGCGGTTCATGCCTCTGCTGCGCGCATAGCCAACCACGCGGGCAACCTGCTGGTCCGGTGTGAAGCCGAGGATATAGACGCCGCTGCCGGCGACGCCGCGATCAGTGGAAAAGCTCAAGACCTTCACGCCGCGCTCGCGCGCCAGCGGCGCCACGGCGGCAGCGGAGGACGCGAAAAGCGGCCCGATGATGATGTCGACGCCTTCGGCGAGCAGGCTCTGCGCCGCCTTCACCGCCGCTTCCGGCTGGCCCTCGGTATCGCGCGGCAGCAGGGCCAGGCGGTCATCGCCCAGATCGAACAGCGCCATCTGCGCCGCATCCAGCAGCGCGCGGCCGAGCGCGGCGCTGGGGCCGGAAAGCGGCACCAGGAAACCAATGCGCACGCCTTCGGCGGCACTCGGCGGCACCAGGGCGGGAGGCGGCGCGGTCATCGCCTGCGGCGCACCCGGCACAGTACCCGGCGGCGGCACGGCAGGCAGGGCCTGCATTTCGACTCCGCGCGACGGGCTGGCCGGCGGCGCCGGCTGCGGGGCCGGCTGGGGCTGCTGCGCCTGGGCGGGCGGGCGCTGGCCCTGCTGTTGCCCCTGCGGCTGTTGATTGGGCGGCGGGGTCTGCTGCCGCACCACCGGGGTTGGGCGGCCGGATACGATGGTATCGAACAATTCCGGCAGGTTGGTGGGCGGGTTCTCGCAAGCCGCCAGGGCCGCCATTGCCAGCGCGCAGAACCCGGCCTTAAGGTAAGATTTCATCACTCGCTCGCTTCCAGGACCCAATTTCGTTTCCAGGACCTAATGCCGCCGGCCGATTCCGCTTCCGATACCGCCACTCATGATACCAGCACTGGCCCCGATACCGCCGGCACCAGCTCATCCGCCCTGCTTGCCGCCGCCCTTTCGGCGCTGGGCCGGCAGGACAGCTTTACCCCAGGCTTATATCTGGTGGCCACGCCCATCGGCAACGCCGCCGATATCACCGTGCGCGCCCTGGCCCTGCTGGCCCGCGCCGATCTGGTCGCCTGCGAGGATACGCGGACCAGCGGGGCGCTGCTGAGCCGCTATGGCATCCGGGCGAAACTGCTGCCGTATCATGAGCATAACGCAACCGAGATGCGGCCCGAACTGCTCCGCCGCCTGGCCCGGGGCCAGGTCGTGGCGCTGATTTCCGATGCCGGAACCCCGCTGGTTTCCGATCCCGGCTACAAGCTGGTGCGCGAGGCGGTGGCAGCCGGCCTTGCCGTCACCGCCCTGCCCGGCCCGTCCTCGGTGCTGGCCGGGCTCTGCCTGGCCGGGCTGCCCACCGACCGCTTCCTGTTTGCCGGCTTTCCACCCGCCAAAGCTGCTGCCGCCACCGCCTGGGCCCAGGAACTGGCCGCCATCCCGGCCACCCTGGTGCTGCTGGAGGCCGCCTCGCGGCTGCCGGACTCGCTTGCCCGCCTGGCCGAAGCCTTGGGCGGCAGCCGCGAGGCGGCGGTGGCGCGCGAACTGACCAAGAAATTCGAGGAAGTGCGGCGCGGCAGCCTGGCTGACCTGGCGGCGCATTATGCCGAGGCCGGCCCGCCCAAGGGCGAGGTGACCCTGGTGATCGGCCCGCCGGCGGCGGAGGCCCTGGCGGCGGCCGAGGCCGATCTCGATACCCGGCTGCGCGAAGCCCTGCGGCATCTTTCGGTGAGCGAGGCGGCAGCCACCGTGGCGGCGGCGACCGGGCAGCGCAAGCGCGCCGTCTACGCCCGGGCGCTGGAACTCGCCCAAGCCGGCAAATGACGCCACGGCGGCAACAGCGGCGGCAGGCGGGCCAGCAAGCGGGCCAGCGCGCCGAGCGTATCGCGGCGCTGTGGCTGCGGCTGAAGGGTTACAGAATCGTGGCACGCAATTTCCGCCATGGCAGCGGCGAGGTGGATATTTTCGCGCGGCGCGGCGCCATACTCGCGGCAGTGGAAGTGAAATGGCGGCCAAGCCGAGCAGAAGCGGCAGAGGCGCTGCAGGCACGGCAAAAACATCGCATTGCGCGGGCTGCTTCGGTATTCTGGGCCCGGCTGCCCGACCATGATCAGGTGGCGCTGCGCTTCGATGCGCTGCTGCTTGCACCCTGGCGATGGCCACACCATATCCCCAATGCCTGGATTCCCAATACCTGGATTCCTGGTACTGGGCGGCCCGGGAACTGACAATTTAGCCGCCTGGAACTGCTCTTGCTTCGCCTCATAACAATGGAGAGTCCGTGTGACCCGTAACGCTTCCGCGATCCGCCTGCTTCCGGTTCTGCTGCTGCTGGGCGCTGCACCGGCCCTGCAAGGCTGCGTCGGTGTTGCCGTCGGTGCCGGTGCCACCGCGGGCATCGCCGCTTCCGAGGAGCGCGGCGCCAAGAATGCCGCCAACGACAAGGGCATCCAGCTCGGCATCAACGAGCGCCTGTTCCAGAAGGATCTGGGCCTGTTCGGCAAGGTGAGCGTGACGGTGTATGAAGGCCGCGTGCTGCTGACCGGCGTGGTGCAGAAGCAGGAGGACCGCGACGAGGCCGAGCGCCTGGCCTGGAGCCAGGGCCGCGCCGTGGAAGTGATCAACGAACTGGTGATCGCGCCGAGCGGCAGCCTGATGGATTCCGCCAACGATACCTGGATCACCAGCCAGCTGCGCGTGAAGCTGACCGGTGATTCCACCGTGGTGGACATCAACTACAGCATCGACACCGTGAACGGCGTGATCTACCTGATGGGCCTGGCGCAGAGCGAGGCCGAGCTGACGCGCGTGACCGACCATGCCCGCACCATCAAGGGCGTGCGCCGCGTGGTCAGCCATGTGTATCTGAAGAACGATCCGCGCCGCCGGCCGGTGTAGCGGGCGCATGACGGCCACCGGCACAGAGGCGATCGAGACGGCGCTGCGGGCGCTGGGCGCCGTGCCGGATGACCAGCTTGATATTGCCGAGGCCGCCTTGCTGCTGGCGGCTCTGGACCGCCCGCTGGCCGATCTCGCGCCCTATCGCCGCCATCTCGGCGATCTGGTGACAACGCTGGCCGCCGCCGAAGCCGGCCCTGAGGCCGGCACCCGCGCCCTGGCACTCTCGGCGGTGATCACGGGCGAATTCGGCTATCGCGGCGACAACGACACCTATGACGATCCGGCCAATGCCGACCTGATGCGGGTGATCGAACGCCGCCTCGGCCTGCCCATCGCCCTCGGCATCCTCTATATCCATGCCGGTCGCGCGCAGGGCTGGCGCGTCGATGGCCTGGATTTCCCCGGCCATTTCCTGATCCGCGTGGAGGGCGAGGATGGCAGCCTGGTGCTGGACCCGTTCCATCTGGGCCGCATCGCCGATCCGCCGATCATGAACGAATTGCTGCGGCGGATCAGCGGCGAGCAGGAATTGCGGCCCGAGCATGTGCGCCCGATGAAGGCGCGCGAGGTGCTGCTCAGGCTGGCCAACAATATCAAGGCGCGGGCCTGGAAGGCCGGCGATATCGACCGCTCCGCCGACATGCTGGACCGCATGCTGATGCTGGCACCGAATTTCGCCCCGGCCTGGCGCGAACTGGGCCTGGTGGAGGAGAAGCGCGGCCGCATCCGGCAATCCATCGCGGCCACGGAACGCTTCCTGGTATTGTCAGGAAGCGAAGGCGCAAGCCTTGAGGCGCAGGCCTTTCTGCACCACATTCGCCGTCAGCTTAACTAGAAGCAGTAGAAGGACCACGGCCATGGCGTTGAAGGTGGCGATCCAGATGGACCCCATCGAAAGCATCGATTTCGATGGCGACAGCACCTTCGTGCTCGGCCTGGAGGCCGAGGCGCGCGGCTATGCGCTGTGGCATTACCTGCCCAAGGATCTGAGTTTCCATGACCGCCGCGTGCTGGCCCGCGCTCGCCCGCTGCGGCTGCGCCATGAGCGCGGCAACCATTACACGCTCGGCGCGCCGGAACTGATTGATCTGGCCGAGATGGACGTGGTGCTGATGCGCCAGGATCCGCCCTTCGACATGGCCTATATCACCGCGACGCATCTGCTGGAGCATATCCATCCGCGCACCCTGGTGGTGAACAACCCCGTGGCGGTGCGCAACGCACCGGAAAAGCTCTATGTGACGCATTTCGACGGCCTGCTGCCGCCGACGCTGATCTCGTCCGACTTCGAGGCGATCAAGGAATTCCGCGCGGAACACAAGGACATCATCCTCAAGCCTTTGTTCGGCAATGGCGGCGCCGGCGTGTTCCACCTGAAGCCGGGCGACGAGAATCTTGGCTCGCTGTATGAGATGTTCACCAAGCTGAGCCGCGAGCCGGTGATCGTGCAGCGCTACCTGCCCGAAGTGCGCGCCGGCGACAAGCGCATCATCCTGGTGGATGGCCGCCCGGCGGGTGCTGTGAACCGCGTGCCGGCGGAAGGCGAGGCGCGCTCCAACATGCATGTCGGCGGCCAGCCGAAAAAGACCGCGCTGACCCGGCGCGAGGAAGAAATCTGCGAGATGATCGGCCCGCATCTGAAGCGCGACGGCCTGATCTTCGTCGGCATCGATGTGATCGGCGACTATCTCACCGAAATCAACGTCACCTCGCCCACCGGCATCCAGCAGATCAACCGCTTCAACGGCACCAAGATCGAAGCCGAGATCTGGGACGCCATCGAGGATGCGCTGTCCCGCCGCGTGCTGGCTTAAGGGACGGCGCACGCGCTCTTCCTCTCTTGTCACCCTCGCGAAGGCCCTTCGGGCCTGTGCGCCCATGAACGCCTTTGGCGTTCACGCGCTTACAGGGTCCCATTTGTTGGTAAAAATGGGATTCTCGCTTCCGCAAGAATGACAAAGAAAGGTACGTTATTGACGAATTGGTCAATTACGGTTTCCTTCTCGCGCCGCCTGTGGCAGGCTGGCAAAAAGAAGGAGCCTTTGCCATGTCCGCCGCCCCCGCTACCGATCCTGGCCTTGCTATCGACCTGCAGCAGATGCCCTATGAGCTGGATACCGGCATGGGGCCACGGCTGCGCATCGGCCTGATCGCGCTTTCCGGTGACCAGACCATCGAGGAGGAATGCCGCCGCATCTGGGACCAGCCCGGCGTGGCGCATTACGTCACCCGCATCCTGCATCATGCCGGCAATGTGAACCTGGAAACGCTGCGCCGCATGGAAGGCGGCCTCACCGACGCGGCTTCTCTGCTGCTGCCCGGCCTGCGGCTGGAAGTGATGGCGTTTGGCTGCACATCCGGTTCGCTCAGCATCGGCATTCCGCGCGTGCATGAATTGCTGCGCCAGGCGCGGCCCGATATACCCTGCACCACGCCGATGGAAGCCGGCTGCACGGCTTTGCGCCGGCTGGGCGCGCGCCGCCTGGCGTTTCTTTCGCCCTATCAGGATGAAGTGAACCGCGCCATGCGCGGCTATCTGCTGGAGCAGGGTTTCGAAGTGCCGGCGATGGCATCCTGGAACATCGCCAATGGCGGCATGGTGAACCGCGTGACACCGGAAACCGCCGTGCAGGCGGTGCTCGAACTCAGCAAGGCGGCGCCGGATACCGATGCGGTATTCGTTTCCTGCACGGCCTTGCGCCTGGTACCGCAGATCGAGGCACTGGAGCAGGAAATCGGCAAGCCCATCGTCACCAGCAATCAGGCGCTGGCCTGGCATTGCCTGCGGCTCGGCGGCGTTGAAGAAGCCGTGCCGGGCTTCGGCAAACTGCTTCGCCTCGGTCTAGTGTAGCGCCTCCAGCCGCGCCAGCTTGTCCGGGTTGCGCACCACGAAGATGCCGCGGATCACGCCATCCGCGATATCGAAGGTGAATACCGACACCACCGCGCCGTTCTCATAGACGATATAGCCGGGCTGGCCGTTGACGCGGCAAAGCTGGCGGCTATGGCCATCGCGGCGCTTGCGCGCGATACCGGCGAAGAAGCGGGCGCAGCGGTCGGCGCCATGGATCACGTTCAGCGCCGCAATTGCCTTGCCGCCACCATCCGACCACAGGATGGCATCATCGGCGAGCAGGCCGGCGAAAGCCGCCGGATCACCGCTTTCGGTCGCTGCCGCGAAACGCCGCGCCAGATCACGCGCGGCGGATGCATCGGCATCGAAGCGCGGCCGGCCCTCGCGCAGATGCTTTTCGGCACGGCTGACCAATTGCCGGCAGGCGGCTTCCGACTTGCCGATGATGTCGGCGATCTGCGGATAATCGTAATCAAACGCCTGGCGCAGCAGATAGGCGGCGCGCTCCGGCGGCGACAGGCGCTCCAGCACCAGCAGGAAAGCCATCGACAGGCTTTCCGCCAGCTCGACCTCGAAGCCGGCATCGGGACCGACCACCGGTTCCGGCAGCCACGGCCCGGTATAGGCTTCGCGCTCCACTTTCGCCGCGCGCAGACGGTCGATGCAGAGCCGCGTGCAGGCGGTGACCAGCCAGGCTTCCGGGCTGCGCAGGGCGCCGATCTCCTGGCCGTGCCAGCGCAGGTAGGTATCCTGCACCGCATCCTCGGCTTCGCCCAGACTGCCGAGCATGCGGTATGCCAAGGCCTGCAGACGGCGGCGGTGGCGCTCGAAAACCTGCGCGTGATCGCTCATGCGGCAATCTCGACTTTCGCGCAGCTCAAGGCATAGCCGGTCGCGCGCTTCAGCGTCGGGTAGACCCGCATGCAGGCCAGCGCGAAGCCGAGTTCGAACATCGCGGCGCGGCCGAGCACGGCTTCGAGTTCCTGGCGCAGTTCCTCCATCTCATCGGCATTCTGGGCCACGGCCTGGCCGAAGCGCCAGGCGAGAGCGAAATGTGGCGGCAGCTTCTCCGGCTGCCGCGCCAGGGCGAGGCGCAGCAAAGCCGGATCGGTGCCGGCGGCGCGGTCGAGATTGACATGGATCTGCACACATTCACCGCAATCATCGGCCTGGATGGCGCCCAGCGTGGCGAAGCGGATGATGGCGGCCTGTTCCGGGTTCAATGCACCAGCCTGATGCGCCAGCGCGCCGAACGCCTCCATGCGCTCGAACACGGCGGAACCCAGCGCGGCCATCTCGCGCATGTAATCCAGGCGGACACCGCCGAGCCGGGTTTCCGAGGCTTCGACACGGGCAAGTTTTTCAGTCAGGGCATGATTCATGGCTATCTCCGGTTTCGCTGCCCATAAGACGCGCCAGCCACCCGTTCTGTGACAGGCTAGCCCAATTTACTGGTGACCGTGCCGTCGGCGACGATATTGCCGGCCACATCGCGCACCGTGATGCGGCTGACCACCAGCGACTTGCCGCGCTTGAGCACGCAGGCTTCGGCGCGGATTTCCACACCATTCGCCGGGCCGAGATAGTTCACCACCAGGGAGGCGGTGGCGGCGCGGTGCTGGCTTTCCGGCGGCGCGTTGGAAACGGCGGCAGCCATGCCGGATACATCGATCAGGGTGGCGATGGCGCCGCCATGCACCATGCTGCCCACCGTGACATTACCAGGCTGGAACGGCAGGCCGAGCACAACGCGGTCGGGCTCGGCTTCCAGCAGGCACAGCCCGAGGCGGCTGCCGAGCGGCGAGTTGATCAGCAGAGTCTGGATGCGGTCGTGGATCGGCTGCGGCAGCGGCATGGTTCCTCCCTGATTGCGGAAGATACTGCCACAAGTCAGGGCCCCAGCATATTCAGGGCCTGGGCATATTCAGGGCCTGGGCATATTCAGGGCCTGGGGTGCAGTATACGCACACCCAGGCTGACGCCGCCGATCACCAGCAGCATGGCCAGCAATTCGCGCCCATCCGGGCCACGGCCTTCATGCAGGAATGAATAGAGCAGCGCGAACAGGGTTTCCGAGACGATCAACTGCCCGGCCAGGGCCACCGGCAGGCGGCGAGAGGCGACATTCCAGGCCCAGGTGGCGGCCCAGGCCGAACCGAGGCCGGTGAGCAGAGCCGTACCGCCGAGCAGCCACCAGGCCGCTGCCGGCACATCCGGTATACCGCCATCGAGAAGTGGAAACAGCGGCAGCAGCAGCGGCAGGCCGAACAGGCAGCCAAGCCCGATCAGTGACGACCAGTCGGCCGGATCGAGATCGGGATGCCGCGCCAGATGCCGCGCATTGAGCAGGGCATAGATATTCCACACCGCCAAGGCGCCGAGCGCGGCGCTCAAGCCGAACCAATCCAGTTGGCCATCTAATAGCGGCGCCTGTTGCAGCAGCAGGCCGGCCAGGATCAGCGCCAGCGGCAGACTGAGGCGGCGCAGCAACGCCGCATCGCGCCAGGCCACCGAAAGCGGCACCATTATGGGCAGGCAGCCGATGATCAGGGCGGTGAGCGCGGCGCCGGTGCGCTGCACCGCCAGCACCATCAGCACCGAATAGCCGAGATTGCCAAGCAGCGCCAAGCCCAGCAGCGCGCGCCAATGGAGGCGCAGCAGATCCAGCAGCGGCTTGCGGCAGAGCAGCAGCAGGGAGAGCGAACCATAGGCGAGATAGCGTGCCGCCGTGATCAGCACGGCGCCGAATTCCGGCACCAGCAGCGGCACGATGAAGGTGAGGCCCCAGAGCGCGCCGGCACCGAGGCCGGCAGCCACCCCGATCCATATGGGCCCGATCCACATGCCGCCCGCTATAACGGATCAGGCGGCGCGCGTCATCAGGCCGGCTTGCGTCAGCAACCAGTCGGCAGCCATGTCCCAATGCCGCACCGGCATGGCGCGGCGGAAGAAACCGAAATGGCCGATCTGCTCCAGGCCCCAATCGGCGGGCGCGACATGGCGGCGCTCGACCTGCGCCTGCGGGTAATACGCCATCAGCGCATCGGCGGCCTGCCTGGGCGCAATCGTATCGTCGGCGAAGCTGATGCTGAGCAAGGGGGCGCGCAGCAGATGGTTATGGGGCCGCAGCGGCTGGCCTTGTTCATCGCTGATATAATGCCGCGAGCGGCCCCAGCGCGCCCATTGCAGCGCCACGCCGCGCGGCAATGGCTCGCCGCCGAAAATCGCGCCGGGCATCTGGCCCTGCAGCCTGGTGAGCACCGGGATCAGCAGATACCACAGCGTCAGCATGCGCAGTTTGGCGCGCAGGCTGGGCCAGTGGCGCCAATAGCCGCTTTGCGAACCAACCAGCAGCACGGCGGCGAAATCCCCGAGATGCGGCGAGAGGCCCAGCACCTGGCCACCGAAGGAATGGCCGAGCAGGGCCAACCGGGCCTGAGGCCGCTTCGCCTTCAGCCATGCGGTGGCGGCCACGGCATCCAGCGCGCCCCAATGTTCCATCGCTGCCGCCGGGCCGCCGCGCGACTCGCCGATGCCGCGATAATCGAAGCTCAGCACGGCGATGCCGCGCGATGCCATATGGCGGGCGAAAGCATCGTAATAGCGGCGCGGCACGGCGGTGGCGGAATTGATCTGCAGGCTCAAGCCCGCATCGCTGCCCTGCGGCGCGTAATAAGTGGCGGCGAGGCGGCGGCCATCGCTGGCGGTGAGTGTGATTGCTTCCGGTTCGGTATTCATGGCGCGACCTTGGCGCCGGGCCGGCCAGGCCGCAACCGCTAAAACGGCTGCTTCGCCTGAAGCAATTTCATCTGGACATCGGCCTGGGCCAGCAGCTGCACCAGCCACTCGCGCAACGCCTTCAGCCTCGGCCGGTCGGCCTCGGCACGGCGGCAGACGAACCAGTAGGCGTAGTTCTCCGACAATTCCAGGCCAAACGGCATCACCAGCCGCTGTTCCAAGAGGCGCGGCGCCAAGAGCGGCGTGACGCCGAGCGTGATGCCGATGCCGCGTTCGGCGGCATCGATCGCCTGCTGCATGTTATCGACCCAGATTTCCCGCTTCGGCTTCAGACCTGCGACACCGGCAGCGGCGAGCCAGCGGCCCCAGGCTTTCGGCAGGTAGCTCAAATGAATCAGCGTGTGGTCGCGCAGGTCGCGCGGCCGCGTCAATGCGCGCAAACCGCCCCCACTCTGCATCAGCTTCGGCGAGGCCACCGGTGTTACCGAGATGCTGGCGAGCCGCGTGGCGGACAGGCCGGGCCAGCGGCCATGGCCCCAGCGGATCGCCGCATCCACCGGATCGCGGGCGAAATCAGCATTGCGCTGGGTCGATTCAACATAGAGCCGCAGCCCCGGCTGGCTGTCGAGGAAACTTTCCAGATTGGGAATCAGCCAGGCAGCGGCGATGAAGGGCACGGCGGAAACCCGCAATTCATCGCCCTGGCTCGGCGCCTGCAAGCGCTGCGAGGCACGCGCCACTTCATCCAATGCGCGGCGCACGCTGCCGAAATAATCCTGGCCGGCTTCGGTGAAGCGGATTTCGCGGTTGAGGCGACGGAACAGCGGCAGGCCGAGATGGCGCTCCAGCGCCTTCACCCGGTGGCTGATCGCCGAGGGCGTGAGGTTAAGCTCGGCGGCGGCCGCCTTGAAGCTCATATGGCGGGCGGCGGAATCGAAGGCTTCGAGCGCGAGCAAAGGCGGCAGGCGTTTCCCCATGGCGCCAGCTTAGCCGGATTCAGCCGAAGCGGAAGCCTGTCGTCGGGGAAGCCTGTCGTCGGGGAAGGCTGTCCGCCTTTTCCCGTCATACCCGCGAAAGCGAGTATCCCATTTCCAACCCGAATGGGACCCTCGCTTTCGCGAGGGTGACAAAAAGCAAATTACAGCATGCCGGGATCGATCCCGGCCCAGGGCTTACAGCGCGCCGGGATCGATCCCGGCACGGCGGCAGGCAGCCGTGAGCGTGTTGCCGAGCAGGCAGGCGGTGGTCATCAGGCCGACGCCGCCGGGCACCGGGGTGATGGCGCCGGCGACTTCGACAGCGGAAGCGAAATGCACGTCGCCGACCAGCCTTGTCTTGCCGTCCTCTTTCGGGATGCGGTTGATGCCGACATCGATGACGATGGCGCCGGATTTGAGCCACTCGCCCCGCACCATCTCCGGCCGGCCGACAGCGGCGACCACGATATCGGCCGCCTTGCACAGGCCGGGCAGGTCGCGGCTGCGGGAATGGGCCACGGTGACGGTGGCCGAGGCGCCGATCAGCAAGGCCGCCATCGGACGGCCGACCAGGATCGAGCGGCCGATCACCAGGGCATTGGCACCGGCAACCTGGGCGCCAATCTTTTCCAGCATGATCATGCAGCCCTTCGGCGTGCACGGCACCAGGGCTTCCATGCCCTGCGCCAGCATACCGGCATTCACCGGATGCAGGCCATCCACATCCTTGGCCGGGTCGATCGCCTCGATGATCTTCTGGGTGTCGATATGGCCGGGCAGCGGCATCTGCACAAGGATACCATCGACACGCTCATCGGCATTGAGACGCGCCACGACGCCGAGCAGTTCGGCCTGGCTGGTGCTGGCCGGCAGTTTGATCTCGTCGGAGACCATGCCGGCCTCGCGGGTCAGCACGCCCTTGTTGCGCACATAGACCTGGCTTGCCGGGTCCTCGCCCACCAGCACCACGGTAAGACCCGGCGCGCGGCCCTTGCGCGCCACGAAGCCGGGTATTTTCGCGGCCACTTCGGCGCGCAGTTCGGCGGCGATGGGCTTGCCTTCGATCAGCCGGGCTTGCGTTTTCTGGGCGGTCATCACGTCAATCCTTTGTCTTCAATCCAGCGAGCCAGGCATCGAGCCGCGCCCGCCATTCATCCGCATCGCCTGCCAGCGCCACCTGCTTGTGGCGGTCGGTCTCACCGGCGGCCAGGCGCAAATCCCGGCCAGCCACGCCCAGCTCCTTCGCCAGCAGCCTGAGCAAAGCCGCATTGGCCTTGCCCTTCTCCGGCACGGCGGTGACGCCGATGGCCAGTTCCACGCCACCATTCGCCGCCGCCTTGAGGCCCTGCACGCCATCGCGCGCCGCCTTCGGCGTCAGCCGCACCAGCAGCCGCAGGCCGCCGCCGATTTCGGCATACGGTTTCAGGGCAGCCGGCTTTAGAGCAGCAGGCGCGCCAGATCCTGCACCAGCAGCCGCTGCACGAACATCAGCAGCAGGATCAGCAGCACCGGCGAGATATCAAGGCCGCCGAGATTGGGCACCACGCGGCGGATCGGCCGCAGGGCCGGCTCGGTGACACGATAGAGGAAATCGCCCAGCAGGTAGACGAAGCGGTTGCGCGTGTTGATGACGTTGAAGGCAACCAGCCAGCTCAGGATCGCCGAGGCGATCAGCAGCCAGATATAGAGGCCGATCAGGGTGTCGATCAGCCAGATCAGCGCGTACATCGAGGTTCCTCGAAAATAACCGGCGGGACGGGATGGCCCTTGATACCGGCTGCCGCCCGGCTTGGCAACAACAGGGGCCAGCCATGGCCCGGGAGAACCGGCGGCGCCGGAAAATCCCCGAATAGGGGTGTGGACAAACCGGGCCGCCTTGGCTACAAGCATGCCGCCCGCAAAATTGCGTATGCGGGCCGGAACGGACTGGGGCCGTAGCTCAGATGGGAGAGCGCCTCGTTCGCAATGAGGAGGTCAGGGGTTCGATTCCCCTCGGCTCCACCAACCCAGCCTTTCCGATTGCCGCCCAGGTTAATACCCCGGCAAACTGAATTCATGAAATCCGCGCCGCCCGAACCGCATTCCGGCATCGCCTAATCGCGGTTCATTGCGGCTTGTTCCGCCGCACTCCTATCAGGCCATTTCTATTGGAAAATCAATATTTCTGGTCGATTTGAAGTCGATGCACGTTCTTATTATACCCCTTTGACGGCGTAAATCCCGATTCCCCCTACAGCGCCGCCGCCAGCAGCGGCGCCAGGCTGATGGCGTTGCTGGGATGCGGCACGCTATCGCAGGAGACGATGCGGCTGGCCAGCGGTTGCAGGGCGGCATAGGCATCGCCGGCGAACAGCGCATGCACCACAACGCAGACTGGCTTGGGCAGGCCCAACGCCACCAGCAGCCGTGCCGCCTGCATCAGCGTGCGGCCCGAGGAGGCAATATCATCCACCAGTACCGGCTGGCGGCCGCGATAGGCCGAAAGATCGGGCAGCGCGATTTCGACGGAGCGGTCGCCATGGCGGGTCTTGGCCAGCACCGCATGCGGCGCACCGGCCCGCGCCGCCACCGCCGCCACCCATTGTTCGCTTTCCGCATCCGGCCCGAGCAGCAGCGCATCGGGCACCGCCGCCGCGATCCAATCGGCCAGCAGCGGCGCGGCATGCAGCGCCTGGGCGGGAATGGTGTAAAGCGCATCAAGCGCAGGATAGCGATGCAGGTGCGGATCGACCGTGATCAGGCGGTCGACATGCCGCGACAGGATGGCGGCGAAGCTTTTCGACGACACCGCCTCGCCGGCCTGGAAGCGCTTGTCCTGCCGCATATAGGCGAGATAGGGCGCCAGCAGCGTGACCCGGGCGGCGCCGAGATCGCGCGCCGCATCGGCAGCGAAGACCAGCGGCAGCAGCAGCGGATCGGGTGCGGCAAGCGTGCAGACGAGCACCGCCTCGCGCCCCTGCAGTTCGCCATGCAGGCGCACATAGCTTTCGCCATCGGGGAAATGCCGGGTTTCGACCGCGCCGCAGGGGCCGGCACCCAGCCGGGCAAGCTCCGTGGCAAGGGCCTGATTGCCCGGCATCGGCAGCAGCAGGCGCATGCTTCCTCCCTTTAGCCCTTCGCGGCGCGCCGTGGCTGGCCCGCCGCTGCCGCCAAGGTTAGACTGGCGACCGGGTGAGAGGCAAATACCACAGAAAAACCATCCCGCACCGCATCATGCTGAAACTGAAACGCATCGCCATCGACACCCACCGCGAAAGCATCGCCTATCTCAGCCGCGCCTGCGGCCATTATCGCGCCGATGAATTCCAGGCGCTCGGCAAGATCGAGATCCGCGCGACAGGCGGCGCCTGCCTGCTGGCGACCCTGAATATCGTGGATGATCCCGCCCTGCTGCAGGGCGATGAACTGGGTCTTTCGGAAGAAGCCTTCCGGGTATTCGGCATGGCCCAGGGCAGTTCGGTGCGCATCGCGCATCCGCGCCCGGTGGACAGCCTGGAGGCGCTGCGCCGCAAGATCGAGGGCCACGAACTGAGCGATGCCGAATACGCCGCGGTGATCGGCGATATCGCCGCCTCGCGCTACAGCAAGATGGAAGTTGCCGCCTTCCTGGTCGGCTGCGCCGGCTTCATGACCGTGGAGGAAGTGCTGCGCCTCACCCGCGCCATGGCCAATGTCGGGCGCCGGCTGGATTGGGGCGAGCGGCTGGTGGTGGACAAGCATTGCATCGGCGGTATCCCCGGCAACCGCACCTCGATGATCGTGGTACCGCTGGCGATGGCCCACGGCCTGACGATTCCCAAAACCTCGTCGCGCGCCATCACCTCTCCGGCCGGCACCGCCGATACCATGGAAGTGCTGGCCCGCGTGGATATCGGCACCGACGAGATGCGTACCATCGTTGATCGCATCGGTGGCTGCCTGGTCTGGGGCGGGCGGGTCAACCTGTCGCCAGCCGATGACGTGATGATCACCGTGGAGCGCCCGCTCGGCATCGACACGCGCGAGCAGATGGTGGCGTCGATCCTGTCGAAGAAACTGACCGCCGGATCGCGCCACCTGGTGCTCGACATGCCGGTGGGTCCCAGCGCCAAGCTGCGCAGCCAGGGCGATGCGGTGCGGCTGCGCAAGCTGTTCGAGTATGTCGGCGGCGCCATCGGGCTGTCGCTGGACATCCGCATCACCGATGGCAGCCAGCCGATCGGCCGCGGCATCGGCCCGGTACTGGAGGCGCGCGACGTGATGGCGGTGCTGCGCAACGAGGCCACGGCACCGACCGATCTGCGCGAACGCGCCCTGCTGCTGGCCGGCGCACTGATCGAAGCCGATGTAGCAGTGAAGGGCGGGCAAGGCATCCGCCGCGCCCGCGAATTGCTGGAAAGCGGTGCCGCTCTGCGCGCCATGGAAAGGCTGATCGAGGCGCAGGGCGCCAGCCCCGGCATCCCGGCACCCAGCGCCACCAGCCGCGAAGTGCCGGCGCCGGCCAGTGGCGTGGTCAGCGGCATCGACTGCCTGCGCATTGCGCGGGTGGCACGCATGGCGGGCGCGCCGGCCTTCAAGCATGCCGGCGTTGACCTGCTGCGCAAGATCGGCGAACCGGTGCGCGCAGGCGAACCGCTTTACCGCATTCATGCCGGGCTGGACGCCGATCTCGGCTTCGCCGCCGAACTGGCGCAACAGGATAGCGGCTACCGCATCAACGGTGCCGCAGGCAGGGAGGAGGCCGCACCATGAGTCTGCGTCTTGGCGTTCATGGTGCCGCCGGCACCGTCACCGGCTCCTGCTACCGGCTGGAAATCGGCAATCAGGCCGTGCTGATCGATTGCGGCATGTTCCAGGGCGACAAGACCCTGAAGCAGCTGAATTACGAAGCCTGGCCGTTCGATCCGCGCCACATCGCCGCCGTGCTGCTCACCCATGCCCATACCGACCATAGCGGCCTGGTGCCGAAACTGGCCAAGGCCGGCTATGGCGGCCCGATCTACGCCACGCCCGGCACGGTTGACCTGCTGCATTTCATGCTGCCGGATTCCGGCAGTATCCAGGAAATGGAAGTGGAGCGGCTGAATCGCCGCAACCAGCGCCGCGGCCTTGGCGTGGTGCAGCCGATCTATACCGCAGACGACGCCCAGGCCAGCCTGCAATTGCTGCTGCCACGCGATTTCAACAGCTGGTTCGAGGTGGTGCCGGGGCTGCGCGCGCGGTTCTGGAATGCCGGCCATATCCTCGGTGCCGCCTCCATCGAACTGGAAGCGGAAAGCGGCGGCGAGACCCTGCGGCTGCTGTTCTCGGGCGATATCGGGCCGGAACACAAGGCATTGCAGGAAATCGCCGAAGCACCCAGGGCGCTGGATGTGGTGGTGATGGAATCAACCTATGGCGGGCGGCCACGGCCAAAGCTGGACGATGCCGGCCGCCGTGCCGTGCTGGCCACCGAAGTGAATACCGCGCTCGCTGCCGGCGGCAACCTGGTGATCCCGGCCTTCGCCGTGGAACGTACCCAGGAATTGCTCGCCGACCTGACGCGGCTGATGGCGGAAGGCGCCGTGAAGCGTGTGCCGGTATTTGTCGACTCGCCGCTGGCGACCAATATCACCAATGTTTTCGCGCGCTATCTGCACAAGGCCAATGGCGTGCAGAGCAGCGAGCGCCAGCCGTTCCAGGGCGGCAGCCTGCATTTCACCCGCAGTGTGCAGGAAAGCATGCAGATCGAGCAGGTGAGCGGCGGTGCCATTATCATTGCCGCCTCCGGCATGTGCGAGGCCGGCCGCATCCGCCACCACCTGAAAAACAACCTCTGGCGCCCCAATGCCACCGTATTGCTGATCGGCTATCAAGCCGCCGGCACGCTCGGCGCGCTGCTGGAACAGGGCGCCAATCCGGTACGCATCCAGGGCGACGAAGTGCAGGTGCGCGCCCGCATCCGCAAGCTGGAAATCTATTCCGGCCATGCCGACCATGATGAATTGCTCGATTGGCTGCGCGACCGGCTGCCGGTGCGGCGCGGCCTGTTGCTGACGCATGGCGAGGCCGATGCCATCGCGGCTTTGCGCAGCACCATCGCCGGCTGGGGTGAAACCGCGCCGCTGGTGACAGTGCCGAAACTGGATGAATGCTACGATCTGGCAGCGCCGCATCCGCGCCTGCTGAAAGCGGCCAGCCCACGCAAGCGGCTTGATCGCTATGCCGAAGCGGAAGCCGTGGCAGGGCATGACTGGCATAATGATTATGCGCTGCTGATGCTGCAGGTGCAGCAGCAGTTACGCCACGCCAACAGCGACGCTGAGCGGCGCCGCCTGCTGCGCAAGCTGCATCGCGTGCTGGGCAAGGAAAGCTGAGCCGCCCTAGCCCAGCCTGCCGCCGATCAACCGGTCCAGCGCAACCGCGCCACCGCCGTGTTTGATCAGGTAGAGCAAGGCCACGGCCCAGGTGGCGTGGGTATCGAAGGCATTGGGATAGACGAAAAGCTGGATCACCAGAGTCATGCCGAGCAGCGCCAGCGCCGCGAAGCGCGTCGCCAGCCCGAGCAGCAGCAGCGGCGGCAACGATAGTTCGGCAGTCATTGCCAGGGGTGCTGCAAGTTCCGGCGGCAGCAACGGCAGGCGGTATTCCTCGCGAAACAGCGCCTGCGTGGTGCCATCGGCCCAGCCATCCCATTTCAGCAGGCCGGAGCGCAGGAACACGATGCCAATGCCGAGACGCGCCAGCAGCGCGATCAGGTCATGCGGGATGCGTCCGAACAGCGCCACCAGGGGCGTAATTCCTATGGTCATGGTTTCCTCGTTGACGTGATCAGCCAGCCGCAATGCCGGTAATGGCGCCGGCATCGAACAGAGTGGCAAGCAGAGACGGCAGATCGGCGCCGTGATCGAGCGCGGCATCGGCCGCTGCGGCAAAACCGGCGCCGGCCTGCACTGCCGTGATGAAGGCCGCACCGCCGGGCGGCAGCGCCATCACCAGCACGTCAAGCAGTGGCCGCGTCACCAGCGCGGTTTCACCCGGCATCTCGGCACCGAGCGGCCTGACCTCGGCATCGTGGCTGTTGGTCTGCCACAGCGACACGATGGGATAATCCGACACCTCAAGACGCAAGGCCGGATGCAGCCGCAGGCGCGCCATGGGCAATGCCGTTTCCGGCAAAGCGGCAAGATCGGCAATGCTGGCGGCAGGCGCATCGGCGGCGTGATAGGCTTCGCTGCGCGCCCATTCCAGCGCCGCCATATCCGGCAGATAGGGCAGATCACGCACCGGCGCGAAGTCTTGCAGGAACGCGCCGAAGCCCTTGCCATAGCGCGCCAGCACCGGCGAGGCCGGCGGAAGCTGGCGCACGAAAACCAGCGCCATGGCATGGAAGAATTCATCGCCCACCAGGCGGCGGATCACCGGAAAGCGCGCTTCCAGCACGGCGGCCAGACTGACATGCATGTTGTTGCGGTGGATATTGAAGTGCGCACGGCATTGCGCGGCAGAAGTGGCACGGATCGCAGCCGGCGGCGGCCGATCCGGGTCGCGCAGGGCCGCCGTAAAATCGGCTTGCAGCTTGTGCAGGGCGGCGCTCATTCAACTCGCCTCGGCAAGTGCATATCGCTGCGGATCAAGCAGGGTGTCCGCGCGGCGCGCCTCGGCCAGTAATATCCGCCAATCGGGAATCGCGCCATCCCATTCGATCAGCGTGGGGAAAACGCCGCCGCGCCGCAGCACGCGTTCATAGAGCCGCCAGACCGGCGGCAGCACGGCGCAATCATGGCTGTCGATCAGCAATGCGCCGTCATCGCTCTCGGCATGGCCTGCAAGGTGGATTTCGCCCACCAGCGACAGCGGGAAACGGTCGATATAGGCTTCCGCGCTGAAGCCGTTATTCACCGCCGAGACATAGACATTGTTGACATCCAGCAGCAGGCCACAGCCGCTGCGCAGCGACAATTGCGCCAGGAAATCCACTTCATCCATCGTGTTGCCGGTGAAGCCGAGATAGGTGGAGGGATTCTCGATCAGCATGCGGCGGCCCAAAGCCTGCTGCACCTGATCGACATGATCAGCGACCAGATCGAGCGTTTCCCGCGTATAAGGCAGCGGCAGCAGGTCGTTGAGGAAGGCGCCGCCATGGCTCGACCAGGCGAGATGCTCGGAGAATTGCGCCGGCTGGTAGCGTTCGATCAGACCGCGCAGTTCTGTGAGATGCGTGCGGTCCAGCGGACCGGCGCCGCCGATGGAAAGCCCGACGCCATGGAACGACAGCGGAAAGCGGTCGCGGATGCGTTCGAGGTAGTAATGCGGTGGACCGCCCGCGCCGAGATAATTCTCAGGATGCAGTTCGAACCAGCCGACATCCGGCGCGGCTTCCGGCTTCTGCTCCAGGATCGCGGCGTAATGTTCAGGCTTGAGCCCGACACCAGCGCGACAGGGCAGCGCGGAGCGTGGCCGGACCAGCGGCCGAATTTGCGAGCGGTCCACCAGCATGAGGGGCTTAGCCCTTCACCGGCTCAAGCGAGCCCATGCGCTTGCTGCCATCTTTCAGCTGTACCTGCATGCCGGCGCAGGTGCCCTTGGCGACATACTTCCAGGCCGCCTTTTCGAAATCCATCTTGGCGGTGCCAGCGCAGGAATTGTTGCCGGTGGAGGCGCAGTCATTCTTGCCGGCCATCGAGATGCCGTAGCAACGTTCCTTGTCGCCCGAGGTCTGCGCCTGGGCGGGCGAGGAAAGCAGGGCGGCGGTGCTGACGGCGGTGGCAAGCGTGGCGGCGACGGCAAAGCTGAGGGTGCGGTGGGACATGGTACGTTTCTCTCCGATGAAGCGAGCCGGGCTTGGCTTGCACAGAGGTATTCGCCGGCCGGAGCCGAAGCGTTACAGGCTCACGCTTTCGTGTAGGCAAAAGCCCCTGGGCGTGTAGGCAAAAGCCGACTGGTTTTTTTAGGCGGGGCGGCTGTAACGTTCCGGCGACCCGCTGCGAAACAGGATAGAGAGCCGCTTGGCTGAACAGGAGACAGCACTGGACGACCTGCTGCGCGCGGCCAATGGCGGCGATGCCGCTGCATACCGCCTGTTCCTGCAGGCGGCGGCGGTGAAGCTGCGCCCGCTGGTGCGGCGTGGCCTGGCGCGGGCCGGCCGGCCGGATGCGGAATGTGAGGATATCGTGCAGGAGACGCTGCTGGCACTGCATCTCAAACGCCATACCTGGGACCAGACGCAACCTCTGCGCCCCTGGCTTGGCGCCATCGCCCATCACAAGCTGGTGGATGCGCTGCGCCGGGGCGGTTTCCGCCAGCATCTGCCGCTGGATGAAATCGAGGAACTGGCCGCCCCAGGCAACGAAGCTGCCCAGGCCGATCATGCCATCGAT
Organism: Ferrovibrio sp.; assembly: GCF_965278975.1. Lineage (GTDB taxonomy): Bacteria > Pseudomonadota > Alphaproteobacteria > Ferrovibrionales > Ferrovibrionaceae > Ferrovibrio. The sequence continues at coordinate 1,274,690 of NZ_OZ257126.1, forward strand.
GCCAATGCGCTGCTGGATGCTCTGCCCGAGCGCCAGCGCGCCATTGTTGCCGGCATGGCGATGGAAGGCCGCAGCGCCAGCGAACTTGGCAGCCAGCTTGGCATGAGCGATGGCGCCGTGCGCGTCACGCTGCACCGCGCCTTGCGCCACCTCGCCGGCCTGGCGCGCGGCAAGAGCCAATAGGGGGAGGAGCGCATGAAAACCGATGACCTGATCAATGCCCTGGCCGCCGATACCGCCACCAAGCCGCCCAATGCCCTGCTGCGGCTGTGGCTGCTGCCGGCCCTGGGTATCCTGGTGGCGCTGATCGCCATGCTGATCGAACTGGGCGTGCGCGGCGATATCCTGGCGGCGCTGCAAAGCTGGCGCTTTCCGCTGAAAGTGGCGGTGGCGGCCCTGCTGGCGGTGCTGGCTCTGCGCCAGGCCATCGGCCTCTATCACCCGCAGGCGGCCCTGCGCCTGAAACCGCTGCTGGCGGTGCTGGCCGTGCTGGCTGCCGCCGTGCTGGCGGAATTGCTGCTGCTGCCCGGCGATGCCTGGCTGCCGCGCCTGGTGGGCCGCAATGCCGCCATCTGCATGACGGCAATTCCGCTGCTCGCGCTGGCGCCGCTGGCCGCCCTGCTGTTCGCTTTGCGGGCCGGCGCCCCGGTTTCCGGCGCTCGCGCCGGGGCCATGGCCGGGCTGGCTGCCGCCGCCATTGCCGCCAGTTTCTATGCCCTGCATTGCCCGGATGATTCGCCGCTTTTCGTCATCACCTGGTATGGCTTGAGCGGCCTGCTCGTGACCGCGCTGGGCGCCCTGCTGGGACACAGGCTGTTGCGCTGGTAATCACGGAAAGGTTTTTTGCCTCCCCGGCGGCGCGGGCCTAGACTCCGCGCAACGAAAATCCGGGGGAAACACAATGCTTCATACCATGGCGCTTCGTACCATGATGGCCGTGCTGCTTACGGCGGCGGCTTTGGCAACTGGCCAGGCACAGGCACAGCAAGCCCCGGCACGTCCGGCGATCCAGACCACCAAGGTGGACGGCACCAACAATGTGTATGTATTCCGCAATGGCGGCCACCAGGCGATGTTCGTGGTGACAGCGGAAGGCGTGATCGCCACCGATCCGGTGGCCTATGGCAAGCCGTTCGGCGGCCAGCAGTATCTTGAGGAAATCCGCAAGGTCACCGACAAGCCGGTGAAATATGTGATCTACAGCCACCACCATTACGACCATGTCGCCGGCGGCAAGGCGTTCAAGGAAGCCGGCGCCATCTTTGTGGCGCATCACAAGGCCAAGACCCGGCTGGCCAAGCTGATGGACCCGCATACCGTGCTGCCCGATGAAGTGGTGGGCGACAAGGGCCGCACCATCACGCTGGGTGGCACTGTGCTGGAACTGAGCTATCACGGCCTGAACCATTCGGATTCAACGCTGGTGATGCGGCTGCCGAAAGAGCGCATCGTCTTCATCGTCGATACCATCCCGGTCGGCAGCGTGCCGGGCCGCGGCATGATCGATTTCCACCCGCTGGAAACCGAAGCCTTCATGAAGAAGATGCTGAAACTGGACTGGGACCGCCTGATCCCCGGCCATCCGGGACCGAACGACCGGCTGGGCACCAAGGATGATGTGCGCGCGCAGCTCAAATTCCTCGAAGATGCCTCCGCCGCGATGAAGCTGCTGGCGCAGGACGGCAAATGCTGGGATACGGCGGAGCGCGACTTCAAGCTGCCGCAATATGAAAACTGGCCCGGCTATGCCAGCAACCTGCCTTTCGTGGCGCGGCGCTATTGCGGCCTGTGGGGACGCGGCACTTAAATCTTCAGCGACACGCCGGTCATCGGCGGCCATAGCCGCATCGCAACAGCGGCATCGAAGCGCAGGCCGTGCCAGGCGACGCGGCGGTTGCCGGCAACCGCATGCCGCGCCTGGGACGGCGCCACCGGCTCGATACGCTGCCAATCGTCGGGCGCAATCGACACCAGGGCAGCAGCCGTGGTTTCCTGGCCTTGCGTGGTGATGCGGCCTGTGCGCAAGGCATCGAGCAGAGCGGCGCGGTGATTCTCCTCGATGATGCGCGTGCCATCGGGAAACATCATGGCTTCAGCCAGGCCGATATGGCCCTCCGCCTTGAAGGCGGCGACCTTGGCCGGATCGCGCCAGCGGATCCAGGCCCAGGTCTGGGTCAGATTCCAGTAGTCGGTCACGGCTGGCTCATAGGGCACAGTCTTTCACCAGGCCGCGCTGGCGCAGCACGGCCGTGAGCCTGGCTGCACGCGCCGCGCCATCATGGCTGCGGGCGAAGGCGAAGCTTAACGGCGCCACGGTGATATGCGGCACCAGCGGCACCACCAGCCGGCGCAGTTCGGGCTGCGCTGACATCAAGGCATCGGCTTCCGAGCGCGAAATCAGCGCCGCATCGAAGCGGCCGCGCGCCAGCACTTCCAGCAATTGCGGCATATTGGACAGCGGCACCGGTGTGATCAGCCGCGCATCGATCCAGCTTTGGAACATGGGGCCATAATTCAGGCCCTGGCCGACGCCGATGGTCTTGCCGGCAATGGTCTGGCGCCAGTCGAATTCCTCGCCCCGGCGCACGAACAGGTCGCGGTATTCGCAAAAGACCGGCGGCGTGAAGGCGAGAAAGGCTTCGCGCTCGGGCAGCGGCGCCGCCAGCAGCATGCCTTCGACGCCGCCGCTGCGCGCTTCCTGCATGGCGCGGGCAAACGGCATGTCGCGCAGCACCAGGCGCAGGCCGATTTCGGGAAACAGCTCATTGGCCAGGCTGACCGCCAGCCCGCTTGGCCCGCCATCGCCATAAACCAGATAGGGCGGGAAGGCACCCATGCCCATGACCACGGATTCAGGCGCGGCAGGTATCCCGGCAGCAGGTGGGCGGGTTTGCGCCGCCACGGCGGCGGCGGCAAACAGGCCCGCAAGCATCACGCACAGAAACCGCAGGCGCCTCGTCATCCCCACTCCGCCACACCGATGATCCGCACGCTACGCGGAGCATTGGTGCGGCGCAAGCAGGCCAATCAGGGCTTGAACAGCGCCTTGCCCGCCGCCTGCGCCGAGGCCCAGGCCCATTGGAAATTGAAGCCGCCGAGATGGCCGGTGACATCCACCACCTCGCCGATGAAATGCAGGCCCGGCACCGCCTTGGCGGCCAGGGTCTGTGACGACAGGTCGGCGGTATCGACGCCACCCAGCGTCACTTCCGCCGTGCGATAGCCTTCGCTGCCAACGGGCATAAGCCGCCAATGCCGCACCAGATCGGCGATAGTACGCAAACGGGCATCATTCAGATCCGCCAGGCGCCGCGCCGCATCCTCGCCGCTCAATTGCTGCGCCAGCCGTTTCGGCAGCCATTGCCCCAGCGCCGTGGCAAGCTCCTGGCGCGGATTGGCGCCGCGCGCCGCCTTCAAGGCAGCGAATACATCCGTATCCGGCGCCAGGTTCAGCGTGATGGCCTCGCCCTCATGCCAGTAGGATGACACTTGCAGGATTGCCGGGCCGCTGAGGCCGCGATGGGTGAACAGCAGGGCTTCGCGGAATCTGCCTTTTCCAGCTTGCGCTTCGATCTGTGGCACCGCAAGCCCGGCCAGCGGCGCCAGTTGCGCCAGCAGGTCCGGCGCGAAGGTAAGTGGCACCAGGCCGGGCCGTGTCGGCACGATGCCAAGGCCGAATTGCCGCGCCAGGCGATAGCCGAAATCCGTGGCGCCGATTTTCGGAATCGACAGGCCGCCGGTGGCAACAACCAATTGCGCCGCGCGATAACCGCCCTTGTCGGTGGTGACCTGGAAGCCGGCTTCGTCGCGCGTCACTGCCGTGATGGTTTCGGCCATGCAGATTTCGGCCTGGCCCTTGGCGCATTCATCCAGCAGCAGTTGCACGATCTGCTTCGCCGAGCCGTCGCAGAAAAGCTGCCCCAGCGTCTTTTCATGCCAGGCGATGCCATGCGACTCGACCAGGGCGACGAAATCGCTCGGGCTGTAGCGGCTCAGGGCCGAGACGCAGAAGCGCGGATTGGCCGAGAGGAAATTCGCCGGCGTGGCATGCAGGTTGGTGAAGTTGCAGCGGCCGCCGCCGGAGATGCGGATTTTCTCGCCCGGATTTGGCGCATGATCCAGCACCAGCACGGAGAGGCCGCGCTGGCCGGCCACGGCGGCACACATCAGCCCGGCGCCACCAGCACCCAGGATGATCGCGTCGTAAGCGGTCAAACCGGCGCCCACTCCAGCTCCGGGTCGAGCGGGAAGATCGGGCGCGGTACTTCGCGCCACGGCACGCGTTGCAACATCGGCGTGGTGAGGCCCGGCGCATCGGCCTCGATGATCTGCTGATCGCTGAAGATATCGTCGAAGCCGGCGCGGAAATGGCCGCGCGACTTCACGATCAGGCTGCGCAATTTGCGCAAGTCGATGCCGAGACTCTCGAAGAACATCGGATCGAGCGCCTGATGGCGATAGGTGGTGACGATCACGGTGATGCCGCCGACCTGGATCGCGGCGGCCTTGCCCATATCCATCTGGCGCCCCGCCGCCATGCCGCGCCGGCCGACGAACAGGCCATCGGAGAGTTTCACCACGCGGCCCGGCAGGGTGAGCGTGCCGGAGAAATCCGTGGAAGGCTTGCGGTTGAAGGTGGCGGGAAACTGCACGCCTTCGCCTAAGCGATGCGCTTCCGCCGCCAGTTCGGGATCGAAGAACGGCCCCAGCGCGCAGCCCTCGACGCCGGCCTTGTGGAAGGCTTCCAGCAGATAGGGCGTGTTGCCGCCGCCGCCGCCGCCAGGATTATCGGCGACATCGGCAAACAGCAAAGCCGGCTTGGCCGCATCGCGTCCGGCGGCGAGCGCCATGGCCGTGCAATCCTCGATGCTGGTGAGCCTGGCGACAAAGCGATGCCGCGTCGACCAGGCCTGCGCCGCCACCTCGCGGGCCACCTGATCGGCGCGGGCCTGGCTGTCGGCGGTGACGATCACCGACATGCCGTTCTTTGGCGTATCGCCAAGCGAGAAGCCGGAATTGATCGAGACGTCCCACACATCCTCGCCGACATACTGCTGCCCGAAGGCGATCAGGTCGGCATACGGCCCGGCCTTGGTATTCTGCGAGGTGGAGGGCGGAATGAATGGCAGCTTCTGGAAGCCGCGCGAAGGGCGTTCGCCGGCCAGCAGCCGTTGCAGATGCCGGGCGCAATCGGCGCCGCGATCCGCCATGTCGGTATGCGGATTGCAGCGGTAGCTCACCATCATCTGGGTCAGATCAACCATCGCCTGGTTGACATTGGCATGCAGATCCAGCGTGCAGAGCAGCGGCACATCCGGGCCGATCACGCCGCGCACGGCGCGGAACAGCGTGCCATCGGGATCGATATCGCCGGTGGCAATCGCCGCACCATGCTGCGAGAGGAATACCGCATCCAGCGGCCCGCCCTCGCGGATATGGCGTTCCAGTTCTTCCACCATGCGCCGCACCACCCATTCGAAGAAGGGCTGGTCCACCGGGCCCGAGGCACCGACGGCGGCCATGATCAGCGGTAGTTTCTGCCACGCGCCGAAACCATCCATGGCATTGGTAAAGCCGGTGACGGTGGGCGGCACTTCCGGCGCCGGCTTGGCGATATCGGCCAGCAGTTCGGCGCCTTCCAGCAATACCGCATCGCGGAATTCGGCCTCGGTGGCGACCGGCGAATGATTGTTGCTTTCGAGCATGAAGCCGCCAAAGGCGATGCGAGGCAGTTTGGTCATGGTTTTGGGGCGGTACCGTTTGACAGCAGAGGGAAGAATGTTCTCATACTAATGAATTGATATCGGAGGGGGCAATGCATCACATCAACCGGCGTGAACTGATTCTGGGCGGTACCGCCCTTGGCGTACTGGCCCCGGCGGGCATGGCGCTCGCTCAAACGCTGGCACAAGCCACCGTGGTGCCCGGCACCCTCACGCTCGGCACCAAGCTGGAGCTGAACACCCTCGATCCGCATTTCTTCAACGGCTTCCCGCAAGGCTCCAGCCACAGCCTGATCTTCGATTCGCTGATGACCCTGGACAACAGCCTGCGGGTGCAGCCGGGCCTCGCCACCGGCTACAAGCTGGTGAGCGAACTGGTGTGGGAATTCACGCTGCGCCGCGATGTGAAGTATCACAATGGCGCCGCCTTCACCGCCGCCGATGTGGTGGCGACCTATAATCGCGTGCCGAATGTGCCGAACAGCCCGAACCTGTTCAGCCAGTTCACCAAGTCCATCGACCGCATGGAGGTGGTGAACGACCACCTGATCCGCTTCCACACCAAGGAGCCGAATCCGACCCTGCCCGCCGATCTTTCGCGTGTGTTCATCATTCCGGCCGCGCTGGCCAATGCCACCACGGCGGATTTCAACACCGGCGCTGCCTTCTGCGTCGGCACCGGGCCGTACAAGGTGGTGGAATGGGTGAATGGCGACCGCCTGGTGCTGGAAGCCAATCCGGCCTATTGGGGCGGCAAGCCGGCCTGGGGCAAGGTGGTCGAGAAGGTGATCAAGAGCGATCCAACCCGCATCGCCAACCTGCTCGCCGGCCAGGTGGATGCCATCGACGAAGTGCCGCCGGGCGATATTCCGCGCCTGCGCGACGATCCCCGCTACGCCATGTATAGCGGCCCGAGTTCAGTGGTGCATTACATCGCGCTGGATTCCGACCGCGACGACAGCCCGTTCATCTCGGCCAAGGACGGCCAGCCGCCGCTGAAGGGTAACCCGCTGAAGGACAAGCGGGTGCGCCGTGCGCTCTCGCTCGCCATCAACCGCGAATTGATGGCGAGCCGCCTGATGGATGGCTCGGTATCGCCGGCCTCGCAATTCATGCCCTCGAGCTTTGAAGGCACCAGCCAGAAGCTCAAGCCGCATGCCTTCGATCCGGACCAGGCGAAGAAGCTGCTGGCGGAGGCCGGCTATCCCGATGGCTTCAAGATCACGCTGCATGCCACCAACGACCGCTATCCGAAGGACCGCGACATCGCCCAGGCCATCGGCCAGACCTGGACCCGGCTTGGCCTGCAGGTGGCCATCGAAGCCGTGCCCGGCACGGTATTCTTCGGCCAGGCCAGCACGCAGAAATATTCCGCCTTCATCGCGCAATACGGCACCGAGGAAGCCCTGATCGGCCCGCGCGCCCTGATCCACACCGTCGATCCGGCGCGCGGCATGGGCACCGCCAACCGCACCAAGCATTCCAACCCGGCCATCGACGCGGTGATCCAGAAGGCGGCGATTGAAATGGATCCGGCCAAGCGTACCGCGATGACCCAGCAGGCGCTGGAACTCACCATCGAGGAACAGGCCTTCATTCCGGTCTTCCACCCGAACTGGCAATTCGCCGCGCGCAAGGAATTGACGGTGGAAAGCAGCCCGCTGCGCCGTTTCAACGCCCTGATGGTGTCGCAGAAGAAGGCTTAAGCCCAAAAACCCAGTCCCCAAAAAAATAGAGGAACATCCGATGTTGCGCCGCTTAATGCTCTGGTGCCTGGCCATTGGCCTGGCGCTGCCCTTCACCACTGCCTCGTCCTTTGCCGCCGAAACCGTCGGCGTGTTGCTGCTGCATGGCAAGAATCCGGGCAGCCCGCAGAATCCCGGCCTGCAATCGATCCGCACCAAGCTGGAAGCCGATGGCATGCGCGTGCGCGTGCCGGACATGCCGTGGTCAGGCAATCGCTATATCGATGGCGACTGGGCCAAGGCGATGGGCGAGATCAAGAGCAACCTGGATGCGCTGCGCTCTGCCGGCGCCACGAAAATAGTGGTGCTGGGCCATTCCATCGGCTGCGCCGGGGCACTGAGCTACGCCGCGACACGCGGCGGCGTCGATGCCCTGGTGCTGATGGCGCCGGGCCATGTGCCTTACTATTACTATAATGCACAGCAGCAGGGGCCGAACGGCGCCGTGCGCGCCAGCATCGATGAAGCCCGCGCCCTGGTGGCCGCCGGACAGGGCGATACCAAGCGCGACTTCAAGGACAACAACCAGGGCAAGGCACTCTCGGTGCGCCTCACCGCCGCGCAATACTTGAGCTATTTCGATCCGAACGGCGAAGCCGAGATGGGTGAGATGGCGAAGAAAGTACCGGCCGGCACGCCGACGCTGCTGATCATCGGCGACGACGATCCGCTGACCACGGTGGCCAAGAGCTACATCTTCGACCGCCTGCCGCCAAACCCGAAGAGCGTCTATCAGACGATCAAGGGCACCCATGTCAGCGTGCTGCAATCCTCCCGCGACGAAATTGCCACCTGGATCAAGCAGGCCTTGGCGAATTAGGCAACGCGATACTCAGCGCAGGACAGTGCACTCTTTTCCCGTCATGGCCCGCGAAGGCGGGCCATCCACGAGTTTCCTCTTAATCCTGTCATACCCGCGCATGCGGGTATCCCATTTCAGTTTAATGGGACCCTCGCTTTCGCGAGGGTGACAAGGAATAAGACCCCATCAACCGTTGCATTCCCGCACGCTCAAGCCGCGCCAAAACCGTAAAGCCAGTCGAGGCTGTTGTAGAAATCCACCGGCGTCTTGGCGCCGAGCCAGGCGTTGCGTGCCAGGCGGCGCGCGGCATCGGGGTGATAGACATATTCCCCCATGGCACGCGAGGCCAATTGCAGCCGCGTGGTGCGCGGCAGCCGTTCCTGGCGATAGGCTTCAAGGCCAGTTGAAAGATCATTACCGGCCTGTTCAAGTGCCCGGCCAAGGCAGACCGCGTCTTCCATCGCCATGCAGGCGCCCTGGGCCATGTATTGCAGCATCGGATGCGCGGCATCACCGAGCAAGGCGACACGGCCATCGATCCAGGTTTCCTGCGGCTCGCGGTCGCACAGCACCCAGCGTTTCCAGCTTTCGGCGGCGTGGATGATGCGCTGTGGCCGCGCCGCGACATGGGCGAAGCTCTGGCGCACCAGCTCGGTCGGCACCGGCTCGCCGGCCACGGCTTCCCTGGCATCGGTATGCACCGTGGCAACGAGGTTGAACACCTTCCAGCCTTGCAGCGGGTAATGCACGATATGGCATTTCGGCCCGGCCCACAGCGTGGCGGCATTCCAGCGCAGTTCTTCCGGCATCTGTTCGGTGGGAATCACCGAGCGATACGTCGTGTGGCCCGAAACCACCGGCTCGCCATCGCCGACCAGCCGCGCCCGCACCGCTGAGCGCAGGCCATCGGCGCCGATCAGCGCCCGGGCTTCCAGCCGCTCGCCGCCTTGCGTGAGGGCAACGACACCGCTGCCGGTGTTTTCATAATCGACCACGCGGCAGGCTGTGCGCAGGACAACGCGTTCATGCGCACGGCAGCCTTCCAGCAGCACACCATGCAGATCGGCGCGGTGGATCACGGCATAGGGGTTGCGGTAGCGTTCGCGGAAAGGCTCATCCAGCGGAATGGTGCAGACGCGTTCATCGGAGACCGCATCCATCAGCACCAGGCCATCGACATAGACCGCCTTGGCCCGCGCCGCCGGACCGACGCCCAGATGATCCAGCGCATGAAAGGCATTCGGCCCGATCTGGATGCCGGCACCGATCTCGCCCAGGCTGGAAGCCTGCTCCAGCACGGTGACCGCGAAGCCCTTGTTGGCCAGCGCCAGGGCCGCCGCCAGGCCGCCGATGCCGCCGCCCGCCACCAGGATTGTCATGCCTGTTTGTCTCCCCCGGACCGATTGTCTTTTTTTATGCCGTCACCCTCGCGAAAGCGAGGGTCCCATTGCAAAGGAAATCAAAGGCGGCGCCCCCCGCAAACACCCCATCATACCCGCGAAAGCGGGTATCCCATTCTACAGTTAAATGGGACCCTCGCTTTCGCGAGGGTGACGGGAATTTATGGAGAGCATCAACCGGTGATGAAGCCGCTGTCATCGCCGCCATCGGCTTCCTCGCCTGCCGGACGCTCGGGCATGGCGAACACGGCGCGCTGGGCGGCGATGATTTCGGAGAGATGCACGAACTGGAAACGCCGGGTCTTGAGCCGCTCGATATAGGAATCGATCACGCTGAGCGCATGTTCGATCTTCGAGATATTCTCGCCGAGCTGCCAGAATTTCTCATTTGCGGTGATCAGGAATTCCACGAAGTCGCTTGAGCCGGTCTGGTGCACGAACAGCTTGTCGAAGCTGTCGTTATACTGCTTCAGCAGCGAATGGATGATGCGCGTGGCATAAACCAGGCCCTTGGCGACGCCATCGCGGTCTGAATCGAAATCCTTGCGCAGGTCCTTCGGCACATAATCCACCGGCTCGCTTTCCGAGGCGAGCCAGGTCACCAGGTCCATCAGCCGCTGCTTGATGCGGGCATATTCATATTCGAAATAGGAAATGCCCTTCCAGCCGTAGAACACCTCGAAGGTACGGTCATGCGGAATCGAGAAGGCACGCGCGATATCCTTCAATGCATCGATATCATCGAGGAACCACAGCTTATGGGTCAGCTTCTCGACGCGGCCTTCGCGGTCCGGCGCGTTAGGCGGAATCAGCGTCTGCACCATCTTGTCGAAACGCTGGTTGATGAAGCTGCGCACCGCCTCGTATTCCTGCGGCGTGATGGCGAAATAGCCGTCATCGGCCTGGATGCCCTTGCTCTGCAGCCGGTCCTTCACCAGGAACGGGGCGTAGGACGGGATCGAGCAGAATACATCGATGATCGCCTGGTCGCGGATGCGGCGCGGATCGTCATGGGTCTCCGACAGCAGGCCGGCATCCTGCAAGGCACGCCAGCCGCCACGCATCTTCGGCATGTAGGACACCGCGCCGTCGCCAAGCTGCTCCGGGTTATAGGGGATCACGATCTTGGTTTCGGTGTAGTTGCCGAGCGAAAAATCGGACACCCGCGTCGTGGTTTCCTTGACCACGAAACAGCGGTTCAGCCGCGCATTGGCGAACAGCAATTGCGGCGGTGCCGCCTCGGCGCCCGGCTGGGGCTGCTGCGCGGTTTCCAGGGCGCGCGTGAACAGCAGCGTGGCATAGACACGCGAGGTGCTCGAATTCAGCGTCGAGAGGAATTTTTCTTTCGCGTTATCCATCGGCGCGCAGTCTAGCCAAGCCGGCATGGGCGGGAAAGCCGCCGGGCCAGGCCGGGCCCGACCTGTCCCAATCCGACTCAATTGCACTTCCTGCTTGCCCGCGCCTTCGCCGGGAGATAAGCCTAGAGACAATGTTCGACAGCCTGCGCGCGATACTCAGCCATACCCCGCTCTGGGTCTTTGCCCTGTTCGCGGTACTGGTCTTCCTTGGCATCCGCCGCATGCGGCCTCGGCCGCTGAAACTCGGGCAGCTGCTGCTCGGGCCGCTGATCCTCGCCACCGTAACCCTGCCCTCGGTGATCCAGCGCGCGCTGCATCCGCCGGCTGGCGCCGAGGACCTGACGGTCTGGATGCCGGCGGTATGGGCGCTGGCCTGCGCGGCCGGCGCCATCATCGGCGGCAAGGCGGTGCACCGGCTGGGCGTTACCCGCATTCCCGGCAGCGACAAGCTGATGCTGGAAGGCAGCATCTGGCCGCTGGCGATCTATGTATTCAGTTTCTCGGCCAAGTATTTCTTCGCCGTCAGCTTCGCGCGCAACCCGGCGCTGCTGCGCGACCATATCTATCTGCTGGCGGAAGCCGGACTGGGCGGCCTGCTGGCCGGCGTGATGCTGGGCCGTGTGCTGCTGCTGGTACTGAAACGGCGCGCCGCCCGTTCCGGCGGCGCGCCGCTGATCTAAAAAAGACAAGCCCCGCTACCGCGTCATACTCGCGAAAGCGAGTATCCCATTTGAAATGGGACCCTCTGTAAGCGCGCGAACGCTAAAGGCGTTCGTGGGCGCACAGGCCCGAAGGGCTGGCGCGAGGGTGACAAAGAAAAGTAGCGTCACCCCTTAAAGCCGGAAGAAACCGACCGCCGTGGCGAGCTGGTCGGCCTGGCCGGCCAGCGACTGCGCCGAGGCATTGGTCTGTTCCACCAAGGCGCCGTTGCGTTGCGTCATCTCGTCCATGTTGCCGACGGCGACATTGACTTCCTCCAGCCCGGTCGACTGCTCGGCCGAGGCGGCGGCGATTTCGGCGACGATATCCGACACCTTCTTGATCGCGGCAACGATCTCGTCCAGCGACTGGCCGGTCTGGTTGACCAGGGCCGCGCCGCTGCGCACCTGATTGTTGGAATCGGCGATCAGGCTCTTGATTTCCTTCGACGCGCTGGCCGAACGCTGCGCCAGGCTGCGCACTTCCTGCGCCACGACAGCAAATCCTTTGCCGGCTTCGCCGGCACGGGCTGCTTCAACGGATGCATTCAGCGCCAGCAGGTTGGTCTGGAAGGCGATTTCGTCGATCAGGCTCATGATCTCGGAAATCTTGCGCGCGCTCTCCTCGATGCGGGCCACCGCCGCCACCGCCTGCTGCACCACGCTGCCGCCCCGGTTGGCGGTATCGCGCGCCGCCTGGCTCAGCTGGTTGGCGGCCTGGGCGTTATCGGCATTCTGCTTCACCGTGGCGGTAATCTCATGCATGCTTGCCGCGGTCTCTTCCAGGCTTGCCGCCTGCTGTTCGGTGCGGCCGGCCAGATCATGGCTGCCGGCGGAAATTTCATGCGCCGCATCGCGCACCGCATGGGTGGCGGTGCCAAGCTGCTGCACGATCTCGGTCAGCTTGGTTGCCATGCGGTTGGCATCCTGCTGCAATTCTGCGAACACGCCCTGATGCTCGCCTTTCATGCGCGCACCAAGATTGCCGTCGGCCAACTGGCCCAGCACCGTCGATAGCTCGCGCAATGCACCATCCGTGGTGGCGACCAGGCGGTTCACGCCATCGCCCAGGGTTTTCATCACGCCATCGAATTCCGCCGTATCGATGCGCCGGGTCAGGTCGCCGCTGGCGGCTGCCTGCACCACCTGGCCCATGGCGCGGTCGAGCATCGCTTCCTGCTCGCGCCGTTCGGTCTCGAAGGCGGCACGCTGGCTTTCCTGCTCGGCGGCAAGACGGCGGTTCTCCTGCGCATTGCGCTTGAACACACCGAGCGCCGCCGCCATGCGGCCGATTTCATCGGCGCGGCCTTCGGCGGGAATGGCGGTTTCCAGCGCACCATCGGCGATCTGCTGCATGGCGCCGGTCACCGCCACGATCGGCCGGCTGATGCCGCGCGCCAGCAGCACCGCCAGCACCGCAACGAGCGCCAGGGTGGCCACCGCGATGCCCAGCAAGACGATCAGATCGCGCCGCGTCTCGGCGGCCTGGGCGCTGATATCGGCGATGATCTCCACCACTGCCACCGGCTTGCCGGAGAAATTGTTCATCGGCGCGGTGAGCAAAGCCAGTTCGGTGGCGCCGCGCTTGGCGCGGCCGAGCCGCACTTCGCCGGCCATCGCCGCCTTGAGATCGGCAGGCTCCACCACATCAAGCTTCTGGGTCGCGGCATAGAGCTTGAAGTTATCGCCATCGGGCAGGTAGATCGCCACTTCGATGCGGCTGCGCGCCTTCATGCGCTTGACGAAATCTTCGCCCAGCACGGTTCCGGTATCGACAATGCCGAGCAGCTTGCCATCCAGCCGCATCGGCACGCTGGAGAAGATCGAGAGGTTGTCGCGGCCCGGCTCGATGCCGCCATGGGTGCGGCCGGTGTCGATGGCGGCCTTCACGGTCTGGCGCCGCGCCAGCACATTGTCGCCAAAGGCCGTGGGATTATGCGACCGCATGAACGCCACGCCGTCCGGCGACTGGATGGTGATCAGGCCGATGCCCTGGCGTTCGGTGAGGAATTTCATCGTTTCGGCCAGCAGCGCCAGCGTTGCCGGACGATCGCCGCGCGCCACCGCTTCCTGCACCGGACGCAGGCCGGCAACAGAGTTGCTCACGGCTTCGAGCGTCCGCTGCTCCTGCGCCACGCCATCCTGCACATCGCCATAGTAATCCCGCATCTGCTGGTCGATATCCTCCTGCGCCCCACGCAGGTTGTCGGCCACCATATAGGCGGCAACAATTAAGATACCGAGGAAGGTGGCGGCGAGCATGGCGGCGACGATGCGCGCACCAATGGAGCGTTGCAGGATCATGGCGAATCTCCCCAGGTCCGATTTTTTATCGGCCTGACTATCTATGGGGCAAGCAGTGAGCCAGGATCATCGTTTAGGTGGCGGAAATTCGCAAGGCTGCCACCCGGTCAATGCACCCGCAGGCGGCGGTTCGGACGCGCACCACCGACCGCAGAGTCGCAGGCGACGTATTCCGTCAAATTCCGGTTGTAGCACAGGCGTACCTCACTTAAGGCGCCGTCCTTCACAATCACCGCGATATGCTCGCGTTGCAAACCGGCATTGGCGGCCTGCATCGCCTTGACCAGATCACCGGCCTGCTGTTCGCCGCGCTCTAGATCCGGCAGCACCAGCCGGCCCATCAGCCGTTCGATGGCGGCAAAATAACCTGGCGCATCAAGGCCGCTGCAGGTGCCATGCTTCGCCCATTCGCAATTCATCAGTATGCTGCTGGGCTGCTGGCAAAGATGGCGGCGCAGCACGGCATCCGGCAGCGCCTCGCTCCGCTGGCAATATTGCGGCCAGGCCGGTTCCCCTTTGGCCATATCGCGATATTGCGGCCACAGCCCATGCACAATGAAGCTGAAGCTGTTATCGGCGCATTGCAGCCGGTTGGTACGCGCGCGGCCGCTGTCGGCGCAGAAGGCAGGCGACCAGCTTAAGCTGAGCACATAATAGTCGAACTGGCCCGGCTTGCCGCGCGCCGGACCCTGGGTGGCGCAGGCGCGGCTTTCCAGGCGCTCGGGCAGGCGGCAGCTTTGCGCCCTTGCCGGAAACGTGGTGCCAAGCAAGACCAGGCCAAGCAGAAGGGCGACAAGCGGGCGGATCATGCGCTACAAGATCAGGGAGTATGCTCCAGCCCGCAAGCCCCGCCCCCTTCATTCTTATGCCGCCTGCGCGAAAACCGAAAAAACCAAAACTGCTGCCGCCAGACGCGGTGCGGGAAATCTTCGCCCGCTTCGCCGCCGCCGAACCGGCGCCGAAGACCGAGCTGAATTATGTCAACGCCTATACCTTGCTGGTGGCGGTGGTGCTTTCCGCGCAGGCCACAGATGTCGGCGTCAACAAGGCGACCAAAAAGCTGTTCGAGCGCGTGCAAGATCCGGCGGCGATGCTGAAGCTGGGCGAAGCCGGGCTGAAAGAGCACATCAAGACCATCGGCCTGTTCAATGCCAAGGCCAAGAACGTGATCGCGCTGTCTGCCCTGCTGCTGGAACAGCATGGCGGCGACGTGCCGCGCGACCGCGAGGCGTTGCAGGCCCTGCCCGGCGTTGGCCGCAAGACCGCCAATGTGGTGCTGAACGTGCTGTGGGGCGAACCTACCATCGCGGTGGATACCCATATCTTCCGCGTCTCCAACCGCACCGGCCTCGCACCAGGCAAGACACCGCTGGCGGTGGAGCTGGGCTTGGAGAAAGTGGTGCCGGCGGATTATGTGCAGCATGCGCATCACTGGCTGATCCTGCATGGCCGCTATATCTGCAAGGCGCGGGCACCGGCCTGCCCGCGCTGCATCATCCGCGACCTCTGCGCTTTCCCGGAAAAGACTCCCGATGTCGACTGACGTGATCCGGGTGGTGCTGGACAGCAATGCCTATGACGCCGTGCTGGAGCATGACGATGCCGAGCGCATCCTGACGGCACTTGAGCAAGGCCGGGTCGAAATCCTGGCGAGTCCGGTGGTACTTGGCGAATTGCGCCGCGTCGCCGACATGTATCGCCAGGCCGACCTGCTGGCATTGTATTACGAAGTACAGAGCCGCCGCTTGGCGGCGCCGGACCCGAGCCTGAAAAGCGCCGACCACCTGCTGCTGGCTCAGGCCGAGGCCGAAGGGGCACGGCTGGTGAGCGACGACAAGGCGCTCGACGCGCTGCGCTACGCCGATTTCCGCGCGCTGCTGTAGCTTCCATTGTCATACCCGCGAAAGCGGGTATCCCATTCTACAGTAAATGGGACCCTCGCTTTCGCGAGGGTGACAGGACTGGTGGGTGACGCGACTGCGTAAAGGCTACACCAGCCCCGCAATCGCCTTCTTTACATCGCGCTTGTATTCGAGGAAATCGACGAAGATGCCGTGTTCGCCGGCATCCTTGGGGCGCGGCGCGGCGCAGTATGCTTCGATATGGCGGCGGAATACCTCGCCGGCAGGCTTGTGCCGGGCGGCGATATAGGCCGCGATCAGTTCCGCCTGCACCATGCGGCCCGGCCAGCCGATGCCGGCGCCTTCCAGCAGGCCGCAGACATAGAGGCCGCTATCGCCGGGCGGAAAGATGTTCATATAGAGATGCGGTGCCGGTTCGCGCCAGTTCAGCCATTTCAAATCGAGGAACGGAAACGTGGTGCGGTAGCCGGTGGCGAGGATGATCAGGTCATACTCGGCTTCCACACCATCCGCAAAACGCACGCGGCGGCCATCGAAACGCTCAATCGGCTTATGCACCCGCACATCGCCCTGGCCGAGATGTTGCAGCACCAGGGAATTGACGATCGGCGTGCGGTCATAGAGCCGGTGGGTCGGCCTGGGCAGGCCGAAGCGTTCCGGCGGGCCGACCAGGATGCGGATCGCCAGGCCATGAATCAGCGAACGCAGATTGCGCGGCAGCACGAAGCGGCGGTTATGATTGCCGGCATCGGCAGGCTTGCCGGCGACGAATTTCGGCACGAAATGATTGCCGCCGCGCAGGCTCCAGCCCACCGCCGTGGCGCGGTGCACCGCATCCACCACGATATCGCAGCCGGTATTGCCGGCGCCGACGATCAGCACGCGCTTGCCGTCGAAGATATCCGGCGTCTTGTAGCGCTTGGAATGGAACATCTCGCCGCTGAACTGCCCGGCGAAGGCCGGGATATTCGGATCGCTCAAATGCCCGTTGGCGATCACCACGCCCTCATAAGGCGCAACGGAACCATCGCTGAACTCGGCACGCCAGGCCGCGCCCTCGCGCTCCAGCCTGAGCACGGCGGTGTTCAGCCGGATATGTTCGTAAAGGCCGAAATGATGCGCGAACTGGTGCAGGTAGCCGCGCACCTGGTCATGGCGTGGATAGGCCGGCAGGTCATCGGCCATCGGCAATTCGCTGAAGGCGGTGGTGCCTTTCGACGAAATCAGATGCGTGGATGCGTAGACCGCGCTGCCTTCGGCGCCATAGAGCCATTGCCCGCCAATATCGCCATGGCGTTCGGCAACCACGAAATCGAGGCCGGCCTGCTTGAAGGTCTTGGCCGCTGCCAGGCCGGCCGGGCCGGCACCGATGATCAGATAGGTCATGCCACACCCTGCCAGTAGCGCGCGAAGGCGCCAGCCGAATCATACTCCGGCACATAACCGAACACGGTCTTGAGCCGCGTGTTGTCCAGCACCGGGCGGTATTGCAGGAACAGCACTTGTGTCGGACCAAGTTTGGTCAAGCCAAGGCGATTGGCGGCGAACAAAGCCGCGCGCATCAGCCCGGGCGGAATCGCCAGATAGGGTTTGCCGATACGCTGTGCGATCTGGCGCAGGCTGAGCGCGCCATCGCCGGCAAGATTGTAGATCCCGGGCGGGCCATCGGTGGCAGCACGCGCCAGGGCGGCGGCCACATCGCTGTCGGCGATGAAGCTGAACGGCGTGGCGGCACCCGAAAGCCCGGTGATCATGGGCCGCTCGAATATCGCGGTGATCTGGTTCTTCAAGCCCGGCGCCAGCACGGTGCAGGGCCGGAACACCACCTGTTCAAGCTGCGGATAGAGATCGCGCCAGCGCGCCAGCATCTCCTCCACCAGCCGCTTGTTGCGCGCATAGGGAAAATCCTCGTTGCCGCGCACGGCGTCGGTCTCCTGCAGCGGCACCGGGTTATCGGCGTGATAGCCATAGGCGGCGCCCGACGAGGTGACCACCAGGCGCTGCACGCCGGCCTCCTTGCAGGCGATCAACACCGCTTCGGTGCCGCCGACATCGATGGCATGATCCAGCGCCGCATCGCCGCCGGCCGCCACCACGGACGCCAGATGCAGCACCACGCGCGGGCGCACTTCATTCATCAGCGCTACCAGCGCGGCACGGTCGCGGATATCGCCCTGGCGATAATCGACACCCGGCACCGGCTGCAAAGGCGCGCGCAGATCGAGGCCGACAATTGCCTCATCCTTGAGCCGGCGCAGCAGCGACGCGCCGATGAAGCCTGCGGCGCCGGTAACCAGTATCGTCATGCGGCGCGTTTCCTGTCCTGCCGCCGCCAGAGGGTGGCGAGCGTCCAGCCCGATACGATATGCCACACGCCCCAGCCCGCCGCGATCAGCGCGGCGCCGCCGATGGCATCGAAATGATTGAGGATCAGTGCCAGGCCAAGGCCGGAATTCTGCATCCCGACCTCGATGGTGATGGCGCGGGTATCGGGTATGTTGAGGCCGGCGAGCTTCGCCGTGCCCCAGCCGACACCGAGCGCCAGGGCGTTATGCAACGCCACCAGCGGCAGGATGACGCCGATGAAGCCGAGGAAGTATTTGCCATTGGCAATCGCCGCCGCGCCGATGAACAGGATCAGGAACAGGAACGAGCCGGCCTGGAATGGCTTGCGCAGCTTCGCCGCCAGGTTCGGCAGATGATGCGCGATCAGCATGCCAGCGGTCATCGGCAGGCCGAGCACGGCGGCGGTGGAGAGCAGGAACGGCAGCGGCTCGATATTCACCTGCCGCAGCAGGGCCGCCGTATCGGGATTGAGCCCGGCCCAGAACAGGATGTTGAGCGGGGTCGAAATCACCGCCAGCACCGAGGACAGGCCGGTGACGCAGACCGAGAGCGCGGTATTGCCACGGCCGAGATGGGTGATCAGGTTGGACAGATTGCCGCCCGGACAGGACGCGACAATGATCATGCCGAGCGCGATGGAAGGATGCGGCTTGAGCAGCATGGTCAGCGCCCAGCTTGCCGCCGGCAGCAACAGCACCTGGGCCAGCATGCCGAGCATCGGCGCGAAAGGCTTTTTCAGCACGGCGGCGAAATCCGCCAGCCGCAGGTCCAGCGCAACGCCGAACATGATCAGCGCCAGCACCACACCCAGCACGGCCTGGCCGGTGCTGTCGAGCTGCAGCACCACCTCGTCCATGACCATGGCGCTTCCTTCCCTAGATTATTCTGACTTTTCTAGGAGACAGGTTTGCCCGGGGCGGGGGGAGTTTTCAAGAGCGCGGCGACGCAGGCGGCATCATCCACCGCTGCGCCACGGCGGCGCGGCAGGGTCTCGGCATGCTGCACCCGCTGCACGCCCGGCGTTTCCGTCGGGTAAAGCACGAACAGCAGCACGCAGGCCGGCGTTTCCGCCACATATTGCCAGACTTCCGCCGGAGCCTCGCGGCGCAGCTGTGCCGGCTGGCCGAACAGGGCGCGCAATTCATTGGCGTTCTTGCCGATGGCGTCGCTGCTGATGGCGCGGCGCGGCGCCTCGCCCGGCACGGCCGGCGGCGGCACCAGAGCCAGATTGAGATTGTCGGAAGGCGATGGCGCTGCCTGCGGCGCGGATACGGTTTCGGCCTGCGGTGGCTTGGCGCCGCCACAGGCCGAGAGAACCACGAGAAGCAGCGCGGCGCCGAGGCCGCGCGTCCCGGAACGCATAAGCGGTATTACTCGGCGGCGACCGAGGACGACAGGCGGTTGCCGGCAGCCACGGTCTGCACCGTGCCGCTCAGTTCGCCGCCGCATTCCACTTCGATCTGGCCATAGGCGATCTCGCCCATCACCTTGCCGGTGCCGCGGATCAGCAGGCGGCCGCGCACGGAGAGCTTGCCTTCGAACTTGCCGCGCACTTCGGCTTCCTCGATTTCGGCCGAGCCCTTGAACTGGCCGGTCTCGGCGATTTCAACAAAGCGGCTGTCGGTGAGCGTGGCTTCCACCTTGCCCTCAACCACCACCTTGTCGCAGGCGGTGATCTGGCCGGTGAGGCTGATTTCGCGGCCGATGATCAGCACCTTCGGCTCCGGCGACTCACTGCGCGAAACGGTGCTGGTGGCAACCACCGAAGCAATCGCCGGCATCGCCGGCATGGCGGGGGCCGCCGGCTTCGCACCAAGGTCCATCGCCGGGCGCTTGGCGATCTCGGGGCGGAAGGTCGGAGTGCTGGACGGATTGTCGCTCATGGTCGATCCCTGGTTTGCAGAAGCGGTGTCGGAAGCAGTGGTAGTGGCTTGAGTATTGGCTGGCAGGCTGGGCTTGCCGAAACGCTGCATGTGCAGCGGCAGCGGCGGCAATTCATCGGCTGCGGGTTTGCTATCCTCGGCGGTTTTCACCGGCGCCGCAACAGCGGCTTTCGGTTCCAGCACGGCTACCGGCGGTTTCGGCGGCGGTGCCGGCGGCAAATTGGCGGCTTCTTCACTGGGCTTCTTGCGACCAAACATGCGGTACCCCTCATCCCTAATGCTGCGCCCTATGCTTCGCGGCAGCCTTGAGGTTCCATCCCGGTGCTGCGGGGCCCCTGTCAGGCCGCACGCGGCAAGCGCTTGAAGATATGGACCATGAAGGCCGTGGCGACGATCGGCACGATCAGGTTTACCAGGGGAATGGTTAACAGAAGGACAATAACAACGCCCGCGAGCCAAAGATCGCCGCGATAGCGACGCCGCAGTGCATCCACCTCGGCGCGCGGACGATAGCGGCTGGCGACCAGCTCGAAATATTCGCGGCTGACCAGATAGCCGTTCACCGCGAAAAACAGCGCCAGCTTCAGCGGCGGGAAAAACAGCAGCAGCAAATAAACCGGCAGTAACGCGGCATTCAGCGCCAGCACCACCAGCAGGAAGCGCAGGGTTTGCAGCAGCGAGGCCGTGGTGCTGAGCGGCTTGCCCGGCATTTCATTCGGGTAGTAGCGCCGCTCGACCGCCTCGGCGACATCATCGAGGAACAGGCCGATGGCGGCGGTGAGCACCAGCGGAAACAGCAGCAGCTTGAGGAAAAACAGGCCGACACCGGAGCCGACCGCGATCAGGCTGTCGAGCCAGCCGGTGCCGGTGGAAGGAATTTCGGTGATGCCATAGCCGAAGCCGAGCGTGAGCAGCAGGAAGATCACCACCGCCACGCCAAGCCCGCGCAGCAATACCTGCCGGAAAGCCGGATCGGGCAGTTGCTGCAGGGCGAGGCGGAGCGATGCGAAGATCAAGTCGGGTTTCCTGTGTTACTGCGGTGTCACCGGATTATGCGTGCCGAGAGCAAGATCGGCTTCCAGCAAAGCCGAAAGCGCCAGCAATTCAGCATCGCCACGCGGCCGCGCCACGATCTGCAGGCCAACCGGCAGGCCGGATTTGGTGAAGCCGGCCGGCAGAGAAATCGCCGGCGTGCCGGTAAGGGTGACGGCGAAGGTGAGGATCAGCCAGCTTATGTAGGTATCGAATTTGCGGCCATTGACCTCTTCCAGATAGCGCTGGCGATGATCGAAGGGCGGCGCCACCACGGTGGGCAGGGCCAGGAAATCGTGATGCTCGAAGAAGGCGGCGATGCGGTTGTAGAGCAGGCCCTGCTGGCGCCGCGCCTCGGCGATTTCCGGACCCGTATGCTTGAGGCCCTTCTCCGCGTTCCAGATCACTTCCTTCTTCACCACATCCAGCTTGCCCTGGATGCGCGGCCACACCGTGGCGGCGAAGTTGATGGCGCGCAAAACCTGGAAACATTCCTCCGAACCGGAGAAATCCGGCGCCTTGTCATCGACCCGGGCGCCAAGCTTTTCCAGCCGCCGCATGGCCGCTTCGCAGATCGCCACCACTTCCGGGTCCACCGGGCAGAGGCCGAGATCGGGGCTGAAGGCGATGCGGCAGCCGCCGGCAAAGCGGCTCGGCAGCCGGCCGAGCGCCATCTGGCGGTCCACTGTCGAGACAAAACTTTCCTCGGGCGCCGGCAGGCTCAGCGGATCGCGGGTATCGAGGCCGGATTGCGCATCCAGCAGCAACGCCACGTCGCCGACCGTGCGGGCCATCGGGCCGTTCACCGCCAGGGTATCGAAAGGCAGGCCGCGCGGGCCCAGGCCGACCCGGCCTGGCGAGGGGCGCAGGCCGACCACGCCGGCAAAACTGGCCGGGATGCGCAGAGAGCCGCCGAGATCGGAGCCATCGGCGAGCCAGACCTCGCCGGTCGCCACCGCCACCGCCGAGCCGCCGGACGAGCCGCCAGGCGTCAGCGCCGTGTTCCACGGATTGGTGGTGGTGCCGAATACCTCGTTGAAGGTCTGGGCGCCGGCGCCGAATTCCGGCGTATTGGCCTTGCCGACGATCAACGCGCCCTTGCGCTCCAGCCGCTCCACCGACCAGTCGGAGCTGGTGGAGATGTGATTCTCGAAGGCCCGGCTGCCCCAGGTGGTACGCACGCCGGCCACTTCCACCAGATCCTTGATGACCATGGGCAGGCCATAGAGGTAGCCCGGGCCGGGGCGTTCGGGATGTTCCAGCCGGGACGCAACCGCCCGCGCCCGCTCGAAACAGCGGGTCGGCACTGCATTGACCTTGCCGTCGACCTCGTTGATCCGCGCCTCGGCGGCATCGATCAGCTCGGGCGGCGAAACCTCGCCCTTGCGCAGCAGGTCCACCGCCTGGCGCGCGGTCAGCTTGATCAGGTCATTCATGCTCTCGATTCCTCCACCGAATTGCGTTCTTTTCGTGACCAGGGTAAGGGAGAGTAGCTGCAATCATTTGCTCCGGGTAGGCTTCCATGTCAGGTCAGAAAACCGCAATCCTCGCCGTCGGTAACGCCATCGTCGATGTGCTCGCCGAAGTGGGTGACGATTTCATCGCCCAGCACGGCATGGCCAAGGGCCATATGACGCTGATCGACGCCGCCCGCGCCGAAGCGATCTACGGCGCCATGCCGGCGCAGAAGACCCGCATGTCCGGCGGCTCGGCCGCCAACACCGCCGCCGGCATCGCCATGCTCGGCGGCTCGGTCAGCTTCGTCGGCCGCGTGCGCAACGACGAACTCGGCGATGCCTTCAGCCATGACATCCACAAGATCGGCGTCGGCTTCGATACCAAGCCGGCGACCGAAGGCCCGGCCACGGCGCGCTGCCTGATCCTGGTAACGCCCGATGCCCAGCGCACCATGAACACCTATCTTGGTGCCTGCGCCGAGATGACGCCCGAGGATGTGGATGCCGCCACGGTCGCCAACGCCAAGGTGACCTATCTGGAAGGCTATCTGTGGGATCAGCCGCGCGCCAAGGAAGCCATGCGCAAGGCGATGCGGCTGGCGCATGAAGCCGGCAACAAGGTGGCCCTCACGCTGTCCGATGCCTTCTGCGTCGAACGCCACCGCGCCGAATTCCAGTATCTGGTGGAACACGCGGTGGATATCCTGTTCGCCAATGAAAGCGAAATCATCTCGCTCTACCAGAGCGGCGATTTCGACGGCGCCTTGCAGCATGTGCGCCACCATGTCGATGTGGCGGCGCTGACGCGCTCGGAAAAGGGCTCGGTGATCCTGGCCGGCGAGACCGTGCATATCATTGATGCCGTGAAGGGCGTGAGCGTGAAGGACACCACCGGCGCCGGCGATCTTTACGCTGCCGGCTTCCTGCATGGCTATACCGCCGGCCTTGATCTGCATGCCAGCGGCCGCCTGGGCAGCCTGTGCGCCGCGGAAGTGATCAGCCATGTCGGCGCCCGGCCGCTGATCGACCTCAAGCCCTTCGTGCAGCAGGCCCGGAGCAATTGATAATGCCTCGGCTGATGCTGCGCTCCCTCATAGCCGCGCTGCTGTTCTGCGCCGCCACCGCCGCGCAGGCGGCGGAACCCGTCCGTATCGCCTTCATCGATCCGCTTTCCGGCGGTGCCGCCGCCGTGACGCAGAACGGCCTCAACCATTTCCGCTTCATGGCCGAGCGTCTGAGCAAAGACGGGCGCAGCTACGAGATCGTCGCCTATGACAACAAGCTGAGCCCGCAGGAAAGCATCGTCGCGGCACAGAAGGCGATTGATGCCGGGATTCGTTTCATCGCCCAGGGCAACTCCTCCGCCGTGGCCGCAGCCCTGGTGGATTTCCTGGAGAAGCATAACGAGCGCAACCCGGACCGGCAGGCCTTGCTGCTGAATTACGCCGCCATCGATCCGGCGCTGACCAACGACAAGTGCAGCCCCTGGCATTTCCGCTGGGATGCCCATGCCGATATGAAGATGCAGGCGCTGACCGACTTCATCAAAGCCAGGCCGCAGGCGCGCAAGCTCTACCTGATCAACCAGGATTATTCCTTCGGCCAGGCGGTGCGCAAATCGGCGCTGGACATGCTGCAGGCGAAGCGGCCGGATCTGCAGATCGTCGGCGACGAACTGCACCCGATGGCCAAGATCACCGATTTCGCGCCCTATGTGGCAAAGATCAAGGCCAGCGGCGCCGACAGCGTGATCACCGGCAACTGGGGTTCGGACCTGGCGCTGCTGCTGAAGGCGGCGGCCGATGCCGGCTTGCAGGTCGACTGGTACACCTATTATGCCAGCGGCATCGGCAGCCCGACGGCGATCCGCCAGACCGGGCTGGCGCACCGCGTGTTCGCCAGCATCGAAGGCCATGCCAATCATGCGCAAGCCGACAGCGACGGCATCGAGACCGCCTACCGCGCCCGCTTCGGCGGCAGCTTCAACGTGCCGCGTATCCGCGCCCTGATGGACATGCTGGATGCCGGCATCAATAAAGCCGCCAGCACCGAGCCGAAGCGCGTTGCCGCCGCCCTTGAAGGCATGCGCTACCGCACGCTCTACGGCCAGCCGGCAACCATGCGCGCCGCCGACCACCAGCTGTTGCAGGACCTGGAAATCGCTTCCTTCGGCCCGCTGGAAGGCGGCATGAAATTCGACGAGGAAAGCACCGGCTGGGGCTGGAAGACGCAAGGCGTGATCAAGGCCGACGCCACCGCGCTGCCCACCACCTGCAAGATGGCGCGGTAGCAAAAACAATAGTCGTCATCGCCGGGCTTGGCCCGGCGATCTCAGGCCATACGGCGAAAGATGCCCGGATCACTGTAAGCGCGCGAACGCCTAGCGGCGTTCGTGGGCGCACAGGCCCGAAGGGCCTCGGCGGGCATGACGAGGATTGAGTTGATCCGTCATGGCCCGGCTTGGCCGGGCCATCCACGCGTTATTGTCTTTACCTTTTTCCTGTCATGCCGGCGAAAGCCGGCATCCCATTTTGCAATGAAATGGGATCCTCGCTTCCGCGAGGATGACAAAAAGGGAATGACGTGGAACGCCCTATTCCGCCGCGCTGCGGCTGGCGCTTTCACGCATGCGGGTGGCATCCAGCAGCACGGAATCGAGCGGCTGGTTGAGATCGCGGCCGCCGAGTTCGAAGCCCTTGCGCCAATCGTTGAGATGGCGCCGGGTCCACAGCTTGCCGAGTTCGACATCCTTGTCTTTCAGCGACTGCACCAGCATGCGGTGCGCCTGGATCAGGCGTTCGGCGCCATGGCTGATATCGCCGACCACCAGTTCGGTGACCGAATAGATCAGCATGTTGGACGGCTCGCGCGCCAATTGCAGCACGCGATTACCGCTGGCCTCTTCCAGCAGGATATGGAATTCGCCATCCAGCTCGCCGACCCGGGCCGGATCATGCTTGGCGGCTTCGGTCTCGGCGATGTTGCGTTCCAGCCGCTCGATCAGTTCCGGCGTGGCGCGGTTCATCGCCAGCTCGAACGTGGCGAGGCCCAAGGCCATGGTGGCTTCCCACAATTCCAGGAAGCTGACCTGATGCAGGATCAGCGCCCGGCTGACACGGGTGGAAAGCTTGTCGTAATGCGGCAGGCCGACGATCAGGCGGCGGCTGGGATCGCGGCGGATCAGGCCGCCCTGCTCCAGCAGGCGGATGCCTTCGCGCACGGTGGAGCGGTTGACGCCGAACTGCTTGACCAGTTCGGCCTCCGTGCCCAAAGCCTCACCCGGGCGCAGCCGGCCGCTGACGATCTCCTGCTCGATCATCTCGGCCACGCGCTGATACGCCGGTATGTTGCTGATGCGCGGAAAGCGCTCGCCCTGCTGCGACATGGTGGTTTCAGTTCCCCCAGCACCCCTGGATAAGCCGCTTGAATCAGGCCCCCTTGACGCGCCCTCTGCTTTGTCCGACAATCCCACAAATAAGGCGTTCAAGCAAATGAAACGCCATTTGGGAGGAAATACGATGCAGCGTTATGGCCTGCCGCGTCAATTCGCGCGGCACAGGACGACCGGCTTTGTTGGCCGCTTTCTCGCTTCAACCTCCCTCCTGGCCGCAGCCCTGCTGCTGGCTCTGCCGGTACTGGCCGCCGAGGCACCCGCCGAACTGGCGCGCGAAAAGCCGGAAGCCTTGGGCTTTTCCTCGGCCAAGCTCGGCGCGATTTCCACACGCATCAAGAAGGATGTAGCCGACGGCACCATCCCAGGCGCGGTATTGCTGATCGCGCGGCACGGCAAGGTTGCCTATTTCGAAGCCATCGGCCAGCAGGACCCGCAGGCCAAGATCCCGATGGCGAAAGACAGCATCTTCCGCATCTATTCCATGACCAAGCCGATCACCAGCGTGGTGGCGATGCAGCTGGTGGAAGAAGGCAAAGTCACCATCGGCGACCCCGTCGCCCGCTTCATCCCGAGTTTCAAGGACGCCAAGCTGGGCGTGGAAAAGCCGGGCGCCGACGGCAAGATGGTGCTGGAGCTGGCACCGGCACGGCCCGCCAGCGTGCAGGACCTGCTGCGCCATTCCGCCGGCATCACCTATGGCTTCTTCGGCGATACGCTGCAAAAGCGCGCCTATCGTGAGAGCGTGTCACTGAGCACCAATATCGACAACGCGGAATTCGCCGACCGCATCGCCAAGCTGCCGCTCGGCTACCAGCCCGGCACCACCTGGGATTACGGCTACAATACCGATGTGCTGGGCCGCGTGATCGAGGTGGCCGATGGCAAGCCGCTCGGCCAGTCGATGCAGCAGCGCGTGTTCAACCCGCTGGGCATGAAGGACACGGCTTTCTATGTGACCGACGCGGCGAAGCAGAAGCGCGTGGCGGAACCTTTCGCCAATGACCGCAATATCGGCCTTGATGCCGATTTCTTCGATCCGCGCCAGGCAGCGAAGTGGGAATCCGGCGGCGGCGGCCTCACCGGCACGGCGATGGATTACGCCCGCTTCCTGCAGATGATGCTGAACAAGGGCAGCTTCGCCGGCAAACGCTATCTCAGCCCGGCGACCGTCAGCTTCATGACCGCCGACCATATGGGCGACAGCGTGAAGCCCGGCCCGTTCTACCTGCCCGGTATCGGCTATGGCTTCGGCCTCGGCTTCGCCGTGCGCAAGAGCGACGGCGTGTCGCCGCTGCAGGGCTCGGCCGGCGAATATAACTGGGGCGGCGCCGGCGGCACCTATATGTGGGTGGACCCGAAGCAGAATCTGTTCGTGGTGTTCATGATGCAGTCGCCGAAGCAGCGCGTGGTCTATCGCAGCCTGCTGCGCGACATGGTCTATGGCGCCATGACCAAGTGATCGATGCATCAAGCAATCACGGAGTAACGCGTATCGAGGAGTGACCGGCATTTCCTGCGCAACAGCAGGGGATCGGCGAACCGCCCGCTGACGGCGCGGCGCCGCGACATAAAAAGATGGAGGAAACGATGGCTGTGGTAGGTAAAGTACTTGCGCCGGCGTTACTCGGCGCAGTCGCGCTGACTTTGGCGGCATTGCCAGCACAGGCGCAGGTGAAGATCGCCTATATCGATCCGCTCTCCGGCGCCATGGCACCGATCGGCGAAGGCGGCGTGAAGCATTTCAACTTCATGATCGACCGCATCAACGCCAAGGGCGGCGTGAACGGCCAGAAGCTGGAACTGGTCACCTACGACAACAAGCTCTCCCCGCAGGAAAGCATCGTCGCGGCGCAGAAGGCCATCGATGCCGGCATCCGCATCATCACCCAGGGCAATGGCTCGGGCGTGGCCGCCGCGCTGATCGACTTCGTCAACAAGCATAACGAGCGCAATCCCGGCAAGGAGGTGGTCTACCTCAACTATGCCGCCGTGG
This sequence comes from Ferrovibrio sp., assembly GCF_965278975.1. GTDB lineage: Bacteria > Pseudomonadota > Alphaproteobacteria > Ferrovibrionales > Ferrovibrionaceae > Ferrovibrio. The sequence goes on from NZ_OZ257126.1 coordinate 1,302,687, forward strand.
ATCCGGCCTTCACCAACGACAAATGCAGCTACTGGCATTTCCGCTGGGATGCCCATGCCGATGTGAAGATGGCGGCGCTGACCAGCTACATGAAGGACAACCAGAAGATCAAGAAGGTCTACCTGATCAACCAGGATTACTCTTTCGGCCAGGCGGTGCGCAAATCCGCCACCGACATGCTGAAGGTGAAGCGCCCCGATGTCCAGATCGTCGGCGATGAACTGCATCCGCTGGCCAAGGTGACCGACTTCTCGCCCTATGTGGCCAAGATCAAGGCCAGCGGCGCCGACAGCGTGATCACCGGCAACTGGGGTTCGGATATCGCGCTGCTGCTGAAAGCCGCCGCCGATGCCGGCCTGCAGGTTGACTGGTACACCTATTATGCCGGTGGTGCCGGCGGCCCGACCGCGATCAAGCAGACCGGCCTGAAGGACCGCGTCTATGCCATCGTCGAAGGCGGCCCGAACCATATGGAAGGCGGCAACCAGGCTTTCGAGGAAGAGTTCCGCAAGAAGGCCAATATGGGCGTGTGGTATCCGCGCGTGCGCAATCAGATGGAAATGCTGGCGCGCGCCATGAACGAGGCCAAGTCCAACGACCCGAAGGTGTTCGCCGAGAAGCTGCGCGGCATGAAGTACACCAACATCTACGGCTCGGCCACCTACATGCGCGCGGAAGACCATCAGTTCTTCCAGGACATGTTCATCGAGGTGTTCACGCCCGTAGCCGAAGCCAAGCTGAAATATGATGAGGAAGGCACCGGCTGGGGCTGGAAGACAGCCGCGACGGTGAAGATGGCCGATACCGACGTGCCGACCACCTGCAAGATGGCAAAGCCGAGCTGAAGCCGCGTAGAATGGCGGCGGCATGATCAGCCGCCGCCATTTCCGCCGCTGCTGTTATTCGTTCCGGGGGGATCGGCCTTGCTTGAACTGGTGGTGTTTTCGACGCTGAACGGCGTGCTCTACGGCATGCTGCTGTTTCTCCTGGCCTCCGGCCTCACCTTGATCTTCTCCATGATGGGCGTGCTGAACTTCGCCCATGCCAGCTTCTACATGCTGGGCGCCTATTTCGGCTTCCAGCTCAGCCAATGGCTGAATTTCTGGGTCGCGCTGATCGCCGCCCCCGTGCTGGTCGGCCTGATCGGCGCCGGCGTCGAACGCTGGGGCTTGCGGCTGGTGCACAAGCACGGCCATGTCGCCGAATTGCTGTTCACCTTCGGCCTCGCCTTCGTGATCGAGGAAATGGTGCAGATGATCTGGGGCAAGCTGCCGGTGGATTACCGCGTGCCGCCGCTGCTGGATTTCTCGGCCTTCACATTATTCGGCACGACGTATCCCGCTTTCCGCATGTTCATGCTGCTGATCTCGGTGGCGATCTTCCTGGTGCTGCTGTTCATCCTCACCCGTTCGCGCATCGGCCTGATCATCCAGGCGGCCTTGAGCCACCCCAACATGGTGGCCATGCTGGGCCATAACGTGCCGCGCGTGTTCATGCTGGTGTTCGGCGTCGGCTCAGGGCTGGCCGCCATCGCCGGCGTGATCGCCGGTCCGGCCCTGGTGACGCAGCCAAGCATGGCGCATGTGCTGGGGCCGATCCTGTTCGTGGTGGTGGTGTTCGGCGGGCTGGGCTCGCTGCCCGGCGCCTTCATCGCCTCGCTGCTGATCGGCCTGATCCAGACCTTTGCCATTGCCGTGAACTACTCGCTCGGCGACGCGCTCAGCCTGTTCGGCATGGCGCGGCCGATGCAGGGCGCGCTGGCCGATCTGTGGCAGGTGACGGTGGCGCAGATCGGCCCGGTGGTGCCGTATCTGATGCTGGTATTGATACTGGTCTTCCGGCCCACCGGGCTGATGGGCACGCGGGAAACCTGAGATGAGCAACACAACGATGCAGGAACCCTCGCTGCTGCGCCGCTACTGGATCTGGGCCGCAATCATCCTGGTGATGCTGGCGCTGCCGAAAATCTTCACCTCCGGCGCCGCGCTCACCACCATGTGCCTGATGGGTATCATGGTGATCTTCTCGCTGAGCTATAACATGCTGCTGGGCCAGACCGGCATGCTGAGCTTCGGCCACGCGGTGTATTACGGCCTGGGCGGCTTCCTCGCCGTGCATGCCATGAATGTGGTGACGGCAGGCAAGCTGCCGATACCGCTGCCTCTGGTGCCGCTGGCCGGCGGCGCCATGGGGCTTTTGTTCGGCATCATCTTCGGCAGCGTCTCGACGCGCCGCGCCGGCACGGCCTTTGCCATGATCTCGCTGGGCCTGGGCGAACTGATCTTCTCGCTGTCGCTGATCCTGCGCGGCTTCTTCGGCGGCGAGGAAGGCGTGACCGCCAACCGCACCAAGCTGCTGCGGCTGTTCGATATCAGCTTCGGGCCGCAGATCCAGGTCTACTATCTGATTGCCTTCTGGTGCTTCATCTGCATCGCGGCGATGTATGCCTATACCCGCACGCCTTTGGGCCGCATGTGCAACGCGGTGCGCGAGAACCCGGAACGCGCCGAATTCGTCGGCTATTCGACGCAGATGATCCGCTTCATCACCTTCTGCGCCTCGGGCTTCTTCGCCGGCATCGCCGGTGGCCTGGCGGCGATCAATTTCGAACTGATGAACGCCATCAATGTTTCCGGCGGGCAATCCGGCGTGGTGCTGCTGATGGCCTATATCGGCGGCATCGGGCTGTTCTATGGCCCGATCCTCGGCGCCATCCTGGTCACGCTGCTGCAGGTGATGCTGTCCGATATCACCGGCGCCTGGCTGCTGTATTTCGGCCTGCTGTTCATCGTCATGGTGATGTTCGCGCCCTATGGCATCGCCGGCCTGCTGGCGATGCATCTGCCGCTGCTGCAGAACCGCACATTGCTGCGCATCCTGCCGGCCTATGGCCTGATGGCGGTGCCTGCCGCGCTCGGCTTCCTCGGCCTGGTGGTGCTGATCGAGACGGCGCATCACCAGCTGGTGAAAACCGCCACCGATGGCCCGGCGATGAAGCTGTTCGGCATCGCCTATCAGTCCAACGTGGCGGCACCCTGGATCCTGGCCCTGGTGCTGCTTGGCGCCGGACTTTATCTCGGCAAGCGTTTTGCGCCGGTGCTGCTGCGGGCCTGGAATGACGCGACTCATCCCGTGCAGGCCCATCCCGCGCAGGGGAGGGCCTGAGCCATGACCGCCATCGCGCTTTCCTTGCAGGACCTGCACAAAAGCTTCGGCGCCACGCCGATCATCCGGGGCGTGTCGCTGGATATCAAGGCCGGCGAACGCCATGCCATCATCGGCCCGAACGGCGCCGGCAAATCGACGCTGTTTCATCTCATCTCCGGCCGCTTGTCGCTCACCGCCGGCCGCATCGCGCTGAAAGGCGAGGACATCACCGGGCAGAAGCCGTTCGAGATCAACCGGCGGGGCCTGAGCCGCAGTTTTCAAGTCACGAATATCTTTCCACGACTGACCGTGTTCGAGAATGTGCGCTGCGGCGTGCTGTGGTCGCTGGGCTACAAATATTCCTTCTGGCACAACGTGCGCAAATTGAAGGATGCCAACGACCTGGCACAATCGGTGCTGGAACGCATCGGCCTGGGCGCACGGCGCGACATTCCGGCCGGCGTGCTGACCTATGCCGAGCAGCGCGCGCTGGAAATCGGCATTACCATCGCCGGCGGCGCCGATGTGATCATGCTGGATGAACCCACCGCCGGCATGAGCCGCTCGGAAACCGATCATGCCGTGGCCCTGATCCGGAAGATTTCCGAAGGCCGCACCCTGATCATGGTGGAGCATGACATGGGCGTGGTGTTCGATCTCGCCGACCGTATCTCCGTGCTGGTCTATGGCCAGATCATCGCCAGCGATGCGCCAGCCCTGATCCGCAGCAACAAAGCCGTGCGCGAGGCCTATCTCGGTCAAGCCATGGAAGCGGAGCATTGAGATGACGCAGAACCTGCTCGAAGTCCGCGACCTCAACGCCTATTACGGCAAGAGCCATATCCTGCATGGCGTCAGCTTCGATGTGCGCGAGGGCGAGATCGTCTCGCTGCTGGGCCGCAACGGCGTCGGCCGCTCCACCACGATCAAGGCGATCATGGGCGATGTGCCGCCGCAGGGCTCGATCCGCTTCAAGGGCCAGGAGATCGTGGGCCGCAAGCCGCATGAAATCGCCCATCTGGGCCTGGGCTATGTGCCGGAGAATCGAGACATCTTCCCGGCCCTGACGGTGCGCGAGAATCTGTATCTCGGCCAGAAGCATGCCAGCAAATGCGGCCGCTGGAGCATCCAGGACATGTACGACATCTTCCCGCGCCTGGCTGAACGCGCCGAGGCGCCGGGCGGCGTGCTGTCCGGCGGCGAGCAGCAGATGCTCACCATGTGCCGCACGCTGATGGGCGACCCCGACCTGATCATGGTGGATGAGCCGACCGAGGGCCTGTCGCCGATGATGGTGGAGCATGTCGGCAAGCTGCTGGTGCGCATCGCCGAGCGCGGCGTTGCCATCCTGCTGGTGGAGCAGAAGCTGACCATCGCGCTGAAAATCTCGCAGCGGCTCTATGTCATGGGCCATGGCCAGATGGTGTTCGAGGGCAGCCCGGCGCAATTGCAGGCCGATGCCGCCATCCGCAAGGAATGGCTGGAAGTGTAGCGCGGCCTCTAACACCACTTGTAAAAGTCTCGCGTGATGCCAATCTGTGGGGGTAGTTCCACCGCAAGGATCTTCCCATGGAAATCTCCGCCGGCTTGATCATCGCCATCCTGTTCCTGGTCCTGGTGGCCGTAACACTCTTTGCCGGCGTCAAGACCGTGCCGCAGGGCCAGCAATGGACCGTGGAGCGGCTGGGCAAGTATATCCGCACGCTCAGCCCCGGCCTGTCGGTGATCATTCCCTATGTCGACCGCATCGGACAGAAGCTGTCGCTGATGGAAACCGTGCTGGACATCCCGAGCCAGGAGGTGATCACGCGCGACAACGCCACCGTCACCGCCGATGGCGTGGTGTTCTTCCAGGTGCTGGACCCGGTGAAGGCGGCCTATGAAGTGCAGGACCTGCTGTTCGCGCTGTCCAGCCTGGCGATGACCAATGTGCGGTCGGTGATCGGCGCCATGGATCTGGATGAAGTGCTCTCGCAGCGCGACCAGATCAACCGCCGCCTGCTGTCGGTGGTGGATCAGGCGACCCTGGCCTGGGGCATCAAGGCGACGCGTATCGAGCTGCGCAACATCCAGCCGCCGCAGAACCTGCTCGACTCGATGGCCAAGCAGATGACCGCCGAACGCGAGAAGCGCGCCGAAATCCTCGCCGCCGAAGGCGCTAAGCAGGCCTCCATCCTGCGTGCCGAGGGCGCCAAGCAGGCAGCGGTGCTGGAAGCCGAGGGCCGCATGGAAGCCGCCAAGCGCGATGCCGAGGCGCGCGAGCGACTGGCGGAAGCGGAAGCCAAGGCGACGCAGATGGTGAGCCAGTCGATTGCCGACGGCAATGTGGCGGCGATCAACTATTTCGTGGCGCAGAAATATGTCGAGGCGTTCGGCAAGTTCGCCGAGAGTCCGAACCAGAAGCTGGTGTTCATGCCGATGGAAGCCAGCGGCGTGATCGCCTCGCTGGGCGGCATCGCCGATCTGGCGCGCCAGGCCCTGGGGCCGGACACGTCAGGGAATGAATCCTCCGGCCGCCAGGCCAAGCCGCGCAACATGCCTGCCCGTGCCACGGCGGCGAAGCCGGCGCAGATCTCTGCCCCAGCCTCTGCCCCAGCCTCTGCTCCAGCCTCTGCTCGGGGGCCCACCCGCCCCTGGGGTGCGCCGCTGGATGACGTGTAACGCGGCGGATCAGCCATGACCCTGCCCTTCCATCTCGAACCCTGGCATTGGCTGGCGCTTGGCGCTGTGCTGGCCGGCCTTGAGATCGTGGCCCCCGGCGCGGTGCTGATCTGGTTCGGCGCCGCTGCCTTCTCGCTCGGCCTGCTGCTCTGGCTGCTGCCCGATATGAGCCCGGGGCTGCAGCTTGGCGTCTTTGCCTTGCTGGCGCTGGCTTGGCTCGGTGTTGGCCTGTGGCTGCGCCGCCGCGCCGGACCGGAGCCTGCGCCAAGCGTGAATCAGGGCGCGGCGCGGCTGATCGGCCAGCGCGGCGTGCTGGAAACCGCCCTGGAGAATGGCCGGGGTGAAATGCGGCTCGGCGACACCGTGTGGCCGGTCAGTGGCCCCGATCTGCCGGCCGGCAGCGTGGTGATCGTGACCGGAGCCGATGGTGCGCTGCTGAGTGTAAGCCCGGCGCCCGCCGCATAACCTCCCCGCTTGCGCTTCGCGTACAGGTAGGCAATTCTGGGTCAGAAACCACGACCTCTGGTCAAGATGCGTCCGCTTATCCTGCTGCTGCCCCTGCTGCTTGCCGCCTGCGCCGGCGGCCAGAGCGATACTGATCGCCGCTATTACGATATCGCCTTCGCCGACCTGCGCGCGGGACGCTATCCGGCCGCCGCCGCACGTTTCGAGGAGCTGGCATTGGCCCGGCCCAACAGCGATCTCGGCATCGCCGCCAGCATGAACCGCTGCATGGCGCTGAGCCAGCTGCGGCCAGTGGAGCGCGGCATCGCCGCCTGTGCCGATGCAATGGCGCATGGCAAAAACGCACCTCAGACTGAATATGCCCGCGCCCTCCAGGCCGCCGCGCAATGGCAGCTCACCTATCTCTACCTGCATGCCGGCCGGGCGAATGAAGCGCTGGTCATGGCCTATGCCAGCCGCGACGACTTCGGCAGTGACGGCAATGCCAGCCTGCGCGCACTTTCAGCCAATGCGCAGCTGCTCGGTGCCTCGATCCTGTTGCAGCGCGACGACATCGCCGGTGCCATGGCCTGGTTGGACCGCATTGAAGCACATGACTGGGTTGCCTATGGCAACCTGTATGTCCGCGATGCCCATGACAAGCTGCTGGTCGGCCTGCCGCAGCTGCGCTTGCTGGCGCTGCGCCAGAAGGCTGATCTGCGGGGCGGCGTGGCAGCGGTGGAAGGCTACCGTGCGCGACTGCTGCGCGAGGGCGGCATCCTGCACCGCGATGTCGCCACCATGCTGCTGCTGCCGATGATGTCGGCGAAACTGTACCTGCGCGATGGCGCCGGGGCGCGCGCGGCAAGCGAGCTGTTCATGGCTGAGCTGGAGAAGAACCATATCGATGGCGCCACGGTGCGATCCTTTGCACCGGCCAGCCTGCGTATCGCCGGCGACTGGCTGCCGCATATCGTCTATGACTTCATGCCCGCCGCGACGCGCAACAAGCTGGAAGCCAATCAGATTGGCCGCGCTTATTTCGAGGGCGCCCTTTCCGCATTGCAGGATGGCCGGGTGCAGATCGGCGCCGAACGCTTCGACCGCCTCGCCGAAGCCCTGCATGGCGAGGGAGGCCGGGAATACACCGCCCTGGCCGAGCGGCTGCAGCGCATCAAGCAGGCATTTCTGCCGCACGAAGCTCCGCAGCCCACCGCCTTCATGCTGCCGAACGGCAGCTAGATCATTTAAGCCGGACTGAGCAGCTTGAGCCCGGCGATACCGGCAACGATCAGGCCGATGCAGCCGAGCCGCATCACGTCGGCGTCCTCACCAAACAGCCAGATGCCGAGAATCGCCGTGCCGACCGTGCCCACGCCGGTCCATACCGCATAGGCGGTGCCAAGTGGCAGTGTCTTCAGCGCCAAGCCGAGCAGGGCCAGGCTGACAATCATGGCGCTGACGGTAAGCAGGCTGGGGATCAGGCGCGAGAAGCCTTCGGTATATTTCAAGCCGACCGCCCAGCCGATCTCGGCCAGGCCAGCCAGCAGCAGAATCAACCATGCCATGGGATATGCTCCGGAACAGCGGATGACAACACAACCGCGTATGACAGGGCCGTCCCCATCGCTTTCTGGTGAAGCGGCCGGGCCGTCCCGGTGCTGCTGTTTATGTAGGGCTGGAAAGCGGTTGCTTCAAGTACCTTCCACCGGCACCTGGCAGACCAGCAGCATGTCATAATCCTCACCCCGGCTGGTGATCGGCAACGCAATGCCTTCGATGCGCAGCGAATAACCGCTGGGTGTATAGCCATCGCCACGATACCAGGCCGGACGGCCAAGCCGCAGCGCCTCCAGCCCCAGGCGGTGCATCAGCTTGCCGAAATCCGGGTCCGGGTGCTCATCCAGCGATTTGCCGGTGAGGTCGAAACCGCGATCGGCGGCAAGGTAGCTGCCGATCAGGCGATAGCGCAGGCTGGGTGGCGTGGCGCTGCCCGCCATGCCGACGCGCTCCACCAGCAGCACGCGGCCAAGCCAGGGATGCAGCCGTTCGGGCGGAAAATCCTCGCGCCGCGGTTTGCGCTGCTGCGCGATGCCGTGCCACAGGTCATACAGCGCGCCGAGCGGCTCGGCCTTGATCCAGGGCCTGAGCAATGCCGGCTCGGCAATATTGAGCTGCAACGGCAGCGCTGCTTCCGCCACATGGTGATCATACTGCCCCACCAGGATCACATCGGGATGGCAGCCATCATCGGCCAGCGGCAGCGACAGTGCCTCGATGCTGTAGGTGAGATTATCCGGCTGGCGGATACGGCCGATGCCGAGCGCAGGCAGCCGCGTGGCCGTGACCTGCGCCATCTGCCGCGCGGCGAGGCCGGCGAAATGCGGATTGGGATGTTCCTCGATGAAGCGGCCGGTGAGATCGAAATCGCGCGCGAAGGTGAAATGGCTGCCATAGAGGCGATAGCGGAAGCGCGGCGCGGCATCCTGCTGCGGCACCACGTCGAACATCACCACATGACCGAGGCTGTAGCGCAGATCCTCCGGCGCGAAATCGGCACGGCTCGGCAATTGCCCGGCGCGGTCGCGCAGCATGGTCTGCCAATGCGCCAGCATCTGGCGCAATTCCGGCTGGCGCAGGAATGGCGACAGCACTTCCGGGCTGTCAACCAGCTGGCATTGCCAGAGATCGGTCAGCAGGGGCTGCATTTCACTCAACGCATCCCCCGTCACCGCATCACCTGGGCGGCCAGAAGCATGTCGATCGTCTCGCCATCGCTGGCCAGCGGCAGGATCAGGCCTTCGAAGCGGCTGCCGAGCGAAGCATGGGCGTCGATCAGATCGACCCAGAGCGGGCGACCATGCAGCGCCACCATGGCATAGGCCCGCCGCGCGGTTTCACCCAGGCTGGAATCGGGATGCTCGTCGAGAAACCGGTTGGAAAGATCATAGCCACGGAAACGCGCCACGTTGGAGCCGAACAGGCGGTAGCGGAAACGCGGCAGCGCATCCTGCTGCGGCACCACATCGAGCAGGAACAGGTTGCCGAGCAGATAGCGCAGGCGTTCGGGCTGCACATCGGCACGGCCAGGATAGCGCCGCGCGCCACGCCAGATCCGCCAGTCGGTGAGCAGGTGCTGCAATCCGGGATGGCGCACGCGCAGGCCGAGCAGCTCCGGCTCGGCATAAACGAGTTCGAGGCCGGCACGCTGGCGCTCGATGTCGAGATCGAGCGTCTGGTTGAACTGACCTGCCAGCAGCCGGTTGACGGTGACGCCATCATCGGAGAGCGGCAGCACCATCATTTCTGCCAGCAATGTCTCGCCATGCTGGCCGGTGGCGCTCCAGCGCCCGAGCAGCGGCTGGCGGCGGCGCAGTATCTCGCCGAAAGCCGGATAAGCACGGGCCGCGGCATGCGGATCGGGATGTTCGGAGAGCTGCTTGCCGGTAAGATCAAAACCGCGCGCGAAAGAGAAATTGGAGCCAAAGACGCGGTAGCGGAATTCCGTGCCGCCATCCGCCCCGGTCTCCACATCCAGCATGAAGATATTGCCGAGCAGATAGCGCAGCCGTTCCGGCGGAAACTCGGCGCGGCCAGGCAGCCGGCCAGCCGTGCGCGAAACATTCCAGTCGTCGAGCAACCGCGCCAGTGGTGGATTGAGCAGATGCGGCTTGAGGTCCTCCGGCTCGCCACAGAGGCCGAGATCGAAGCCGGGTTGCGCCAGCGGGCTCACCAGCGGACTGAAGGGTGGCGGCGTGGACATGCATCCATTGACACCAATCACTCCCGCGCGGTCAAGCCATGCGGCGGTAACGCCTTGGTTGAATTCACAAAGAGAAGGGCCGCCGGACTGGATGGGGATCGCGTCCGGCGGCCCTGGGCAACCCTGCCGGCAACCAGGAGCCGGTGGGTTGCTGGGGGTTCGTCTGTATCAGGCCAGCTTACTCAGCAGCCAGCTTACTCAGCAGCCGCCTTACTCAGCAGCCGGCTTACTCGGCTGCCACCTTACTCAGCAGCCTGGGCCTGCACCGCGTCAACGGCGGCGGCTTCGCCTTCCAGCGTCACGGCAACCGCATGCACGGTGGCGGCGATGCGCACGGCAGCCTGGATCTTTTCGGCTTCGAGGCCACCCTTGGTCAGTTCATGCTCATGCGCTTCCACGCACATGCCGCAGCCATTGATGGCGGAGACGGCGAGCGACCAGAGTTCGAAATCCAGCTTCTCGACGCCGGGCTTGCCGATCACGTTCATGCGCAGCTTGGCCGGCATGGTCTTGTAGGCCGACTGATCGCCCATCATGTGCACGAAGCGATAGTAGATATTGTTCATGCTCATGATCGCGGCGGCGGCCTTGGCGGCCTGCAACGCTTCTGGGCTCAGCTGCGGGCCGAACTCGGCCAGCACGGCCTGGATCACGCTCGGCTCGCGCGCGGCCAATGCCGTGGCAACGAAAGTGCCGGCGCGCTGCTGCTGCGTCAGGCCCTGCTCGGCGGCGAGCGAGGACAGGTTGAGCTTCAGGTCCTTGGCGTATTCGGGCAGACGGTTCTTCAGCACTTCGATCGACATGGGAATCCTCCGGGGAAAGAGCCCCGCCGCGCCGGATCGTCGGGATTGGCGCGACGGGGTATGACGTCTGCTGCTAAGCCAGTTGGTGCTTAGGCAGCCGGCTTCAGGACGTCTTCGCCCTTCTGCCAGTTGCAGGGGCAGAGTTCGTCGGTCTGCAGCGCGTCGAGCACGCGCAACACTTCCGCCGGGTTGCGGCCGACCGAGAGATCGTTCACCGACACGAAGCGGATCACGCCTTCCGGATCGACGATGAAGGTGGCGCGCAGCGCGACGCCTTCATTCTTGTCGAGGATGCCAAGCGCCTGGCTCAGTTCGCGCTTGATGTCGGCCAGCATCGGGAACGGCAGCGCCTTCAAGTCGGCATGGTTCTGGCGCCAGGCCAGATGCACGAACTCGGAATCGGTCGAGACGCCGTAGACCACGGTGTCGCGGTCGTTGAAGTCGCCGTTCAGCTTGCCGAAGGCGGCGATTTCGGTCGGGCAGACGAAGGTGAAGTCCTTCGGCCAGAAGAACACCACCTTCCACTTACCCTTGTCGGTGGCGTTGGAGATGTCGGTGAAGGCGTTCTTGATGTCGGTGGAAACCACGGCCTTGAGGTTGAAGCTCGGGAAGGCATCGCCAATGGTCAGCATAGCTACTCTCCTGATTATGGCCCCACCTGGTTGGCTGGGGCTCGTTTCGGTCTGGGGCTGGGGCAGCGTCGCCGCTGCCTTGACGGGGACACTAGCGAAAGCTATCTAATCGATCCAACGGATTAAAATGGTCACACTAATCGATTTTTCCGATGATAAACCTGCCGAGCCTGAAACAGCTGCGTTATCTGGTAACGCTTTCCGAAACCAAGCATTTCGGCAAGGCGGCGGAAGCCTGTTCGGTCACCCAGTCGACGCTTTCGGCCGGGATCCAGGAACTGGAAACCCAGCTTGATGCCGTTCTGGTGGACCGTACCAAGCGCAAGGTGCTGCTCACCCCCTTGGGCCAGGTGATGGCGGCCAGGGGCCGCGAGCTGATCGCCCAGGCCGAGGAGATGGTGTTGCTGGCCCGCGCCGTGGCGGAACCGCTGGCCGGGCCGCTCAATCTCGGCGTCATCCCGACGGTGAGCCCGTTCCTGCTGCCGCGCGTGCTGCGCAATCTGCGCCGCCGCTTCCCGAAGCTGAAACTGTTCCTGCGCGAAGACCTCACCGCGCGGCTGTTGCAGCAATTGGAAGCCGGACGGCTGGACCTGCTGCTCCTGGCCCTGCCGATCGAAGCCCGCGCAGTGGAAACCCTGCCGCTGTTCAGCGACCATTTCCGCTTCGCCTGCCGCAACGATCATCCGCTGGCCGAATCCAACGGCGTGCCGCTGCCGGCCTTGCAGCATGAAGCCTTGCTGCTGCTGGAAGACGGCCATTGCCTGCGCGATCACGCGCTCGATGCCTGCCAGCTGCCGCGACCGGGGCACGGCGGCAGCGGGCAGGAAAGCGTCGGCGCCACCAGCCTGCATACCCTGGTGCAGATGGTGGATAACGGCCTCGGCGTCACCCTGCTGCCCGATCTCGCGCTGCAGGCCGGCATCCTGCGCGGCACCGATGTGGTGGCGCGTCCGGTAATGACGCCGGACCAGGGCGAACCGCCGGCGCGCCAGATCGGCCTGGTCTGGCGCCGCGGCACGCAACGCGCTAAGGAATTCCGCCTGTTCGGCGAGGCTTTGCTTGCCGCCCTGCCAAAACCGAAACCAGTTTCTGACAAGACCGTCGCCGAAAAGTCCCCAGAAAGATCCCCGGAGGAAAAAGTCACATGAGCCGCAGTATCGTCCGCAGCGCCACCGCCCAGGATGCCGCCACCATCGTACGCCTGGTGCAGGCACTGGCGGATTACGAGAAGGAACCGCGGAGCAGCGTCAAGCTCACCGAGGCCGATATCCTGCGCGATGGCTTCTCCGAGCCGCGCCGCTTCGAGGCGCTGATCGCCGAACTGGATGGCGAGGCCGTCGGCTTCGCGCTGTTCTTCCACAATTACTCGACCTGGGAAGGCCGCGCCGGCATCTATATCGAAGACCTGTTCGTGCTTGAAACCGCGCGCGGCCACGGCATCGGCCGGCAATTGATCACCGCCGTGGCGGCGGTTGCCAAGCTGCGCGACTGCCCGCGCGTCGACCTCAATGTGCTGGACTGGAATCCGACGCGGGATTTCTATCACCGCCTCGACATCAAGCATATGAAGGACGAGCGCCAGTCCTGGCTGCCCTACCGCATGACGCGGCCCGCGATTGCCGCCCTGGCGGCGGATGCCAGCACCGACTGGCTGAAGCTGTAAGCTTCACCCCACCGCCACTCCAAAGCGTCACTCCCGCGCAAGCGGGAGTCCCATTTCTGCCAACCAAATGGGATTCTCGCGTTCGCGAGAATGACGAAGAAATGGACAACAAAAAAGGCGCCGCGATGGGCGCCTTTTTCTTTTCTCAAAAAAGAACTTCGGCTTACTTCGCCGCCGACTTGGTCTCGATGTCGTCGCTCGGCTTGGCGGCCATGCTGACGCTCGGCGCGGTCGGCTTCTGGGTCACCGGACGGTTCTTGATTTCGTCGGCGCGGCGCTGGCGATAGATGGTGCGCAGGCTGGCGTAGAAATCCAGCGAGGTGCGTTCCAGCGCATCAAGGGTGCCGCCGACTTCATCGCGGGTATCGAGCACGGTGAGGCCGAGGCGGGTGTAGATGAAGCCATCGGCATCGATGTTGCGGGCATACCAGTTGAACGGATCGGCGAAGGAATCAACGCCGAGGCCGACCAGGTCGCGCGGGTTCGACGGCCCGAGCACCGGCAGCATCAGGAACGGGCCTTCGCCGACGCCCCAGACCGCCAGGGTCTGGCCGCCATCTTCGGTATGGCCGGGAATGCCGAACCACTTGGCGGCCGGATCCCAGATGCCGAGCAGGCCGACGGTGGAATTGATGGCAAAGCGCGAAGCAGTATCGCCGGCGCGGGCGCTTTCACCCTGCAGCAGGTCATGGGCGAAGACGATCGGCGCCTTGAGGTTCAGCAGGGCGTTATGCACGCCATCGCGAATCGGCGGCGGCACCAGCTGATAAGCCAGCAGGGCCGGCTTGAGCAGGAAATGATCGACAACCTTGTTGAATTCGAGGATGGCGCGGTTCACCGGCTCGAGCGGATCATTGATCGCATCGACTTCGGCAGTGGAACTGCCAGTGGCGCCGCCCGTGGCGGGCGCGGAACCGCCCGACGAGCAACCGGCCAGCAGGCCAAGCGCACAAACGGAAACCAGGGCGAACTTCTTCCACCCAGCAGACTTCGGGGCTTCGAGCATGGTGTCTTACGACCTCTTACCGCTTCATAGCTCTAGATTTATCAGGCATTTGCCGGGCCAGGGCAAGACTAATCAGGGTCGCCCCAGGCGGTCGGCAGGATTCTGGCCGCCGGGAACTATTTTTCCCCGCCGGTGGTGCAAAAAGGCAACACTGACTGCTTGTTTTTCAATAAGTTAACACAACTTCAATGCAGCAGTGAGCGATCGCTCCCGGGCGCCGCCGGGGTCTCCTCGGCGGCATCCGAGTCGTCCTGTTCCACCGCCGGGATGGCATACTGCCCACTGAGCCAGCGATGCAGATCGACATCCTTGCAGCGGGCGGAACAGAACGGCGCCAGCCTGGCCATTTCCGGTCCATCCGATGCCTTGCCGCAGATCGGGCAGATCTTGGCTGCCATGGTCAAATCACCCACATCTTAATTCAGCCCGTTCTCAATTGAGGCGGTCGATGCTAAAGGCCTCGCGCCGCCGCCCGGCCTCGGGCCGCACTTCGACATGGGCGCCGAGCCGGCGTTCGAGCTGGCCGAGCAGATCCGGGCCGAACAGGGCGGCCACATCCGGCGCACAGGCGATGGCGAAGCGGGAGCCGCGCGGGCTCATGGCGGCTTCCGCCATGGCGCGGCGGATCAGTTCCGCCTGCACGGCGGGCAGCGACGGGATATGGCCATCGCTGTCGCAGGTCGGGCAGGCCTCGAACAGCCTTGTGCCGAGCGGTTCGCCGATGCGCTTGCGCGTCATCTCCACCAGGCCGAGCGCCGACATGCCGAGCACCTTCACCGGCGCCGGATCGCGGCTCAGCGCCTTGCGCAGGGCATTCACCGCCTGGGCGCGGTAGGCCGAGGAATCCATGTGCAGGAAATCGATCACGATGATCCCGCCGATGCCGCGCAGCCGCAATTGGCGCGCGATTTCCTCCGCCGCATCGAGATTGATGCGCAAAGCCAGTTCCTCGAAATCATTGCCGCGCCGCGCACCACGCGCGATATCCACATCAATGGCGGTGAGCGCATCGGTTTCGCCGAACAGCAGCGCGCCACCGGATGGCAGCACGACGCGGCGCGACAGCGCGGCATCGATATCGCTCTCGATCTCGAACAGCTCGAACAGCGCGCCGGGCTCGTCATAGCGTTCCAGCTTGCCGACCAGTTCCGGCGCATGCTCGAACAGCCAGGCGCGCGCCTCGGCGAAGCCGCGTGCATCGTTGACCCGGATGGTATCCAGCCTGGCGCCGACATGGTTGCGCAGCGCGCGGCCCACCGGCCCCATCTCGCGCCACAATTCCGCCGGTGCTGTGGCCTTGGAACGGCGTTCCTCGATGGCGATCCAGCGCGCCCGCAGCCGTTGCAGGTCGGCGGTCAGCGCCTCCTGATCGGCTTTTTCGGCGGCGGTTTCCACCAGCGCGCCCATCGCCAGGCGGCGGTCATCGCTGCGGCGGCGGTCGAGCGTTGTTGCCGCCGACTTGCCGACACGGCGCTCGCCGAGCTTGCGCCGCAGCGCGAGGCTGACCTGCGCCGGCGTCTGATCGGCCAGGGCCAGCATGCTTTGCAGCAGGGCGGCCAGCCGCATGCGTTCGGCATCCTCCAGGATGCGCTTGCTGACGCGGACGCGGGAATCATAGGGCGTCAGGGATATGAAACGGCCCGGCAGGCTGGGGCGCGCGGTGAGTTTCACGCCCTTCTCGCCCACCGGATCGCGGATCACCTGCACCAGGATGGCATCGCCTTCGGCCAGGCGCTGCTCGATCGGGCGGCTGTTATCGCCGAACATATCCGGCGCCAGGTCACTGGCATTGAGGAAGCCGTCGCGCGCCAGGCCGATATCGACATAGGCCGCCTGCAAGCCCGGTTCGATCAGCCGCACGCGGCCAAGGAAAATCGCGCCGAGCGCCGAATCGCGGTCGGGCCGTTCCAGATCGAGATGCACCAGCCGGTCATCCTCGACCAGCGCGACGCGGGTTTCGGTAAGGCCGACGTCGATCAGCAATTCGTTCGCCATAGAACCTATATAGCGGGAGATTACGCTGTAGGCCACAAGGGATAGCCGAAACCGCCAAGCAGGGCGGCGGTCTCGTGCAGCGGCAGGCCAACCACGTTGGAATAGCCACCCTGCAATTGGGCGACGAACAGGTCGGCGCGGCCCTGGATGGCATAGCCGCCGGCCTTGCCCAGGCCCTCGCCACTCTGCACATAGCCGGCGATTTCAGCATCCGACAGGCGCTTGAAGGAGACGGCGGTTTCGACCACGCGCTCGGCGCGGCGCACAATACCCTGGGGGCCATTCTGCAGCAGGCAAAGCCCGGTACAGACGCGGTGGCGGCGGCCCGAGAGCAGCCGCAGGCAGGCTTCGACTTCCTCGGGCGTCTCGGCCTTGGGCAGAATGCGGCGGCCCAGGCCGACCACGGTATCGGCGGCAAGGATCAGGCAGTCGCGCGGCATGTCGGCAGGCAGCGCGGCAGCGCAGGCCGCCGCCTTGGCACGGGAGAGCCGGCGGGCAAGCTGACGCGGGATTTCGCGGGGGAGCGGGGTCTCATCGAGATCGGCGGGCAGCACATGGGCTGGCACCACGCCGATCTGAGACAGAAGCGAAAGCCGCCGGGGCGACGCCGAAGCGAGCACAAGCGGCGGCATGCAGCGTTACTTGAAGCGGAAGGTGATGCGGCCCTTGCTCAGGTCATAGGGGGTCATTTCCACCATGACCTTATCGCCGGCCAGCACGCGGATGCGGTTCTTGCGCATCTTGCCCGACACCTGGGCAAGCAACTCGTGGTCATTCTCAAGCTTCACGCGGAACATCGCGTTGGGCAGCAATTCCAACACGACGCCGGGGAATTCCAGCAATGCTTCTTTGGACATCAGCCCTCTTTTCGATCCGAACAAATGCGCGCCGGAACCCATAATCAGGCCCAAAATCAGGCGATAGGCAGCCCGGGCCGGCGCAAGCGGCGCCGAACATGCGTCCAAACCCCAGGAAAATCAAGACTGCAACGCGACGCTTTGTCGCCGGACACGGCCATTCCAGCGGGTGTAGATTGCCCTGGCTAACACCCTGGAATCGCTTGCGCCTGAGCCCTCCGCCATGAAATCCGCCCTGTTGCGCGCCCTGCTGGTGCTGGCGCTGGCCGTGCTGCTGGCCAGTGGGAGCTACGCTACCCTGGACCAGCCCATTGCCCACCTGGCCCAACACGCCCCGGCCTGGCTCGGCAAACTGGCCGCCCTCGTCACCCGGATTGGCAATCCCGGCTGGTCGCTGCCGCCGGCCGCCCTGCTCTGGGCCTGGTGGCGCTGGCGGCGGCCCGATCCAGTCCGCGCCGCTGGCGCCGCCCGGGTTTTCCTGGCGGTGGCCGGCGCCGGCATCGCCAGCGAAATACTGGAACGGTGCGTGGGCCGCGCCCGGCCCCATCTGCTGTTCGAGCAGGACATCTACGGCTTCGCCTTCCTGCAATTCCGCCGTCACTTTGATTCCATGCCCTCGTCCCACGCGGCGGTGAGTTTCGCGCTGTGCCTGAGCCTGGCCCTGCTGTTGCCCCGGCATCGCTTCTGGCGTGGCGGCCTGCTGGCGCTGGCGGTAATCGCCGCGAGCTGTCGCCTGATACTGAACGCGCATTACCTTGGCGATGTGCTGATCGGTGCGGCGCTGGGCATCGCCGCCGCGCTGCTTGCGGCGGCCTGGATTACCAGCCGAAACGCCGCGCCAGCCGCGCTCCGAACCTGAACCGCGAGGCCAGTTCGCTCAGGAATGTCACCAGGCAGGCACCGCTCAGGTACAGTAGCGCGCCCTGCTCCAGGGCGCGCAGCAGCAGGGCGATGCCGTCATGGGCGGCGAACCCGCGATAGCGGCAGTCGTCGCCCCAGAGATAGAGCGACGCACCGAAAGCGGCGAACAGCAAGGCCGCCGCCAGCGGCAGGGCATAGAGCCGCAGCAATCCGCCGCGCGGCGCGGTGGTCGAACTCACGGGCGCCTGCGGCGATACGGCCAGCATGGCCGCGACCAGCAGCAGCGTAGTGGCATTGAGATGGGCGATCAGGCCGAGCCGCGCGGCGGCTGCCGGCACCGCATCGCAGCCCGAAGCAGCCGTGGCAGCGGGCAAAGCCTGACTCAACGGCTGCCAGAGCCAGGCGGTGGCGCCGCGCCAGGTAGCGCCGGAAGCGGGCGAGAGAGTTTCCAGCCCCAGCAGCAGCGCGGCATAAAGCCCGGGCAGCAGTACCGGCAGCCAGTTACCGAATTTGGTGCCGAGCTTGGCAAAACGCGCCGGCTGCCGGCGCATGATGTAACTGGCGGCACCGCCGGCTATTGCTGCGAACAGCAGGCCGAACAGCAAACCGCCAGAGCCGCCGAACAGCAGCCCGAGCAGGCTGACCAGCAGCACGCGGCTGACGGCATAATCAAGCAGCACCTGATCTTGTGCCGATGCCATTACGCCCGCACCATCAGGCCCGCACCATCATGCCAGCGGCAGGCTGACCGTGACGGTGGTGCCTTTGCCGAGTTCGGAGGCGATATCCAATGCGCCGCCATGCAGCGCGACGAGCTGCCGCGTGATGGCAAGGCCCAGCCCGCTGCCCTCGGCGCGGCGCGCCATGACCGGGCCGGACTGGAAGAACGGCTCGCCCAGCCGGCGCAGATCCTCCGGCGCGATGCCGATGCCGGTATCCTTGATGATAAGCCGCAGCCAGCCCTCACGCTCCTCACCGGTGATCGAAACCTGACCGCCGGCCGGGGTGAATTTCACCGCATTGCCCACCAGGTTGAGCAGGGCCTGGCGCAGCGCCGAGCGGTCGGCGGAAATCATCGGCAGCGCCCCAACGGCCGCGGCATCGAGAGCGAGCGCAACACTGCCGGCATCGGCCTGCACCCGCACCAATCCGGTAACCACGGCAACTTCCTCGCCCACCGTCATGGCCTCGCGCTGGAGCGCAAACTTGCCGGATTCGATGCGGGTGAGATCGAGGATGGCATTGATCACTTCAAGCAGATGGCGGCCGCCTTCCACGATCATGCCGGCATAATGCTGGTAACGCGGCGAGCCGAGCGGGCCGAACGGCTCGGCCTCCATCAATTCGCCAAAGCCAATCACGGCATTGAGCGGCGTGCGCAATTCATGGCTCATGAAAGCGAGAAAGTTGGTCTTGGCCCGGTTGGCATATTCCGCATCGGCGCGGGCCTGTTCGGCTTCCAGCAGCGCCCGATGCAGCTGCATGGCATCCTGCGCCATGCCGGCAAGGTCGCTGAGCAATGCACGCTGTTCTTCGCTGAGATGGCGCGGCTTGCGGTCGATCACACAGAGCGTGCCGAGCGCATGGCCATTTTCATCGAGCAGCGGCGCCCCGGCATAGAAGCGGATACCCGGATCGCCCGTGACCAGCGGATTATCTATGAAGCGTGCATCCTGGATGGCATCCGGCACTTCAAGCATCGAGCCATCGGACACGGCATGGGTACAAAAAGAAATGTCGCGCGGTGTTTCCGCCAGATCGACACCTTGCCTAGCCTTGAACCATTGCCGCTCGGCATCCACCAGTGTCACCAGCGCAATCGGCATGTCGAGCAGCCGCGCCGACAGCGCGACGATGCGGTCGAAGCGCGGATCGGCGGGGGTATCGAGGATGCCATAGCGATGCAGCGCCACCAGTCGGTCGGCCTCGTTGGGCGGGAGCGGCGCTGCTGTCACGGTAGCCTCGGGCTGCTGCATTACCGCTGATTATAGCGGTTTACGCCGGCAACCCAAGACGCGCTGTAGCTGCGCTGAAGCGCCATTGCAACCAGGACTACTGAAGGCGGGATTACTGAAGGCGGGCGTCACCCTCGACGGTGAGGCTGACGGTCTGGCTGCCCGGCTCGGCCACCGGCGCGGCCATCGCCTTGGCCGACATCGCCATGGCCATCATGCGCGGCTGCGGCTGTTGCAGCCCGCCACCGATACGCACCTGCTGCCAGCCGGCGAAAGCCTGGCCCAGGGCAGCGGCGCCGAGTTCGGCGCGGGCTTTCAGCCGCGCGATGGCTTCGCGGGTCAGTTCATCCTCCAGGCTGCGGCGCAGTTCGCGCGAGACTTCAAAGCTCAGGCCCTGCAGCAGCAGGCCATCCTGCTGCAATTGCCCGGCGGCTTCGAGCAGCTTGGCCGAATCCTTCGAGGTGACGCTGAATTGCGCACTGGCACGCCAGCGCGGCGGGCCGGTCAATTGCCCATTGGGGCCGCGCGGCGCGTCTTCCCAGGTGGTGTAACCACCGGTCGCCACTTGCAGCCCGGCGGCCTTGGCCTTCGCCACCGCCTTTTCCAGCGCGGCATTGACCTGGGCCTGGGCCTTTGCCGCCGTATCGCCGCTGGCTTCCGCCGCCAGGCGGGCGCGCAGCAGGTCAGGCGTCACCTCGCGCTCGGCGGTCTCCGAGAGGCTCAAGCTGGTGCTGCGCTCGGCCGGCAAAGTGGCGACCGGCTGGGCCTGCACGGGATGGGCCAGCAGCATCAGGGCAAGAGCAAGGGCTTCAAGACGCATCGGGATACTCCTTAGTCGATACCGCCCTGACTAACGCCGGAAAATGGCGAGATTATGGTGTTTGGGACACTTCATTTCTACTTTTTGTCACCCTCGCGCAGGCGAGGGTCCCATTTCACTGTTAAATGGGATACTCGCTTTCGCGAGTATGACGCGAAGGGCTGGCGCGAGTATGACGCGATGAGGCGGACCTCAGCCCTCCTCACCCGCCCTGGGTACCGAATTTCGGGAAGCGCTTGCGGATGCGCTGCATCAGCGTGTCGCGCACTTCGCGATAGGAGGAGAGGCGCTGCTCGCGGCTGCCTTCGACGATGGAAGGATCGAAGGTATTCCAGAATTCCACGTCGCAGGACATGGTGCGGGTCATTTCCAGCGCGCGGTGATGCGCTTCCGGCGACAGCGTGATGATCAGGTCGAAGGACGAGTCTTCCAGTTCATCAAAGGTCTTGGGCTTGTGCCGGGTGATATCGAGGCCGATCTCGTCCATCACCTCGACCGCCATCGGATCGAGCTGGCCTTTGCGCAGGCCGACCGAGTCGGCGAACACCTGACGCGGAAACAGGCTTTTCAGGATGCCTTCGGCCATCGGGGAGCGGATGCTGTTCATGGTGCAACAGAACAACACGCTGCCGGGCATGCCTTCCACCGGTCAGCCCCGGATATGCAATACGCAGATGAGGGTAAACAGCCGCCGGGCGGAATCGAAATCGGTTTCGATCTTGCCCTTGAGGCGCTCCATCAGCAGCGTGGAGCCTTCGTTGTGCACGCCGCGCCGCGCCATGTCGATGGTTTCGATCTTCGACGGCGTGGCGGTCTTGATCGCCTCGAAATAGCTGTCGCAGATCTCGAAATAGTCCTTCACGATGCGCCGGAACGGCGACAGCGCCAGGATGATCTTGCCCAGCGGCTGCGCCTCGGCATCGCGGATATCAAATACCAGGCGGTTTTCCTCGATGCCGAGAAACAGGTTGAACGGCCCCTGATTCTCATGCGCGCCGATCGGCGAGAACATGTTCTGTTCCAGCAGGTCGAAAATCGCCACCTTGCGCTCATGCTCGACATCGGCAGAGCGGCGCACCAGCGTGCGCTCGTCGAGCTGCACATCGACGAGGCGGTGGTTGGCGGGCGGGGCTTTGGCGGTCATCGAGCGGCGGCTTTGCTGAAGTCAGTCGTCGAGGCGTATGGTAACCGACAAACCATGGGCATGCAGCCCCTCGGCTGCCGCGAGTTTCGCCGCCGCCGGGCCAATGCGGGCCAGCGAGGCGGCATCACATTCCACTAGGGTGGTGCGCTTCATGAAATCGAGCAGGTTGAGGCCGGAGGCAAACCGCGCCGCGCCCGCCGTGGGCAGCACATGGTTCGGCCCGGCGACATAATCGCCGATGGCCTCTGGCGTGTGGCGGCCGAGGAAGATGGCACCGGCATGACGCACTGCCTTGGCCAGATCATGCGGATCGGCGATGGCCAATTCGAGATGCTCCGGCGCAATACGATTGACCAGGGCCGGCGCCTCGGCCAAGGCCGGCACCACGATCAGCGCGCCGAAATTGGCCCAGGAGGCCGCCGCGATATTGCCGCGCGGCATCTTGGCAAGCTGCGCCGCCACGGCATCGCGGACCTTGGCTGCGAAAGCCGCGTCGTCGGTGATCAGCACCGATTGCGCCACTTCGTCATGCTCGGCCTGGCTCAGGAGATCGGCCGCGATCCAGGCCGGATCATTGGCAGCATCGGCGACAACGAGGATTTCCGACGGGCCGGCCGGGTTGTCGATGCCGACCTGGCCGAAGACCTGGCGCTTGGCTGCCGCCACATAGGCATTGCCTGGGCCGGTGATCTTGTCCACCGGGGCAATCGTCTCGGTGCCGTAAGCCAGCGCGGCAACAGCCTGGGCGCCACCGAGGCGATAGGCTTCGGTGATGCCGCAGAGCTTCAGCGCCGCCATCACCAGCGGATTGAGTTCGCCGCCCGGCGTCGGCACGCAGACGGCGATGCGGCGCACCCCGGCCACTACCGCCGGCAGCGCGTTCATCAGCACCGACGACGGATAGGCCGCCTTGCCGCCCGGCACATAAAGGCCGACGGCATCCAGCGCGGTCCAGCGATGGCCGAGCTTGACGCCTTGCGCATCGGTGAAGAAATCATCCGCCGGCATCTGGCGGGCATGGAAGGCACGGATGCGCTCGGCGGCAACCTCAAGCGCGCTGAGCGTCGCCTGATCCACCAGCGCCGCCGCCGCATCCATCTCGGCCTGGGAAATGCGCAGACCCAGCTTCGCGGAATCGACCTTGTCGAATTTCGCGTTCAGTTCATGCAGCACCGCGTCGCCGCGCTTACGCACATCGGCGATGATCTGGGCTGCGACAGCGCCGACATCGGCCTCGGCATCGCGCTTGGATTTCACCAGCGCATCGAAGCGCGCGGCGAAATCGGCATCGCCCATGTTCAGCTCAAGCGGCATCGACCACCTCGCGCATGCGTTCGATCCAGCCGCCGACTTCGCGCGGCCGGGTTTTCAGCGCGGCGCGGTTCACCACCAGCCGCGAGGTCACTTCCGCGATCACTTCCACTTCCACCAGGCCATTGGCCTTGAGCGTCGCGCCCGTCGACACCAGATCGACGATACGGCGGCACAGCCCGAGCAGCGGCGCCAGTTCCATGGCGCCGTTCAGCTTGATGCATTCCGCCTGCACGCCGCGGCGGGCGAAATAGTCATGGGTCACATGCGGATACTTCGTCGCCACGCGGACATGGCTCCAGCGCCGCGGATCATCCGACTGGCTCAGCTCCGCCGGCTCGGCGACGCTCAAGCGGCAATGGCCGATGCCGAGATCGAGCGGCGCGTAGATTTCCGGGTAATCGAATTCCATCAGCACATCGTTGCCGGCCACGCCAAGCTGGGCGGCACCGAAGGCGACGAAAGTGGCGACATCGAAGCTGCGCACGCGGATCAGCTCCAGGCCGGGCTGGCTGGTGGCGAAGCGCAGCTTGCGCGAATGTTCGTCATGGAATTCCGCTTCCGGCACGATGCCGGCGCGCGCCAGCAGGGGCAGCACTTCCTTGAGGATGCGGCCCTTGGGCAGGGCCATCACAAGCGTTGAGGAGTCGGGCGGGGTCATGACTGGCGATCGTCGGTCTGGTGTTTCGGTACGCGGCGCACCGGGTAGGGCGTGCCAATATCCTGCAATTCGGCGGCTATGCATTCCACATCCAGGCGCACCGCGCCACCCCCGGCGAAAACCAGGGTGAGCCGCGCCGCCGGGGCTTCGTCACCCGGCTCGACCAGCACGGAGAGCAATTCCAGCGGCCCTGCCGTCACTTCCAGGCGCTGGCGCTGCACCCGCAGCACGCCATCGAAATGCAGCCCGGCCTGGCTGCGGAAATGCGGCTTGGCGCCGAGCCTGCGGGTCTTGTCCTCGTCTTCCCAGCGGAAGCGGTTCAGCACCAGGGCGAAGCGGCGGCGGCGCGGCTGCCAGGCAATATCCGCCAGCTGCAAGGTGGCGTCCTGCAGGCAGGCCGAGAGCACAGTGATGTCCTCGGCATCCTCGGCGCGCAGCTTGAGCGGCGTCAGCTTTTTCATCCCTTGAGCCGTTCGATATCGGCGCCGCAGGCGGCGAGCTTTTCTTCCAGGCGCTCATAGCCGCGGTCGAGATGATAGACGCGGTTCACAATCGTTTCGCCATGGGCGGCCAGGCCGGCCAGCACCAGCGACACCGAGGCGCGCAGATCGGTGGCCATCACCGGCGCGCCGGTCAGGTCGCCAACGCCGCGCACCAGCGCGGAAGAACCATGTACCACGATATTGGCGCCCATGCGGGTGAGTTCGGGCACATGCATGAAGCGGTTCTCGAAGATCGTTTCGGTGATCATCGAGGCACCCTCGGCCACCGCCATGATCGACATCACCTGGGCCTGCATGTCGGTGGGGAAACCGGGAAACGGCTGGGTGAGGAAATCGACGCCCTTGAGGCGGCTGCCATTGCGCTTCACCAGCATGCCGCGCGGCGTTGGCGTGATGACGCAGCCGGCTTCCACCAGCTTGTCGTTCACCGCTTCGGTCAGGTCCGGCCGCGCGCCGATCAGCTCGACCTCGCCGCCGGTGATGGCGACGGCGGCAGCATAGGTGCCGGTCTCGATGCGGTCAGGCAGGATCATGTGCCGCGCGCCATGCAGCGAGGTCTGGCCGCGCACGGTCAGCGTCTCGCTGTCCAGGCCCTCGATCTGCGCGCCCATGGCGATCAGGCAGCGCGCCAAATCGCCGATCTCCGGCTCGCGCGCGGCGTTTTCCAGAATCGTGTTGCCATCGGCCAGGCAGGCCGCCATCAGCAGGTTCTCGGTGGCACCGACCGACACCATGGGGAAGCGGATATGGGCGCCCTTGAGGCCCTTGGGGGCGCGCGCCTTGATATAGCCGTTGGCGATCTCGATCTCGGCGCCCATTTCGCGCAACGCCGCGATATGCAGGTCCACCGGCCGGGTGCCGATGGCGCAGCCGCCGGGCAGAGATACTTCCGCCTCGCCGCAGCGCGCCAAGAGCGGCCCCAGCACCAGCACGGAGGCGCGCATCTTGCGCACCAGGTCATAGGGCGCCAGCGTCGAGGCGATATGGCCGGCAGTCAGGTGAATGGTGCGGCCTTCCGCCGTGCCATTGCCGCCATCCATCGCCACGTCAACGCCATGCTGTTGCAGCAGATGCGCCATGGTGGCGATATCGGCGAGATGCGGCACGTTCGACAGCGACAGGGTTTCCGCCGTGAGCAGGCTGGCGGCCATCAGCGGCAACGCCGCGTTCTTGGCGCCACCGATGCCGATGCTGCCGTGGAGCGGCTTGCCGCCGCGCAACCGAATACGATCCATGTGCTGAACTACCCGAGAGGCCCGGGCGCGGCCGACTAGCCGGGCGCGGGCCAGAAATGTGGCCGATTGCGAGTGTATCTAGAGCATTCCGCCCGGCTTTGCCAGCCGGACCGATCACCCGTAAACCCGGTTTAACGGCGGATTCTGGCGGAATTCAGGCGAAGCAGCGGAATCTTTGCTGCCGCCTGAAGATTACAGCTTCGGCAGCGTGACGCCGCGCTGGCCCATGTATTTGCCGGCGCGGTCGGCGTAGCTCACCTCGCAGGGCTGGTCGCCCTTGAGGAACAGGAACTGGCAGGCGCCTTCATTGGCATAGATCTTCGCCGGCAGCGGCGTGGTGTTGGAGAATTCCAGCGTCACATGGCCTTCCCATTCCGGCTCCAGCGGCGTGACATTGACGATGATACCGCAGCGGGCATAGGTGCTTTTGCCCAGGCAGATCACCAGCACATCGCGCGGGATGCGGAAATATTCCACCGTGCGCGCCAGGGCGAAGGAATTCGGCGGGATGACGCAGACATCGGTATCGAAATCAACGAACGAGCTGGGCGAGAACTGCTTCGGATCCACCACGGCGCTGTTGACGTTGGTGAAAATCTTGAATTCGCGCGCCACGCGGGCATCGTAGCCATAGGAGGACAGGCCGTAGGAAATCGTGCCTTCGCGCTTCTGCGCTTCCACGAAGGGCTCGATCATGCCCTGCTGACGCGCCATGTCGCGGATCCAGATATCGCTCATCACCGCCATCAGCGCGGCTCCCCTTCAGACTGTTGTGGTTCAGGCTGCGGCGCCTCATCCGTCTCCTGGCGCGCCCGGTCCTGCTGCTTGCGGCGCCCGAGATTGCTGCGCAATTGCGCCGCCAGGCGCTGGCGGCGCTCCTCGCGGCGGGCTGCGGTTGCCTCGGTCAGATGCGTCATAGGCCGGTTATAGCGAAGTCGCCGCCCTATTCAAACCGACCCGGGCCTATTCAAGAGGACACAGGCCTACTCAAGCGGACCGAGGGCCTCGATATGCGGCTGCAATTCGGCATCGAGAACCGCCGGCTGTTGCGGCGCCTCGGCCAGGGCGGCATTGCGGTAGCCGGGATCGTCGGTCACTTCGGCGCCGAGCCAGACCGGCAGGTCGAGCGCACGGTCGGGACGGTCGAGTTCGATCTCGGCCAGCCACATGCCCTCATGGCGGCCATGAAACTGGTCGATTTCCCAGGTCAGACGGGGGGCGCCCTGGCCCAGGGCCGGCAGGCGGTAGCGGGTCTTGGTCACCTTGTGCCGCTCCGGCCAGGCATCCAGCAGCCTGCGCGCCAGGGCCACCGGGATCGCCGCCTCGTATTCCTGCCGCGCGGCGCCGGGCGTGTCGCTCTTCAACGTCACCCAGGCATCCTCGGCCGCGATGCGGATGCGCAGGTGGTATTCGCCCACCCGGCCGAAATAGCCCTGCTCCAGCCGGCGGCCGCCCAAGCCGGCGACGATGCCGGGTTCGCGGACCAGGAATTTGCGTTCGATTTCCAGCTTCGCGGCCACGCCGCACCTCAACCATTTCTTTACCCAAAGCCTGCATAAACCCTTGTCCCGCCAAATCAAGTCGGGGCACGGCGGGTGCGGCAACGGGATGCAGGATTTTGCTTTCCTGGGGTGCTTGCATCGGGAGGGGGCCTGTGGCACTTTCCGCGCCGTTTTCAGCCGGCGCGCTGCCGTAGCTCAGTGGTAGAGCACGTCATTGGTAATGACGAGGTCGACAGTTCAATCCTGTCCGGCAGCACCAGCGCCCGCCCTTGCGTTTCCCGCTCTTCCGTTCCCCGCCCTCCCGTTCAAGGATTTGCGCTTGGCCTGGGAACCGCCCTCCACCCTTGAAGAAAAGCTGAAATACACCCTGGTGCCGCCGGGGATGTACCGCACCTACCGGCTGTGGAAAGAGCTGCGCCGCGGCGAGGCCGAACTGCATCTGGTGCCGTTCCTGGTCGACCGCGAGCGCGCCGCCCTGGATGTCGGCGCCAACAAGGGGGTGTGGACCGCCATGCTGGCGCGCTACTGCCCCAGGGTTTTCGCCGTGGAGCCGAACCCGAAGCCGTTCAAGGTGCTGGCACGCTGCAAGCCGGCCAATGCCGAGGCCTGGCAGATCGCCGCCTCGAACCGGACCGGCGAGGCGGAATTGCGCATACCGCTGGGCCGCAAGGGCTATTCCAACCAGGGCGGCTCGCTCAACGCCACCAAGGTGGGCGAGCATTACGGCAGCGTGAAAGTGCCGGCCAAGCGGCTGGATGACTGCGACCTGCCGCCGATTGGCTTCATCAAGATCGACGTGGAAGGCTTCGAGGCCGAGGTGCTGGAAGGCGCCGCCGGACTGATCCGCCGCGACCGCCCGGTGATGGTGATCGAGATGGAAGAAGCCCATACCCGCAAGCCGATCGAGACCATGGTGGCCGAGGTGGTGGCCCTGGGCTATGCCGCCTTCGCACTGCGCCATGGCCAGCTGGTGCCGTTTTCGGCGCTGGACCCGGAGGCCAATCACCGCCGCCCGGCGACCCGGCGGGACTACGTTTTCAATTTCATTTTCCTGCCCGCCTGACCTTATAGCGGGCAAATTCGACGCAGCGTTTCCAGTGCTTTAGCGGGCCTGCAACCGAAATGCATGCAATTAACCATATTTTAGTCACATTGCGTCAAATTACTCTGGACGTAGGCCGAAACAGGTCTACGATAGACACCGCGTCCCGCATACCGGGAGGGGCTGATGGCACAAAAATATCCGTTCGCGAATTTTCAGATCGACGGCAAGGTGGTCACCCTGATCATGGTGGCCGAGGCCGGCATCTCGACGCCCGAGCTGGCGCAACGCTCGATGTCCGCCTTCCAGCAGAAACTGGGGCGCCATGATCTCGTGCTGGTGGCGCAGGGCGTCAGCCTCACGCCGATCTACATCGGCGCCAAGCCGTTCGTGGAAAAGCTGAAAGACATGCCGCTCGGCCGCGTCAACTGGCAGCATTTCGAAGCCTGACCGGCTCACACTATCTGGCGGGGCGCACCGCCACCACGCCGAGAATGATATCGACCGTGACGCCATCGCTGGCCAGCGGCACTTCCAGCGCCTCGAAGCTGAGAAAATCCTGATCCGTGAAATTCATCGTGCCATAGCTGCGCAACGGCAGCTTGTGGCGCGCGATCCAGTGGAAGCTGGCGGAGAAATTCTCCAGCGCGTCGGGCGCATAGACCTGATCGAAATACTTGCCGGTGACATCGCGGCCGGTGCGCTGGGTGATCGCGGTGCCGATCAGCCGGAAGCGGAAGCGGCCGCCGCGCGCCACATCCACCATGTAGAGATCGCTCAGGAATTCGCGCATCTCCGCCGGCGTGAATTCCGCCCGCGCCGGCAGGGCACCGCATGCGTCGGCCTTGTCCTGCCACAGCCGGTGCAATGCCTTGAGCCGGGCGTCGCTGTAGCCGAGGCCGGGATCGAGCAATACGGTCATGGCAATGCCGGGCTCAGCGTTTCGACTGCATGCCGATGCATTGCCGCAGATCAGTGCCGGCAATATTGACCTTGGCAAAGATGCTGCTGGAGAAATCGACGCCCTCGATCACCGCGCCGCGCAGATCGGCGCCGGTGAGATCGGCTGTATCGAAACGGGCGAACACCACCTTGCCGGTGCGCTGGTTCAGTGCGTTGTAGATCGGCACGCCGACCAGCTGGGTGCCACGGAAAGCCGCACCGGCCAGCATGGCCGCGGAAAAATTGACGCCACCGCAATCCGCCTGATCGAAATTCGCCTTGCGCAGATCGGCACCGATGAAGCTGGCGAACATCAGCTGGCTGCGGGTGAAAAACGCGCCGGCGAGATTGGTTTCGTGGAATACGGCGGCGCGCAGGTCGCAGCTTGAAAAATCCAGGCCCTGCAATTTCATCTTGCTGAACACCGCGCGCTCGCCCTCGACGCCATTGGAAACGATCCAGCGGCCATGCGCTTTCAGCTTGGCTTCCACATCGGGCGGCAATTGCGCCGAGGCACCGCGATGGATCGCGCCCTGCAGGTTGGCACCGGTGGTATCGGCGGTGCTCAGATCCACGCTGCGCAGGTTGGCGCCGCGCAGATCGGCACCGGTGAAGCGTGCGCCATCCAGCTTGGCGCCGACGAAGCTGGCTTCCTTCAGCTTGGCGCCGGCGAAATCGGCATTGGTGAGATCGGCGCCGGTAAGGTTGACCGCGAACAGGTTGGCCGAGGCGAAGCTGGCGCCGACAGCGGAGGCATTGGTCAGGTTGGCGTGATCGAGATAGGCGTTCTTGAGATTGGCATCTTCGAGATTGGCGCCGCTCATGTTCACCGGCACGGTCTCGGAGACTTCCTTGCCATCGGTGGTGTGGCGCAGGATCTGGCCGGAACGCAGATCGGCCTGGCGGAACGAGGTCTGGCGCAAGATCGCCATCAGGAAGTTGGCGCCGCGCAGATCCGCCTTGTCGAACATGGTGCGGGTGAGATCGGCGCGGGTGAAATCGCTGCCGAACAGGTCGGCGCGCACGAACTGCGCCGAGTTCAGCGCCGCATCGCTGAAGACGCAGCCGGTCATGATGGCGTCATCAAGAATGGCGCCGCCGAGGTCTAGGCCGGAGAAATCATCGTTACGGCGCTGCAGCCGCTCGCCGCCCGGCCGCCCGGACAGATAGGCGGCGTGGCGCGAGAGCGCGTGAACGACGGGTTGCGGTGGCAGCCGGGCAGTCATGGCATCCTTAGCTTCCAACTTGACGGAATAATAGGCAAGCTGCCGCGCCAGCGCCACCGCCGCGCCTATGCGTGCAGTGCGAAATCACAGACGGCTCATTCCCTCGGCAGGCCAAGTCGATGTATGATCCCCGCATCAGGGCATCTGGCGGCAGGGACTAGCGATGGCCAGTAAAGCAAGCACGGCAAAAAGCGCAAAGGCAAAGGCCGGGCAGGCCTCCAACCGGCGGCTGTTCGACCGCCGCGACACGGCAATCGCCGCCAGGCTGGAGCATGGCGGCACGCTGCATGATGGCAAGGTGGATAACCTGTCGCTGACCGGCTTCCTGTTCAACCCGGCATTGGACATCCCATCCGAGACCAAGGTGAAGCTGTGGCTGGCCGACCGCGCCAAGCCGCTTTCCGCCACCGTGGTGGGCAGCAGCCCGCGCGGGCTGCATGGCCGGCTGCATATCGCCACGCCGCGCCTGGCACAGCTTTCCGTGGAAGTGGACGACATGGCGCTGCTGCTGATCGGCGCCACACGGGCGAACCCGACACCACCCCCGGTCGCGGCTCCTGCCCCGGCCAAGCCAAAGGCCAAAGCCAAGCCGAAGGCCAAGACTAAAGCGAAATCGAAGCCGAAGGCGAAAGCCGCCAAGGCTCCCAAAGCCAAGGTAAAAGCCCCGGTAAAAAACCCGGTAAAAACCCGGGCCAAGCCGAAAGCCAAGAAGCCGGCGAAGCGCTAATACCTCCCCATTACCGGGTCTTACTGTCATTCTCGCGAAAGCGAGAATCCCATTACCGCAATCGAATGGGACCCTCTGTAAGCGCGCGAACGCCTAACGGCGTTCGTGGGCGCACAGGCCCGAAGGGCTGGCGCGAGGGTGACGAAAAAAGAAAAGCGTAGATACCCCGGCCAAGACGGGGCATGACGGGCCCTTTCTTGTTGTCATACTCGCGCAAGCGAGTATCCCATTTCGACTTTAAGCCGGACTCTCGCTTGCGCGAGGGTGACAAAGAAAGTGGTTTCCAGCGCCAGCCCTCAAGCCCGGATCGATCTGAGGAAAGCCGCCACCTGATCGGCCAGCATTTCCGGCTGGCTTTGCAGATGTGACGCGCCCTGCGACACATCCTCGGCCACGCCGCCAGAGCGTTCGATGCTCTGGGAAATATGCTGGATGTTGCTGGCAACGCTTTCGGTGCGCGCCGCCGCTTCCTGGATATTGCCCGAGATGTCGCTGGTGGCGGCAGCCTGTTCCTGGGTTGAATCGTAGATCGCGCCGACACGGCCATCCAGCGCCGCCGATTGTTCCTGGATCACCGCGATCGAGCGCACGGTAAGCGCCGAGGCATTCTGGATGGCGCTGATCTGGTGCGCGATATCCTTCGCCGCCTCGGTGGTTTTCTGCGCCAGGCTGCGCACTTCCTGCGCCACGACGGCAAAGCCCTTGCCGGCCTCGCCGGCACGGGCCGCTTCCACGCTGGCGTTCAGCGCCAGCAGGTTGGTCTGGAATGCCACCGAGCGGATGAATTCCACCACTTCGTCGATCTTGCGGTTGGCAGCTTCAAGCTGCGCCACCGCTTCCGAGGCGCGGCTGACCTCGCTGGCAACACTGCGGCTCGCCTCGCGCGAGGAACGGACCTGCTGCGCCACTTCCTGCACGGTCGCCGACAATTCTTCGGCGGCGGCGGCAATCGCCTGGGTATTCTGCGTCGCCTGATCGGCGGCGCTCACTGCCTGTCCGCCGGCCTCGGCGGCCTGGCGGGTATCGCCGGCAAGCTGGTCGGCATGGCCGGCAAGCTGGCCGCTGGTGCTCTGCACGGATTCCACCACCGACATCACGCCGGCCTCGAATTCGCGCGCCAGCTTTTCGCGTTCGGCCCGCGCGCGGATTTCGGAGTCGCGGCGTTCGGTTTCCACTGCCAGTTCCAGCCGGGCCGCTTCTTCCGACTTCGCCTGCATGGCATGGCGCGCGGCGTTGATCTGCTCGGCGCCGCGGCGGAAATCGCCCGGCATGCCGCGCACCAGGAAGGGGCGGAAATACTTGCCGGCGGCAGCGAAGCGCAAAGATGCCTGGGATTCACGCACATAGGCATCGGCAAGATCGAGCGCGCGGTTGAACGCCACCAGGGTCTCGGAATACTCGCCATAGGCTTCGGTATGCACCAGGCGGGCGGAGAAATCGCCCTCCGACACCCGGCGCGCCACCGCATCGAGATCCTTGAGTGCCTGTTCCATCAAGCGGTATTTGCGGAAGCTGAACATCGATCAGGCCTCCGGCGTGATGCTGAAGATGAATTCGTCGTAGCTCTTGCCGGCCTTGGTCAAGGTGGCTTCCAGCAATGCCGTGCCGGCGGCCATCGCCGCGTTGCGGTCTTCATGCTTGGCTTCCTCGGCCAGCAGGGCGGCATAGAGCGGTTCGATCACCCGGATCGCGCTGTCATGCGGCGCGCGGCGGTTGGAATGATAGCCGGTGATCGCGCCATCAGGGCCGACATCCGGCGTCACATGCGCCAGCACCCAGTAATATTCGCCGGTCTGGGCCAGGTTTTTCACATAGGCGAAGATTTCCTCGCCGGCCTTGATACGCTGCCACAGCAGCTTGAACACGCAGCGCGGCATGTCAGGGTGGCGCAGGATGGCATGCGGCTTGCCGATCAGCTCCGGCACGCTGTAGGCACCGACGCGGCAGAACACATCATTGGCATAGGTGATGCGGCCCTGCGGGTCGGTCTTGGAAACGATGATGTCTTCCGCACCGAAATGCCGGGCGCGGTCGATAAGCATAGGTTTCGCCATAGTCTCTTCACCCCAAAACACACTACTGGGGTAACCCTATAGCGCAGCGTGCAGCCGCTCAATTTGATATGCGTCAAAAATTGCATGTAAAAATAAACAGCCCCGCCGGTAACCCGGCGGGGCTATCTCCTGCAATGTGTCAGAATCTGTCGGCTGCGATGCAGCAGGGTTAACGCTGGCGCGGATTACCGCTGCCCGGCTGCTGATGATGCTGCGGCTGCTTCTGCTGCCCCGGCTGACCCTGCCCCGCTTGATTCTGCTTGGGCTGGGTCTGCTGCGGCTGCGGATTCGGCTTGCCGCTACCCTGGTTGTGCTGGCCAGGATTCTGCTGCGGTGTCTGCTGATTGGGATTCATGAGTCACTCTCCTCAGACTGTTCAACTATGCGGCCTTGATTGGCCACGCTGATACAACGCCCGGCCCGCCGCTTGGTTGCCCGAAATGTTTTTACAGGAAAAATTTCGCCACGGATGGAACCGGGGCTTACATCAAGCGTTGTTGCCCATATCAGGAACTCAATCCGAGGAGGCCAGCGTGACGTTCAATCTGATGCAGGACAAAACCCGACAGGCCCGTACCCGCGCGGCGCTGAACCGCCAGCTCAAGGCGCTGTATGCAGCGCCGGCTGATCCGGCGCCGGAAAAGCATATCGCATTGATCGAAGAACTGGCCGCCAAGCTGGCGGCACAGCAGCAGCCCCAGGCTCTGCCACAGATGCAGCAGCCGCTGCCACCGACGCCCCCAGGCTTCTAAGGCAGGCGGGCTTTTACAGCTATCTGAAATGATTTACCCGGGGCGCAAGGCCCCGGGTTATTAGCGTGCGTAACGCAGAGCGGCGGCTTAGAGCCGGGTGCCGGCCAGCATCACGGCATCGCTGCCGCTGGCACGCTGGCCGGCCTCAAGCCCGAGCAATTCGCCAAGCCGGTTGCGGGCGCGGTTGACGCGGCTTTTCATCGTGCCGATGGCACAGCCGCCGATGCCGGCAGCTTCCTCGTAGGACAGGCCGAACACCGCCACCAGCAGCAGCGCCTCGCGCTGCGGCTCCGGCAGGCGGCGCAGGGCAACCGCCAGTTCCTTGGCCAGCAAGGCATCTTCCTGCCCCGGCAGTACGCTTTGATTGGCGCCGATGCTGCCATCGCTGTCGGCGACTTCGTGGCGCTGCTGGCGCTTGGTGGAATAGAAGTGGTTGCGCAGGATGGTGAACAGCCAGGCACGCAGGTTAGTGCCGGGGCGGAACTGTTCAGTATTGCTCAGCGCTTTGACCAGAGTCTCCTGCACTAGGTCATCGGCCTCGGCACGCTGACCGGCAAGGCCGCGGGCGAAACCAGTCAGGTTCGGCAGCAGCGCCAGCATCTGCTCGCGGAAGCCAGCCTCATCCATCTGTTTTCCCTGTGGGGGAGCGGCGGGGTTCGTCGTCATGATCGGTTCCTCCGGTTGCGATTAGGCAGTTGCGGTGAGGAACAAGCTTGGCGCCGAATGGGGCCGGATTGCGGCAACTTTGGTATTTTTCCAGGGCCTTGGCCATGGAACCTGGAATTCACTACCATGTCGCTAACAGCCAGCCAGTGGAATACGCGCTAATGGCGTGCCGGATGCCAACAGGAAACTAGAGCCCCTTTGGCGGCACTGATCCTGCGCGAGAGCGGCTTCTAGCAACGGCTTCCAAAAAAGGGGCGCCGCCACCCGCTGGGGAAACGGGCAGCGGCGGGGAAGGCTGGCTGAGGGGGAGGCGGCCAGCCGGTAAATCATTAAGCCTTGAAGTAGGCCAGCAGATCCTCGTTGATGATGTCGGCGTTCACCGTCGCCATGCCGTGGCCGAGGCCCTTGTAGACCTTGAGCGTGCCCTTCTGCACCAGCTTGATCGCCAGCAGGGCGGAGTCGGCAATCGGCACGATCTGGTCATCGTCGCCATGCATGATCAGCACCGGCACGTCGATCTTCTTCAGATCATCGGTGAAGTCGGTTTCGGAGAAGGCCTTGATGCAGTCATACTGCGCCTTGGTGCCACCCATCATGCCCTGGCGCCACCAATTGTCGATCACGCCCTGGGACGGCTCGGCGCCCGGCCGGTTATAGCCATAGAACGGGCCCGAGGCGACATCGCGGAAGAACTGCGCCCGGTTGCCGACATGGGCGGCACGGAAACCGTCGAACACCTCGATCGGCAGACCGCCCGGATTCTTGTCGCTCTTCACCATCACCGGCGGCACCGCGCCGATCAGCACCGCCTTGGCGACACGGCCCTTCTCGGCGCGCGCCACATAATGCGCCACCTCGCCGCCGCCGGTGGAATGGCCGACATGGATCACGTTCTTCAGGTCGAGCGCCTTCACCAGCGCGGCGACATCGGCGGCATAGGTATCCATCTCGTTGCCGCTATAGGTCTGGGTCGAGCGCCCATGACCACGGCGGTCATGGGCGATGACGCGGTAGCCCTTGGCCAGGAAGTAGAGCATCTGGTTGT
Organism: Ferrovibrio sp.; assembly: GCF_965278975.1. Taxonomy (GTDB): domain Bacteria; phylum Pseudomonadota; class Alphaproteobacteria; order Ferrovibrionales; family Ferrovibrionaceae; genus Ferrovibrio. Next base: position 1,338,104 of record NZ_OZ257126.1, read on the forward strand.
CCCAGTCATCGGCCGAGAGCGGCCAGCCATGATGGAACATGACGGCCTGGGCGGCCTTCGGGCCCCAATCCTTGAAGAAGATGCGGGCGCCGTCGGCGGTGGTGATCGTATCCATGATGATGCCTTCCTGTTTCTGCGGGACGAGTTGGGTTGGGATAGCCTGGTTAGCCTGAGCAAATACCGTGCCGGGCAGCATGGTGGCGGGCAGCGCGGCGAGAGCGGCAACACCGAGGCCGCCCTGCATGACACTACGGCGGGAAGTGGTCAGTTTCGTTGCGGTCATTGGCGGGCTCCTGTCTCTGCTGTCTGTGCTGACAGGGGCAGGATGCCAAAAGCCGGACAGGCCTTGAATCAGACCTGCGGTATGGTGCGCCATCTCTTGGTATGAGGCCGCCGACCTTACGGATTAAAATGCAGCCGCCCGCATACCGGACAATGACAGATCAAGCCACCGGGAGCGTGAACGAGAAGCGCGCGCCGCCGATGGCCGCCGCCTCGGCCCAGATCTCACCACCATGCTTCTCGATGATCGAGCGGCAGATCGGCAGGCCCATGCCCATGCCGTTCGGCTTGGTGGTGTAGAAGCTGTCGAACAGCTTGGCGCGCTGCTCCGGCGCGATGCCGGGGCCGCTGTCATCCACCGAGACACGCAGGATGCGGCTTTCGGCGCGCTGGGTGGACAGCTTGATGGCGCGGTTTTCCGCTTTGGTCTCGGCCAGCGCCTGGATGGCGTTGAGCGCCAGATTCACCACCACCTGCTGCAACTGCGTGCGGTCACCCAGCACATCGGGCAGTGTGCGCTCCAGATCCAGCGACACCGCCACGCCCTGGGCCTGCATCTCATGGCGCAGGAACAGGATCGCTTCCTCGATCAGGGCATTGACCGACAGCGCCGCCTTTTCCGGCGCCTGGCGCGAGGCCATCAGGCGGATGCGCGAAATGATCTCGGCGGCGCGCTGGGCATCGGCGGTCATGCGCCTTGTGATCGCCGTAACCTCGGCCAGATCGGGTTCGGGCCGCGACAGCCAGCGCAGGCCGGCAGCGCCATTGGCGGCGATGGCGGCAAGCGGCTGGTTCACCTCATGCGCCAGCGAGGCGGTGAGTTCGCCCAGCATCGAGATGCGCGCCGCATGGGCGAAATCATTCTGCAGCCTGGACAGATCGCGCAGCGCCTGCACGCGTTCGGTGATATCGATCACGCTGATCAATGCCATGCCGGTGGCGCGCATCGCCGGCGCCGAGGCGAGCGTGAACAGCACATCCATCTCGGTGCCATCGAGCTTGCGCTGCCGCGTCTCGGTCTGGAACCGGGCATTGCCGGCGAAGCCCGAGACCAGCGACTGCTTGAAGCCCTCGCAATCATCCTCGATCCAGTAGCGTTTCACCGGGCCGAGCACATCCTCGCGGCTTTTGGCCCCCATCAGCCGCAAGCCGGGTTCGTTGCTGTCGACGATCAGGGCGGCTTCCATCGCCCGGGTGACGAATTCGGGGTGTTCTTCCATATAGGCGGCGATATCGGTGACGCCCTGCTGGCGCAGTTCCTCATACAGCGCGCCGACGCCGCGTATATCGAGCTGGTAGCAGGTGACGCCCATGGAATTGTAGAGATTGCGGTAGCGGGTCTCGCTCTTTTCCAGTTCGGCGAAGACGCGCTTGCTGTCGCTGATATCGATCACACCGATCAGCAGGGTACCCTTGGCGACCGATTCCGGCGGGAAGCAGGCGGTGAACAGAGCATCGAACAATTCGCCATCGGCCTTGCGCAGCTTCGCCTCGGTGCAGTAATTCGGCTGCTTGGTCACCGCCGCCAGCACGCTTTCGGCATAGACATGGGTGCTTTCATCGGGCCAGAAGGCATCCAGCGGCAGGTTCATCCGGGCGCGGTCGCCGCCGGCAAACAGGGCGACGGTCTGGTCATTCACATCGATGATGCGGCTGGCCCGCATCATCTCGCGCACGAATTCCGGGTGGTCGCGGAAATAGCGCCGAAACTCCGTGACGCCCTGTTCGCGCAGCTTGCGCAGCATGGCGCCGACCGGCGCGAAATCGATCTCCCAGAAGGAAGCCGCCATGGCCTGGAACAGGTTGCGGTAGCGGTATTCGCTGGCCTTCAGCGCCGCATCGCGCGCCTCGCTGCCAAGCGGCACGCCGGATTCAACAAACGAGATGTTGCCCTGGGCATCGCAGCGGCGTGAAATCCGCACCCGCACCAGCAGATCCTGGCCGGCGGCATTGGCGCGCCGCACTTCGCCTTCCCAGCGGCCCTGCTGCTCCAGCAGGGTGGTGAGTTCGGATTCAGGCAGCGGATATTGCGTCTTGAGCAGGCTCTGCGCCGGCTTGCCGATGGCGGCTTCGCGCGGCCAGCCATACAGCGCCTCGCTGCCCTTGCTCCACTGCGTGATGCTGCCGGCGGCATCGCGCACCAGCACGCTTTCATGCACCAGTTCGATCAGATCCGCGAAATCCGCGCCAAACACGCCGCTCATGCCGCCCCATTGTCGTGCCCAGCTTGCGGATGCCGCCTAAGCCAGCGCCTGTTCGATGCAATTCACCAGCACATCGGCCTCGAACGGCTTGCGCAATACGAACAGCGCGCCGCTGGCCATGGCCTTTTCTTCCAGCCCGGCTTCGGCCCGGGCCGTGATCATGATAACCGGCAAGGCGATGCCGCGCTCGGTCAACTTGCGCTTCAGCTCGATGCCGGAAAGGCCCGGCATCTGAATATCGGTGACCAGGCAATCGGCCTGCTGCAACGCCGGAGCGGCGAGGAATTCCTCGGCCGAGCCGAAGGCGCTGGCCTGGAAGCCGAGCGAACGGATCAGCGCCACCAGGGCCTGGCGCATGGAATCGTCGTCATCGACGATGGCGATCCGTGGGATCGGAGCGGGAGCGGGACTGGACACGCGGCAGACTCGACTTTCCATGCCCAGGGTCGCAACCGGCGCCCGTCGGCATACTGTTAATACGCTGTGTCCGACTATAGGGTCGGGTCTGCCGGGGGGCACTCATACGCAAGTATATATCAGCGGAAATTAATGGGCCGGCGGGTTCAGGGCTTCCGCCATGCGCACCAGGTCGGCCAGGCTCCTGGCCGCCATCTTGCGCATCACCGAGCCGCGATGAATCTTCACCGTGATCTCGCTCAGGCCCAGATCGCCAGCCACCTGCTTGTTCATCTTGCCCGAGGTGACCAGGGCCATCACCTGGCGTTCGCGCGGACTCAAGGAATCAAAGCGCGCTTTCAGCGCCGCGCTGCCCTCGGAACCGGCGCGGCGGCGGCGGTCACGCTCGATGGCGGTGGTGACGGCATCGAGCATGTCCTGCTCGCGGAACGGCTTGGTGAGAAAATCCACCGCGCCGGCCTTCATCGCCCGCACCGTCATCGGAATATCGCCATAGCCGGTCATCACAATGGCCGGCATATGCACATCATGCTCGACCAAAGCCGCCTGGAAATCCAGGCCGCTCATGCCCGGCAAGCGCACATCCAGCAGCAGGCAGCCCGGCGCGTCATCATGTTTGCCCTGCAGGAAGGATTGCACGCTGCCATAGGCCCGTGCCTCCAGCCCGACCGAGCGCATCAGGCTGCCGATCGCTTCGCGCAGCGAGCTGTCGTCTTCGATGATATGGACTATGGCGTTGGCCACGGCACACCCCTGCCTGCGAGTCTGGCCGCGAGGCTACACCCATTAGTGGCGGCGAAATACCGGTTTCAGGGCCAGCTATACCTATGTATGAGCCGGAAGGCGCAACAATCGGGCGCGGACTGCTGCACTTGCCGGTTGTCAGGAACAGCGCCGAACAAGCATCGGATCACACTCATAGCTGGTTGGCTGTCCTTTTCCCCGGCTGCATAACCCGTTATGATATATATTATTAAGTATATTTTCTAATTAAAGTTCTTTACGCGTGATTGGAAATCGGCATATGTTTTTTTAAGAGCATAATTCAACCGATACCACCCATTGGGTGTATCCAAACAGGGGGAGCCAATGACGGACAATTTCCTTGGTGAATTGCGGCTTTTCGCTTTCGGGAGAATGCCCAGCGGCTGGCTGCCATGTAACGGCCAGATTCTGACCATCCAGCAATATCAGGGCCTCTTCGGGCTGCTCAGCAACACCTATGGCGGCGATGGCAGAACCACCTTTGGATTGCCTGATCTGCGTGGCCGCGTTGCCGTCGGCACCGGGCAATCCGCTGGCGGCGCCATCAATTTTCAATTGGCCGGCACTGGTGGCAGCGAAACCGTGACGCTTACGGCGACACAGGTGCCCACGCATAACCACAATGTCAAAGCCTCCACCTCCACCGTTACGACAGCCGCCAGCCCCGCCGGCAATTACTTCGGCGTGGCGACGGCAAGCGCGGCGGGCACCCAGCCTTTCGATCTCTATGCCCCCACGCCAGGGCAGCCGACCAGCGCCGACTGGCTGCCCCTGGCGTCATCAACGGTTTCACCATCGGGCGGCAGCGGCGCGCATGAGAACCGGCAGCCGATTCTCGCGCTGCAAATCTGCATCGCCACGCTGGGCATCTGGCCTTCGCGCGAGTGATGCCGCCCCTTACTGAACGGAGAGACACATGAGCGATTATTATGTGGGTGAAATCCGCCTGTTTGCCTTCAGCCAATACGCGCCGGTGGGTTTCCTGCCCTGCGATGGGCGGGTCGTGGCCATTGCATCGTATCAGGCCTTGTACAGCATCATCGCCACGACCTATGGCGGCGATGGCAGAACCACTTTTGGCTTGCCCGATCTGCGGGGACGCAGCCCGGTCAATTTCGGGCAGACCGTCGGCGGCACCAATTATGCGCTGGCGCAGACCGCAGGCGTGGAGGCCGTGACCTTGACCAGTGCGGCGGTACCGGCACATACCCACACGATTTCGGTGGTCAACACCACCGCGGTCACGATGACTCCGGGGCCAACCGTGGCTCCCGGCAATGTCGGCACGAATTTCTACTATTGCAACACATCGCAGACCGGCACCGGCTTCACGCTGGCCGCCGACACCATTACGCAATCCGGCGGCGGCAATCAGCCCCACCTGAACATGCAGCCCAGCCTGGTATTGGCCTATGCCATCGCCGTGAACGGTCTGTATCCGAATTTCAACAGCTAACCCTGCATCCGGGAGATTGTCATGGCTGATGCCTTCTATGGTGAAATTCGCATGTTTCCCTTCGGCTACACGCCGCTCGGCTGGATAGCCTGCAATGGCCAGCCAGTCAGCATCAATACCAATCAGGTCCTGTACAGCTTGCTGGGCATAAGGTTTGGTGGCGACGGCAGGACGTATTTCAACGTGCCGAATCTGAACGGCCGCATCCCGCTGAATTTCGGCGTGGCGGCAACCGGCACGCCCTATGCTTTCGCCGCGACGCCGGGGCAGGAAACCGTAACGCTGTCATACAGCCAGGCGCCGATTCATAACCATGTTTTCAATGCCAAGAGTTCCAGTTCCTCATCCACCGGGATGACCGCGCAGGCAACCACCACAGGAACGCCACCGACCGGCACCTCGCTGATGAGCCGGGCATTGAACAGCGCCGCCAAGGTGATCAACGCTTTTGACACGCCGCCTTCCAGCGATGTGGTGCAACTGGGTGTTATGGTTTCCACGACATACGGCAACAACATGGGCATTGCCGATCCGCATCCGAATCTTCAGCCCTATCTCGTGATGGCCTATTACATCTGCAACGATGGCACCTATCCCGAGCGCCCGAACTAGATGACTGCGGCCGAGCGGCCCGCAGCCCCTTGGCTGGCATCACCTGAGCCCTGGCTGGCCCTGTCGGCCAGGGCAGCGGCGCGCGGCTTCGGGCTGCGGCTGCGGCTGCCGGAAGACCTGAGCTTTCTGCGCGCGCTTTACCGCAGCACGCGGGCCGGGGAAGTGGCAGCGGCGGGACTCCCATCCCTTGCCGCCGCCGTTTTCCTGAACAGCCAGTTCGATCTGCAATGCCGGCATTTCGACGCGCATTATACCCTTGGCGGCCAGCGCCTGATCCTGCTTGAACAGCAGCAGCCGATCGGCCGCATCGAGCTGTGGCAGAACAGCATCGGCACGCGCCCGGATCTGCGGCTGGTCGATATCAGCCTGCTGCCTGCATGGCGCGGCCAGGGCCTCGGCGCCGAGCTGCTGGCGGCCCTGCAACGTACCGCTGCCGCCGATGGCCGCAGCATCAGCCTGCATGTCGATAAAAACAACCGTGCCTACCGGCTCTACAGCCGGCTGGGTTTCCGCAAGGTGGCGGATGCCGGTGCTTCCTGGCGGCTGGAATGGCGGCCCTGAGAATGACGGCGCGCTATGCCCGTTCGTACCAGTCGCGGCTGCGATTGACGATCCAGACCACGCTGAGCATCACCGGCACTTCGATCAGCACGCCAACGACGGTGGCGAGTGCGGCGCCGGATTGCAGCCCGAACAGGCTGATCGCGGCGGCGACCGCAAGCTCGAAGAAATTGCTGGCGCCGATCAGCGCCGAGGGGCCGGCGACACAATGGGCGACACCGAAATGCCGGTTGAGCCAATAGGCCAGGCCGGCGTTGCAATAGACCTGGATCAGGATCGGCACCGCCAGCAGCGCGATCACCAGCGGATGCGCAATGATCTGTTCACCCTGGAAAGCGAACAGCAGCACCAGGGTGGCGAGCAGCGCCAGCAGGGAAGCGGGCTGTAGCCGCTTTTGCATCCGCTCCAGCGCGGACCGGCCCCGGCCAAGCAGTTGCCGGCGCCAGAGCTGCGCGGCAAAGACCGGCAAGACGATGTAGAGCACCACCGAAAGCAGCAGCGTATCCCATGGCACGGTGATGGCGGAAACACCCAGTAGCAGGCCGACCAGCGGCGCGAAGGCCACCACCATGATGGCATCGTTCAACGCCACCTGGCTCAAGGTGAAATGCGGTTCGCCATCAACCAGATTGCTCCACACGAACACCATCGCCGTGCAGGGTGCCGCCGCCAGCAGGATCAGGCCGGCGAGATAGGAGTCAATCTGCTCCGCCGGCAGATAGGGGCGGAACAGCCAGGCGATGAACAGCCAGCCCAGCAAGGCCATGGAGAATGGCTTGACGCCCCAGTTGATGAACAGCGTTACGCCGATGCCGCGCCAATGGCGCGCAACTTCACCCAGCGCGCCGAAATCGATCTTGAGCAGCATGGGAATGATCATCAGCCAGATCAGCACCGCCACCGGCAGATTGACCTTGGCCAGTTCGGCGGCGGCAATCAGCTGGAACGGGCCGGGCAGCCAATGGCCCAGCGCGATGCCCGCCACGATGCAGAGCGTGACCCAGAGGGTCAGGTATCGTTCAAACACGCTCATGACAGCGGCCTAGGACGATTGCGGAGCGTGTTTGCCGATGTCATTCAGCCGGCCTTGCAGGCTCAACTCATCCAGCGCCTGGAACGGCAGGCTGGTGAAAATCCTGATGCGGTTGCTGAGCATACGGTAGGTCTCGGCAAAGGCAAGCCGGCGCTCCACTTCACTGCCTTCGACAGCCGCCGGATCAGGCAGGCCCCAATGCGCCGTCATCGGTTTGCCCGGCCAGATCGGGCAGACTTCATTCGCGGCATTGTCGCAAACCGTGAAGATGAAATGCATCGGCGGCGCGCCGCTGGCGGCGAATTCATCCCAGGATTTCGAGCGCAGGCCATCGCTGGGCAGGCCGCTCTGGCGGATCAGGTCCAGCGCCATCGGATGCACCTCGCCCTTCGGCATGCTGCCGGCGCTGTAGGCGCGGAAGCGGCCCTGGCCGAGATCATTCATGATCGCTTCGCCAAGGATGCTGCGGGCCGAATTGCCGGTGCAGAGGAACAGGACGTTAAACAGCTTTTCGCTGGCGCCGGACTGACTCATTGGGTTTTCCCTTGGAGGATGAAGCGGGGCGGCACAGCTCTGGCCGGCCGCCGCAGCAATGATCGCTGAGGAAGGCAATCACGGCATTCATGCGCTCGATGTCGAGGCTGTAGATCAGCGAGCGGCTGTCGCGGCGCTGCATGATCAGGCCGGCCTTGTGCAGATGCGCGAGGTGAAACGACAGCGTTGTGGCAGGTACGGCCAGGGCATCGGCGATATCTCCGGCGCAGAGACCTTCGGTACCATGGCCGACCAGCAGGCGGTAGATCGCCAGCCGGGTCGGCTGCGCCAGCGAGGCAAAGGCCGAGAGGGCGTCGGCATCGGCTATCATTTTCATATTTCCAGTTATATCGAAATATAAGCCTGAGTCATGTGAAGACTTCGTGACAATGCACCCGCGTCGGCTTTTTGCTCGTCAGCTTCTGCTCTATGCCGCCTGATCCAGTTCCGTACGCTGCATGCGCAGCAGCAGCATCGCGGCGAAGCCGGCAAAGCACAGCCCGCTGGAGAACAGCAGCACATATGCGCCATAAGCCTCCAGCAGGTAGGCAAAGGCGAAGGGCGACGCGGCCTGGCCGAAGCGCGCCGGCGCCACCAGCCAGCCCTGGCGGCGGCCATAGCCTGTGGGGCCGAACAGCACCAGCGGCAGCGTGCCCTTGGCGATGGTCATCACGCCGTTGCCCGCGCCATGCAGCAAGGTGAACAGATAGGCCGCCGGCGCCCCCAGGATCAGCACCAGGGCGGCACCGATCGGATGCGTGATCGAGGCCAGGCGTGCCGAGAGCAGGGGATGAAAGCGTTGCAGCACGCTGTATTCCAGCACGCGCGCCGCCACCTGGGCCGGCCCGACCAGGGCGGCGGCGGCGATGGCTTCCGCTTTGGAAGCGCCGGCCGCCTCCAGGATGCGCGGCAGATGCGCCGCCATGGCGGTGCTGGTGATCCAGGTGACCGCGAAGGCGAAGGCCAGCAGCACCATGGAGCGGCTGAAGATGCCCTCCTCGTTCGGCGCGGCGCACGACGCCTGCTGCGGCGTGGTGATATGGGCGCCAAGCTCGCGCGGAATCAGCAGCCGGTTCAGCGGCAGGCCGACACATAGATGCACAATGGCCCAGGCATAGCAGGTGGCGCGCCAGCCCCATTCGGCTTCCAGCAAGGCCGAGATCGGCCAGCATATCGTGCTGGCGAAACCAGCAAGCAGCGTAATGCCGGTGATGGCACGGCGCGCGCTGCCGCCATAGATGGCGGTAAGCGTGGCGAAGGCGGCTTCATAAAGCCCAATGGCCATGCCGGCGCCGATCATCATCCAGGCGATGGTGAAGACCGCCAGGTTCTGCGCGGCGCCGAGCAGCGCCAGACCGGCGGCGAATATCACGCTGGACAGCGCCAGCACATTGCGCCCGCCGAAACGGTCGATATAGGCGCCGACGCCCGGCCCGATGAAGGCGGTGAGCAGCATGGCGATGGAGAAGGCGCCATAGATCCAGGATGTCGAAACCCCGAGATCGGCCGCCATCGGCCCGGCCAGAATCGCGGGCAGATAATAGGTCGAACCCCAGGCCAGGGTCTGGGCGGTGCCGAGCGCCAGCACCACGCGCAATTGTTTGCCGCTATCCGGGTGCTGCATGGGCTCAGCCGCAGCCGCCGGCCTTCACCCGCACGCGCGGCTTCTCGCCGCTGCCGCAGCAGCCGCCACTGGCGGCAACAGCGGCAACCGGCTCGGTCACGCCGCAGCTTGCGGCCTCGCTGTCCCCGTCCACGGGGAGATTGCTGCTGCATACCCCGGTTTCCGGCAGATCGAGCCGCACATCGTCGGCTGCCGCCCTGTCACCCGCCAAGGCCGCCACGATGGAGCGCACCTGCTCATGGCCGGTGGCAAGCAGGAAAGTGGGGGCGCGGCCATAGCTTTTGATGCCCGCGATATAGAAACCCGCATCGGGCTGCTGCAATTCGCGATGGCCATGCGGGCGCACCGTGCAGCAGGAATGAACATTGGGATCGATCAGCGGCGCCAGCAGGCGCGGACTTTCAGTGGCCGGATCGAGATCGAGGCGGATTTCGCGCAGCATCGAAAGTTCGGGCCGCTGGCCGGTGGCGACGACGATGCGGTCAACCACTATATCCACGTCAGGGCCTGATCTCTGCTGCAGGCTGACCCGCAGCCGGCCCTGCTCCGGCCGGATGGCGGCGACTTCGCTGCCGAGATGCAGATCGAGCTTGCCGGCCCGGGTCATGGCCTCAAGCTCATGACCAAGAGCGCCACGCGCCGCCAGCTTGTCATTCGCGCCACCGCCGAACAGCCGCGCCAGGCTGTTGCCGCGCACCGCCCAGACAATGCTGGTTGCTGCATCCTGGGCCGCCAGCCGGCCGAGATCGAGCAGAATGTTTGCCGCCGAATGGCCCGCACCCACCACCAATGTGCTGATGCCGGCATAGGCCGCGCGGTCGGCACCCAGCATATCGGGGATGCCATAGGCGATCCGGCCCGCCGCATCGCCTTCACCCGGCACCGGCAAGCCGTTGCTGCCGAGCGGGTTGGGCCAGCCCCAGGTGCCGCTGCAATCGATCACGGCGCGCGCCAGTTCCATGCGCTCGGTGCCGTCCTTTTGCCGCAGCAGCAGCGAGAACGGCGTGCTGTCGCGGCCCGCCGACTTCATCTTGTCGCGGCCCAGGCGGCTGATGGCGACGACGCGCGTATCGGTTTCGAGCACGCTGCTGATCTGCGGCAGATCGGCCAGCGGCTGAAGATACAGCGCGATCAGGTCGGCGCCGGTTGGATGGCGGCCGCGCGGCGGCGCGGTCCAGCCGCTGGCTTCGAGCAGGCCGCGCGCCGCCGGATCGATATTGTAGGACCAGGGCGAAAACAGCCGCACATGCGACCAGGCGCGGATATGGCTGGCGACAGCGCCGCCGGCTTCATAAATCCGCACCGGCATGCCGCGCTGGATCAGATGCGCGGCGGCGGCGAGGCCGACAGGACCGGCACCGATGACGGCGACGGGCAGCGGCTGGTTCTGGGCTTGCATGGGCGAGAGGGCGTTCATCGGTGCTGTCCTTCGATGTTCGTCGAAACACGAATACACAAGTCAAAAAACCCACGGCGCAAAGAAACTACAGAGTGCCGAGCAGATGCTGCAGGCGGCGCAGCTTGGCCAGATCGACGCAATAGCAGGGACGCTGATCGTCGATCTCGCCTTTCACCAGGCCGGCTTCCTTGAGGATGGAGAGATGCTGCGAGGCCGTGGACGGCGCCACCGGCAGCAGGTCGGCCAGTTTGCCGAAATAGCAGGTGCCGATGCGCAGCAGGTTGCGCAGGATCAGGATGCGCACCGGATGCGCCATGGCCTTGGCAAGCTGGGCCAGTTCCTCATCCTCGGGCCGCAGCGGTTCGGCCAGCGCCAGCGGCGCCATGCCGGGCGCGCAGCATGAGGCATCTGCTGCTGCGGTGGCGGCGGCGGCCGGCGGTTTCTTCGGTTTGGTCCTGGTCTGCTGGGCCATCGGCTCGATCCGTAAGGCGGAAAGTGTTATTCGTTATTCGACGAATAACATATGACATGCCGAATGGCAGGTCAATCCATTGCCGCAATGCCGGATGGCACCGGCCCGGTCAGGCCGGATTTGGTGAAACCCGGTTCCACTCCCATATGTAGCCAAACCGGCTTCTTCTTGATGTGCCGGCGGACCGCCGAGGGTGACGTCCACCTTTTGTAAATTGCTTTTGTGCTAATGACTTTTGGGTGTAATAAAATTGTAACAATGGATTCGTCCCCGCCTTTGCGGGCCTGTGTTGAGGAGTTGTCTGCCTGATGGGTGCCACCGCTTTGCTGCTCGACCTCGCCGCCGGCATCGCCCTGCTGCTCTGGGGTGTGCGCATGGTGCGCACCGGCATGACCCGCGCTTTCGGCGCCCGGCTGCGCCGGCTGCTGGGCAGCGCCACGCGCAACCGCTTTTCCGCCTTCGCCGCCGGCATCGGCGTTACCGCCCTGCTGCAATCGGCCACCGCCACCGGCCTGCTGGTCGCCTCGTTTGCCGGCCGCCGCCTGATCGGCCCGGCCGCCGCCCTGGCGGTGATGCTCGGCGCCGATGTCGGCACCACGCTCGCAGCACAGCTGCTGTCGCTTGATCTGCATTGGATGGGGCCGCTGGCCCTGATAATTGGCGTCGCGCTGTTCCTGTCCACCGAAAGCGGCAACCGCCGCCATGTCGGCCGGCTGCTGATCGGCTTCGGCCTGCTGCTGCTGGCTTTGCGCCTGATCGTCAGCGCGTCGGAGCCGCTGCGCAACGCTTCTGCCTTTGCCACCGTAATGGCGCCGCTGGCGCAGGAGCCGCTGCTCGCCGTGGCGCTGGCCGCGCTGATCACCTGGGCAGCCCATTCCAGCCTCGCCATCGTGCTGATGCTGGTGGGCCTGGCTTCCGCCGGTGCGATTTCCGTGCCGCTGGCCCTGGCCCTGGTGCTGGGCGCCAATATCGGCGGTGCCGTGGCGCCGTTCGCCGCCACTGCCGGCCAGGCGCCGGCCGCGCGCCGCGCCGCTTTGGGCAATCTGGTGATGCGCGCCGTCGGCGTGGTGATCGCATTGCCGCTGCTGTCCTTCATGCCGCAATGGCTTGGCCTGCTGGGCCTGGAAGGCCCGCGCCTGGCGGTGCATTTCCACACCGCGTTCAATCTGGCGCTGGCTTTGCTGTTCCTGCCGCTGCTGGCGCTGGTGGAGCAGATTTGCCGCCGCCTGCTGCCCGATGCCCCGACGGCGGAAGACAGCACCAAGCCGCGCTACCTCGATTCAGGCGCGCTGGACACGCCGACCGTGGCGCTGGCCGCCGCCGCGCGCGAAACCCTGCGCATGAGCGATACCGTCAGCCGCATGCTGGATGACGCCATCACCGTGTTCAAGACCGACGATGCGCGGCTGGCCAAGGCGGTGGAACAGGCCGACGACCAGGTCGACAAGCTGCATGAGGCGATCAAGCTCTACCTGACCAAACTGTCGAATCACGAGATGGATGCCGAGGAAAGCCGCCGCTATGTCGACGTGCTCACCTTCACCACCAACCTTGAGCATATCGGCGACATCATCGACAAGAACCTGATGGAACTGGCGGCGAAGAAGATCAAGCATCGCCTGCATTTCTCATCCGAAGGCATGACCGAGCTGGCCGAATTCCACGCCCGCGTCGCCAGCAACCTGCAGATGGCCTGCAACGTGTTCATGGCCTCTGACGCCAAGCTGGCGCGCCAGCTGCTGCAAGAGAAAGCCTCGCTACGCGAGGCCGAACGCATGGCGGCGGAAAACCATTACCGCCGGCTGGCCGCCGGCCGCGCCGAAAGCATCGAGACCAGCGCTATCCATCTCGACGTGATCCGCGACCTCAAGCGCATCAACAGCCACCTCACGGCGGTGGTCTATCCGATCCTGGAGCAGACCGGCGAGCTTACCGCCACGCGGCTGCGCGCGCATGAGAAACAGGCCAGCGAGAAAACCGCGCCGAATGGCGGCCACGCCAAGCCTGCTTAAGCCTGTCTAATCGACAATGAAAAGCTTGGCGCCCGGGGCCGTGCGTGAGCGGTGCGGCTCGGCATTGTCGGCGACCTGATAGGACTGGCCGGCGGTCAGGGTAAACACACGGCCATCTTCCAGTTCGGTCACCAGTTCGCCTTCCAGCACGAACAGGATATGGCCCTTCACGCACCAATGGTCGGCGAGGTAGCCCGGCGTGTAATCGACGCGGCGCACCCGGATTGGCCCGAACTGGCGCGTGCGCCAATAGGCCATGCCGGTTTCGCCCTTATGCTCGGTGACCGGCACATCCGACCAGTCGGTGGTGCCAAAGGGAAGATCGCTGATTTTCATGCCCGATACCTGACTTCCGCTAAAAACTTCTTCCAATGATTGCAGACGGCGGTAACTCCTGCGACCATGAAGGGGAATTCTGCCCCCTTGGTGATTGCCATGCCTGTTACCCTGCTGTCCCGGCTCGCTCCCGCAATCCTGCTGCTTGGCCTCGCCGGCTGCCAGACCAACCAGCCGGCCGGCAGCCAGCCAGTCACCAGCCAAGCAGGCGCCAACCAGCCCGCAGCCACGCCCGCCACCCCAACGCCAATGGCCAGTCTGGTCAAGAGCCGGCCGCTGACTTCGACAGAGGAAGCCCAGGCCAAGGCCTATGACGACGCCACGCGGATGGCCGTCATGCCCGGCATCAAGATCACCAACCAGATGCGCAAGGCCGGCCTGTATTTCGGCGCGCAGCAATTCAGCGAAGCACTATCGATTTATAACCGTATCCTCACCGAATGGGGCGACACCAATACCAGCACGGCGCGCAGCGAACTGGCGCTGAGCTGGCTGAACAAGGGCCAACTGCACAAGGCCTTTGGCCAGCGCCGCGAGGAAATCGCCGCCTATCAGGAACTGGCGCGGCTTTATGGCGAGGATGTCGATCCCGCCCTGCGCCGCGCCGTCACCACCGGGCAGCTTTATACCGGTGAAGCCAAGGTGGCACAGGGCGAGCGGCTGCAAGGCGAGCAGACCTACCGCCAGGCCATGGAACGCTTTTGCCGCGCGCCGATCGCCACCGTGCCGCTGGCGGTTGCCTGCGCCAAGCTGGGCAACCGCCTGGGCCAGAGCCTGGGCGAACGCAAACTGACCGACGACGCACTGGCCGCCTATGACGCCGTGATCGCCAGCCATGGCAGCAACAGCAACAACGATGTGCGCCAGGAAGTGACCGAGGCGCATTGGCGCAAGGCGGTGCTGCTGGCCGAGGCGCAGCGCCGCCAGGAAGCGGTGGACAGCTTCGCCCGCACCGTCGAGATTGGCTCGCTGTCCGGCACGCGGCAGGCCATCGCCTATGCCGCCCAGGCGCTGGCGAACCAGGCCTCGATGCTCGACAGCATGGGCCAGCCGGCACAGGCCCTGGCGATCTATGAACAGGTGATCGGGCGATACGACAGCCGCACCGAGGATGCCGTGATCTTCGCGGTTGCCCGGGCGCAGGTGAACAAGGGGCTTATCCTGCTGCGGCAGAAGCGCCCGGCGGAAGTGCTGCCGCTGTGCGACGCCGCTTTGCGCAAGGCCGGCGAGCGCCAGGCATTGCAGATGCGCGAAGTTTCCGCCCGCGCCGGCCTGCTGCGCGCCCAGGCGCTGATGCAGCTGCAACGCTACGATGATGCCATCACCGCCTTCGATGCCGTCGGCAACCGCTTCGGCAATGCCAAGGAGAATTCACTGCGCGACCTGGCCGCCAATGCCATGTCGGCCAAGGCCAATGCCATCGGCCTGCGCCAGAGCCGCGGCAGGGTGGAACAGTCGATGGTAGAACTGGACAAGCAGGTGGCGGCGGCGGAAGCCAAGCCGGAACCGGAGCGCAGCCGCGACATCGCTACCGTGCTGCTGGCCAAGGGTGTGGTCTATACCTTGATCGGCATGCATGACGAAGCCATCGCGGTGTATCAGGACATCGCCACGCGCTTCGGCGAGTCACGCGATGGCAAGCTGCGCGAATCGGTCGCCAATGCCAGCTATCTGCGCGCGGTCAGTTTCCATGACAAGGGGCAATCGGCGGAAGCGGCGCGGCTGGTGCGCGAATTCGTGCAGCGCTACAAGCCGGAGCCGGAGCCGGCGATCCAGCAGCTCGTCCGCCGCGCCGAGGACTGGCTGGAAAAGAACCGCCAGTTCGATACGGTGGGCTGAGTTGGCCTACCAGCCCATCTGGCGGCTGGCGAGGTCTTTCATGATTTCCTCGGCACCGCCGCCGATGGCGTTCACCTTCACTTCGCGGTAGATGCGCTCCACCTTGGCGCCGCGCATGAAGCCGGCGCCACCGAAGACCTGCACCGCTTCCGCCGCGCAATGCGCCAGGGTCTGCGTCGCCTGGTTCTTCAACATGCACAATTCCGCCACCGGGCTTTCGCCCTGATCCAGCCGCCAGGCGATATTCTCCAGCATCGCTTCGGTGGCGTGGATGCGCTGCGCCATGTCGATCAGCTTGTGGCGGATCACCTGATGCTTGATCAGCGGCTTGCCAAAAGTCTCACGCTGTTGCGCATAAGCCACGGCCTCGTCATAGGCAACGCGCGCGAAGCCGGCGCAGGAAGCCGCCAGGCCGAGGCGCTCGTCATTGAAATTCAGCATGATGCCGAGGAAACCGGCATTTTCGGCGCCGATCAGGTTGGCCACCGGCACGCGGCATTCATCGAAATGCAGCGTGGCGGTATCGGACGCCCACCAGCCCATCTTTTTCAGCGGCGTGCGGGTGAAGCCGGGCGTATCGCGTTCGATCAGCAGCAGCGACACGCCGCCCATGCCGGAACCGCCGGTGCGCACGGCCACGGTATAGTAATCGGCCCGCATACCCGAGGTGATGAAGGTTTTCTCACCCTTGACGACATAGTGCTCGCCATCACGCCGCGCCATGCTGCGCAGATTGGCGACATCGGAACCGCCGCCCGGCTCGGTGATCGCCAGCGCGGAAATCTTCTCGCCCGAAAGGATGCCGGGCAGCACGCGGCTTTTAAGTTCATCCGAGCCGAGCTTGGCAATCGGCGGCGCGCCGATGGTATGGCTTAAGAGCGACGCGCATACACCACCGGCGCCGCAGCGCGCCAGTTCCTGGCCGACGATCACGGCATAGAGCCGGTCGGCTTTCACGCCGCCGAATTCTTCCGGGAAATTCAGTTGCAGCAGGCCGAATTCGGCGGCCTTGCGGTAAAGCTCGCGCGGGAATTCGCCGGCCTCGTCCCAGGCATCGGCGAACGGCTCCAGTTCCTTGGCCACGAAGCGGCGGAGCTGATCCCGGAACGCTTCATGTTCGGCTGTGTAATAGGGCGAGTGGCGCTGCATATATTCCCCGCTGCTTTCACATCTGCGGCGGCCGCAGCCGCGCCATCATCAGGATATCGTCGTAGCGGCCATCCAGCTTGCGCGCGCGGCGCCGCGTGCCTTCGGTCTCGAAGCCGAATTTGCGGTAGAGCGCAATGGCCGGTTCATTGGAGGCATAGACCTCCAGTTCCACCCGCTCGATATTGCAGCCCGCCGTGAGATCGAGCACCGCGCGCAGCATGGCCTCGCCCAGGCCCTGGCGGCGATGGCCTTCATCCAGCCCCATGCCGAGCCGCCCGACATGGCCGAAGCCGGGCCGCTGGCCGGAATCGGCTGCCGCGAAAATATCGCACCAGCCGACAATCGCCGCCTCATGCTCGGCGACCACGAAAGGCAGGCCGCGCCTGATCATCTGGCCGAGGAAGGATTGCACCTGCTCCGGGCTCGGCGCCTCGGCGAAAGCGAGATAGATGCGTTCGCGCGCCACGCGATCGAGACAGGCGAGATAACCGGCCAGGTCCGCCTCGCGGATCGGCCGGATAACGGCGCCGGTGGCGGCGCCTGTCATGATGCTGGCTTGAGTGCGGCAAGCAGTTGCCGCGTCGCCACCTGATCGCCCGGCTTCACCGCCAGGCTTTCAAGCAAACCATCCAGCCGCGCCGTCACTTCATGCTGCATCTTCATCGCTTCCAGGATCAGCACCGCCTGGCCCTTGCGCACGGCGTCGCCGGTCTGTGCCAGCACGGCGACGATCTTGCCGTTCATCGGCGCGCGCAATTCGGCATCGCCGGCGCCACCCTCACCACCACGCGGGGCATAGGTGGCATCACGCAAAGCCAGATCCAGCGCGCCGAATTTCAGCAGCAGGTCATCGCGGCGGAACAGCGCCCGGTAGCCGGCTTCGGCGCCATTGAGCCGCGCGCGGCCATCATCGAGCAAGGCCACCGAGACCACCGCATCGCCCAGGGTGACGCGATACTGGCGGTCTTTCAGCGGCGCGATCATGCCGCGCTGCGGCGCTTCGTCGTCGCCCAGCCGCAGATCAAAAGGCGAGGCCAGCACCTTGTTGCTCGACCAGGCAGCGGCGGCATCATGGCCCCATCGCGCCGCATCGCGCTCGTAGAACAAAGCCGCCGCCAGCGCGAAAGCGGATGCATCGGCCACCGGCGCCGCCGGTTTCTCGAAATATTGCGGGATGAAGCGCGTGGTGGCGGCGCCAGCCGCGAAGCCCGGATGGCGCAGCAGATCAAGCAGGAAGCCGCGATTGGTTTCGATGCCGAGCGCCACCGTATCCTCCAGCGCACGGATCAGGCGGCGGCGCGCTTCCTCGCGGCTGGCGCCATGGGCGATGATCTTGGCGATCATCGGATCATAGAACGGCGTGATCTCCTGGCCCGGCGCCAAGCCATGATCGACGCGCACATCAGATGGTGGCTGCCACGCAGCCAGCACGCCGCTCTGCGGCAGGAAGCCCTTATGCGGCGCCTCGGCATAGAGCCGCACTTCGATGGCATGGCCGCTGAGCGCCAGATCGGCTTGCTTCAGCGGCAGGGCCTCGCCTGCCGCCACGCGCAATTGCAAAGCCACCAGGTCAAGCCCGGTGATGGCTTCCGTCACCGGATGCTCCACCTGCAGGCGGGTATTCATTTCCAGGAAGTAAAACTCACCTTCCCCAGACAGCAGGAATTCCACCGTGCCGGCACCGACATAGCCGATTGCCTTGGCAGCAGCCACCGCCGCTTCGCCCATGCGCGCGCGCAGCTCGGCATTCACCGCCGGCGAGGGGGCTTCCTCGATCACTTTCTGGTGCCGGCGCTGCACGCTGCAATCGCGCTCGGCGAGATGGATCACGTTGCCCTGGCTGTCGCCGAAAACCTGGATCTCAACATGGCGGCCATCGACCACGGCCTTTTCCAGAATCAGTTCACCGGAGCCGAAGGCATTGCCGGCTTCCGAGCGCGCCGACTGGATCGCCGCCAGCAGCGCGCTTTCCTCCTGCACCAGGCGCATGCCGCGCCCGCCGCCGCCGGCAGCGGCCTTCACCATCACCGGCAGGCCGATGCGTTTGGCTTCAGCCAGCAGCACGGCATCGGATTGATCTTCACCCTGATAGCCCGGCACGCAAGGCACGCCGGCCTTGATCATGCGGCGCTTGGCGGCAGCCTTGTTGCCCATGGCAGCGATGGCCGCCGCTGGTGGCCCGATGAAGACCAGGCCAGCCTCGGCGCAGGCGGCAGCGAAATCTGCATTCTCTGACAGGAAGCCATAGCCCGGATGCACCGCACCGGCGCCCATCTCCTTTGCTGCCGCGATGATCGCTGCCGCGTTGAGATAGCTCAAAGCTGCTTCCGCCGGGCCGATGCAGCGCGCGGTATCGGCCAAAGCCACATGCAATGCTGCGGCATCGGCTTCGGAATAGACCGCTGCCGTGCGGTAGCCCAGCGCCCGCGCCGAGCGGATCACCCGGCAGGCGATTTCGCCGCGATTGGCAATCAGGATGGTATCGAATGCCGGCATGGTATGGCCCTATACCTGCGCCGCCCAAGCGGGCTTGCGCTTTTCAACAAATGCCTTGGTACCTTCGCGGCCTTCCGCACTGCCAAGTGCTGCAACGAACGACACCGCCGCCGCATCCAGTGTGGCGCCGAGATCGCCGCCCTGGCTCCGCCGCATCAGTGCCTTGGTGGTGGCAACCGCACCGGGTGCGCAGCGCAGGATGGCGTTTAGCGCAGCCTTGCCCTTGGCTTCCAGCTCTTCCGCACCATCGGCCACATCATGCGCCAGGCCGATCCGCATGGCTTCCACGCCATCGATGCGGCCGCCGGTGACACCGAGGCGGCGGGCCTGGGTGAAACCGATCCGCGCCACCACGAAGGGCGCGATCTGCGCCGGCAGGATGCCGAGGCTGACTTCCGGCATGGCGAAATTCGCCCTGGCCTCGGCGATCGTTACATCGGCGATGCAGGCGAGGCCGAAGCCGCCGCCCATCGCCGGGCCTTCCACCAGGGCCACCACCGGCTTCGGGCATTGATCAGCCAGTTCCAGCATGGCGCCGAAGGCACGGTTGCGCGCCTGCACGGCTTCGGGCGCCGATGAACCGGCCATATCCTTGATATCGCCGCCGGCACAGAAGGCACCGCCGGCGCCGCGCAGCAACACGGCGCGGATGCTTTCATCGTCACGCGCCTGGGTGAAGGCGGCGACGAGTTCCTGCACCATCTGGGCAGACATCGCGTTCTTCACCTCGGGCCGGTTCAGCGTGACACGCAGAACCGGGCCATCATGCTGGAGCAGCAGCGCGGCAGTCATGCGGCTTACTTCTTCTTGCCCGGCATGATGCCCATGTATTTCGCGATGATCGAGAGCATCACCTCGTCGGCGCCGCCGCCGATGGAGCCGAGCCGCGTGTCGCGATAGGCGCGGCTGATCAGGGTTTCATTCATGAAACCCATGCCACCGTAATATTGCAGGCAGGAATCGGTGATCTCACGCGCCAGGCGGCCGGATTTCAGCTTCGCCATCGAGGCCAGCATGGTCACATCCTCGCCCTTCAGCATCAGGTCGCAGGCGCGGTAGCAGATCGAGCGCAGCAGCTCGACCTCGGTCTGCAATTCCGCCATGCGGAAATAGACCGTCTGGTTGTCGAGGATCGACTGGCCGAACGCCTTGCGCTGGCGGGTATAGTCAATCGTGTCGTCGATGCAGCGCTGCTTGGCGGCCAGGCCGGAAATCGCCGCCCAGAGCCGTTCCTCCTGGAACTGCATCATCTGATAGACGAAGCCATGGCCTTCCTGGCCGATCAGGTAGCGTTGCGGCACGCGCACATCATCGAAATAGAACTGCGCCGTATCGGAAGACCGCATACCCATCTTGTCGAGCTTGCGCGCGATGGAAACGCCCTTGGTCTTGAGCGGCAGGATGATCAGCGACTTGTTCTGATGCACCGGGCCTTCGCCGGTATTGGCCAGCAGGCACATCCAGTCGCCCTGGGTGCCGTTGGTGGTCCACATCTTGCCGCCATTGATGACGTAATCGCCGCCGTCCTTCTTGGCCGTGGTCTTGATGCTGGCGACATCCGAGCCGGCACCGGCTTCCGACACGCCGATGCAGGTGACCATCTCGCCGGCAATCGCCGGGATCAGGAATTCCTTGCGCAGCTCATCCGAGCCGAAGCGCGACAGAGCCGGCGTCGCCATGTCGGTCTGCACGCCGATGGCCATCGGCACGCCGCCGCAATGGGTGTGGCCCAAAGCCTCCACCATCATCATGTGATAGGAATAATCCAGTCCGAGGCCGCCATAAGCTTCCGGCTTGTTGATGCCGAGAAAGCCCAGCTTGCCCATCTTCATGAACAATTCGCGCGCCGGGAAAATGCCGTCGCGTTCCCATTCATCCACGTTCGGATTGACTTCCGTTTCGATGAATTTCTTTACGTTATTGCGGATTTCTTCATGTTCATGGGTCAGCTGCATCGTGGTTTCCTCTGGTCCCTGTTTTTTTATGGTGATTACATCCGGGCAATGCCGAAGGTGTTGGATTTAAGCACGCGCCTGTCGGCGTCGCGGCAGATTGAGAGGCAATAGCCCAAGAGGCGGCGCGAATCGCGCGGATCGATCAGGCCGTCATCCCAGAGCCGCGCGGTGGCGAACAGGGCCGTGCTTTCCTTTTCCATGCGCTTGATCACCTTCTGGCGCATGCCATCGATCATTGCCGCATCCGGCTCGGCCCCGGCGCGGCGGAATTTTTCTTCGGCCACGATGGCGAGCACACCGGCGGCCTGTTCCGGCCCCATCACGGCGATGCGATTATTCGGCCAGGCGAAGATGAAGCGTGGATCATAGGCGCGGCCGCACATGCCGTAATTGCCGGCGCCGAACGAGGCGCCGATATGCAGGGTCAGCTTCGGCACGCGGGCATTGGTGACGGCCTGGATCATCTTCGAGCCATGCTTGACGATACCGCTGCGCTCGGCCTCGCGGCCCACCATGTAGCCGGTGGTATTCTGCAGAAACACGATCGGCGTGTCGGCCTGATCGCAGAGCTGGATAAATTGCGCCGCCTTCACCGCGCCTTGCGCATCAATCGGCCCGTTATTGCCGATCAGTCCGACCGCCTCGCCATGGATGGTGGCCTGGCCGCAGACCGTATGGGTGCCGTAAAGCGGCTTGAAATCGACGAAATCGGAATCATCCACCAGCCGCGCGATCACCTCGCGCACGTCATAGGGCTTGCGGAAATCCACCGGCACCACGCCGCAGAGTTCATCCGGGCTGTAGCGCGGTTCGGCGTAGCTTTTCACCTGGTTCGGCGGCAGGCGTTCGTTCCAGGGAATCCGCGCCATGATCTCGCGCGCGATGCGCAGGCCATCGGCGTCATCCTCGGCCATGTATTCCGCCACGCCGGAAACCGTGGTGTGCATCTCGGCGCCGCCAAGCTCTTCATCGGTGGCGATTTCGCCGGTGGCGGCCTTCAGCAATGGCGGACCGGCGAGGAAGATCTTGGCGCGGTTCTTCACCACCACGACATAATCCGACAGGCCGGGCTGGTAGGCGCCGCCCGCCGTGCTGGAGCCATGCACCACGGTGACATGCGGGATGCCCATGGCCGACATGCGCGCCATATTGGCGAAATTCTGCCCGCCGGCGACGAAAATCTCGGCCTGATAATTCAGGTTGGCGCCGCCGGATTCCACCAGGCTGATCAGCGGCAGCTTGTTCTTGAGGCAGATTTCCTGCGCCCGCAGGGATTTCGCCAGGCCCATCGGCGCCGTAGTGCCGCCCTTGATGCCGCTGTCGGACGCCGTGACCATGCAGCGGATGCCGGAAACGAAGCCGATGCCGGCGATGACGCCGCCGCCCATGATATTCTCGGCGCCATCGTCGTCATGCATGTTCAGGCCGCTGAGCGTGGAGATTTCCAGCCAGGGCGAGCCGCGATCCAGCAGATGCGCCACGCGCTGGCGCGGCGTGAGCTGGCCACGCTTCTGGAAAACCGGCAGCTTGGCATTGGAGGTGTCGCGCACGCGCTGTTCCAGGCCGCGGAAATTCTCGATCAGCGCCAGCATTTCGGCGCGATTGCGCTGGAAGCTTTCCGAGCCGGGCTCGATACGGGACTCGATGATCGCCACGCCCTATTCCTCCTGCAGCACTTTCGGCGTCACCGCGCGGTGGAAGCCGGGGAATTCCTGCGACTTGCGATGCTTCGGCAACTGGTAGTTCGGCCGCGCATTCGGCACCGCGCCATCGACCCGGATGCAGGAGCCGCTGATGAAGGCCGAG
Source organism: Ferrovibrio sp. (assembly GCF_965278975.1). Classification (GTDB taxonomy): domain Bacteria; phylum Pseudomonadota; class Alphaproteobacteria; order Ferrovibrionales; family Ferrovibrionaceae; genus Ferrovibrio. Next base: position 1,361,056 of record NZ_OZ257126.1, read on the forward strand.
GCCGGGGAGAGCAGGAACAGGATGGCGGCGGATACTTCCGCTTCGTTGCCCAGGCGCTGCAACGGCACGCGGTCGCGCATCGAGCGGATCACCGGACCCATCCAGTCGGGGTAGGTGTCCATGCCGGACGAGGCAATCCAGCCCGGCGCCACGGCATTGACGCGTACATTGCTGACGCCCCATTCGCAGGCGGCGGTTTCGGTGAAATTCAGCATCCCGGCGCGGGCGGCGCCGCTATGGCCCATATTGGGCATGCCGCCCCACATGTCGGCGATGATGTTGACAATGGAGCCGCCATGATCGGCCATCCATTGCGTGTAGCATTCGCGCGCCATCAGGAAGCCACCGGTGAGGTTGTTGCGCACCACGGTTTCCCAGCCCTTCTGATTGATCTGGGACAGCGGCGCCGGAAACTGGCCGCCGGCATTGTTCACCAGGCCGTCGATGCGGCCGAAATGCTTCAGGATCGCGGCGATGGTGGCGGCGACGCCGGCTTCCTCGCGGATATCGCAGCTCCAGCCGCCGGCCTCCACGCCGGGCACATCCTGGCGCAGTTCCGCCAAAACCGTATCGAGCTTGTCCTGCTTGCGGCCGACCAGCGCCACCTTGGCGCCCAGGCTGGCCAGTTCATGCGCCGTGCAGCGGCCGATGCCGCTGCCGCCGCCGGTGACGATGACAACCTGGCCGCTGAACAGGCCGGGGCGAAAAACCGATTGATAGCCCGCCATGGTTCTGGCCACTCCTCCCACTTCGTTATTTCATACGAAGCTACCTTGACGTTAACGTAAACGTCAAGGTAGCTTGCGCGACCGTTCAAAGGGTCACTTCAGGGAGGAAGCCAATGTCGCTCGAACAGATCACCCAGAACCTCTCCAGCCGCGTTGCCGCCGGCAGCGGCCTGAACGCCACCGTCAAGTTCGATTTCGGCAGCGACGGCATCGTGTTCGTCGATGGCGTGAACAACACCGTGTCGAACGAGGATGCCGAGGCCGATTGCACCATCACCATCACGATGGACAACTTCCTGGCGCTGGCCAGCGGCGACCTCGACCCCACCACCGCCTTCATGATGGGCAAGCTGAAGGTGAAGGGTAACATGGGCATCGCCATGAAACTGCAGGGCCTGCTGGGCTGATCCTTACCCTGGCGTCATGCGGGGAAACTGGTCGGTGTCTGACTCAAGCGACCACAGCAATAAATCGTCATGGTCCGCGTAGGCGGACCATCCACGCCTTCTTTTCTGTTACAAAACTCGTGGATGCCCTGCCTGCGCAGGGCATGACGGCGTTAGATTACACGGCAGGGGAAACGCTATGGCAAAAGCCGGGAATGACAAAGCCTGGGATTTCGAGGTATCGCGCAGCGACTTAATCGCGACGCGGCTTTATAATTTTAACTAATGTCACTCATTGATCGCGCCTTCCTGGAGATGGTTCTGTCGGAGTATGTCAAACTTGACCCTCGGGATGGAAAATCCGGTGCGTTTGCTCAACTCAATGATGATGTGGATGTCGACTTATGGGCAGAGGATTCCTATCTCGTGGGTCTGGTTCTGAGTTTCCTAAAGGGCAACCTGCCCAATGATAATTGTATAAAATTGAACCGATCAATTGATCATCGTCTGTCTAAGTATTTGGATAACGCACCCCCCGAGATAGCCATGCAAGTAATGGCCTTTCGCAACTACAGAATTAAGATGCGGCAGTTAGCAAACGCCTTAAGTAAGGCTAGTGGGCTTCAAATTGTTGATGCCTGAATAGCCTTGACCCAGGCATGATGAGGCCGGTGGAACGGAGAGCAAGCGCCATGGCAAAAGCCTGGGATTTCGAGGTAGCGCGCGGCGATCTGGCCGCGACGCGTGTTGTCGAACACGACCTGCCGCCGCTGCAGGACGGCGAAATCCGGCTGCGCATCGACCGCTTCGCCTTCACCGCCAACAACATCACCTACGCCACCATGGGCGACAGCATGGCCTATTGGCGCTTCTATCCCGCAGCCGACCCGGCCTGGGGCCGCGTGCCGGTCTGGGGTTTCGCCGATATCGCCGAGAGCCGCTGCGATGGCCTGAGCCCGGGCGAACGCATCTATGGCTATTGGCCGATGGGCAGCCATGCGACGCTGAAACCGGGCCGCATCACCCCGGCGAGCTTTGTTGAAACCGCCGAACACCGCGCCAGCCTGGCGGCGGCCTATAACCTCTATACGCGCTGCGCCGCCGATCCGGGCTACGACAAGGCGCATGAGGATCTGCAGGCGCTGCTCAAGCCGCTCTATGTCACGTCCTTCCTGATCGATGACCAGCTTGGCGATGCCGGATTCTTCGGCGCCGAGCAGGTGATCATCGCCAGCGCCTCATCGAAAACCGCTTTCGCCCTGGCCCACGCCCTGAGTCAGCGCCAGAGCCTGGGCCAGCAGCGCCCGCGCATCATCGGCCTGACGGCGGAGAGCAACCGCGGCTTTGTGCAGAGCCTAGGCTGCTACGATGAAGCCGTGAGCTATGATGCGATTGCCAGCCTGGATGCCAGCAAGCCCGCCGTGTTCGTCGACATGGCCGGCAACGGCCCGATCCGCAACGCGCTGCACCAGCATTTCCGCGACAATCTGAAATTCAGCCTGATGGTCGGCCTGTCGCATCGCGACAAGCGCGCCAGCATGGCCGACCTGCCGGGCGCAAAGCCGGTGCTGTTCTTCGCCCCGGACCGCTTGAAAATGCGCGGCCAGGAATGGGGCCGCGACGGCCTGAACAGCCGCATCGACGCCGCCTGGCGGCCCTTCGTGCGCGCCGCCAGTGGCTGGCTGAACATCAGCACCGGCCACGGCCCGAGCGATTTCGCCCGCGTCTATGCCGCGCTGCTCGACGGCAAGGCGCCGCCGGCCGAAGCCTGGATGCTGGCGACGGCGTAGGCCGCAGCCTCCTCATTCGTCATGCCCCGGCTTGGCCGGGGCATCCACGTCTTTACATTTTCGTCACCCTCGCGAAAGCGAGGGTCCCATTTATCTTGTAAAAATGGGATTCCCGCTTGCGCGGGAATGACGAAGCAGTCGCCTTACCGCTCCGACGCGAAATAGGCGCGGATTTCCTGGGCCATGTCGGGATCGGCACAGGTGTAGCGCAGGCCGGCATAATTGCCGTCGATGCGCACCACTTCGGCATCGGCGGTGAAGCGGAAGACCTGTTGCGGCGTGTTCACCACCACGGTGAGATTCATGGCGGTGCCAAGGCTTGGCACACTGCTGAACGGACCGATCAGCAGGCCGATGGTGCTCCAGTTGCGCAAGGCGATCTGGTTGCCGTTCAGCACCACATGGTCGCCCGGCCGCGTCTCGATGCGCCGCGCCGTGCGCTGCTCGAAGGTCTGCTGCGCCAGCTTGAAGAAGCCGACCAGTTCGGCCAGTTCCTGCGCCTGATTGGCCAGCGCCTGGGCCGAGGCATGGGTCTCTTCCACCAGGGCTGCATTGCGCTGGGTGATCTCGTCCATGTTGGTGACGGCCTTATTCACTTCATCCAGGCCGCGCGACTGCTCGCCGGACGCGGAAGCGATCTCGCTGATGATGCTGGTGACCTTCTGCACCGCGCCGGTGATATCCTCCAGCGCGCCGCCGGCCTGGTTGGCCAGATCGGCGCCGGTTTTCACCTGGGCGTTGGACTGGCTGATCAGCGCCTTGATCTCCTTGGAGGCATTGGCCGAACGCTGCGCCAGGCTGCGCACTTCCTGCGCCACGACAGCGAAACCCTTGCCGGCCTCGCCGGCACGCGCGGCTTCAACGGAAGCGTTCAACGCCAGCAGGTTGGTCTGGAACGCGATCTCGTCGATCAGCGCCATGATGTCACTGATCTTCCTGGCGCTGTCCTCGATCTTGCCCATGGCGCCGACAACATCGCCGACCACGTTGCCGCCGCGCTGCGCGGTCTGCCGTGCCTCGCCCGAAAGCCGGTCGGCGGCCAGCGCGTTCTCGGCATTCTGCTTCACCGTGGAGGTGACTTCATGCATCGCGGCTGCGGTTTCTTCCAGCGTCGCGGCCTGGCTTTCGGTGCGCTGCGCCAGGTCTTCCGAGCCGCTGGAAATATCGGCGGCGGCATCGCGCAGCTGGTTCGCGGAATGCGCCAGGCGGCGGGCGAATTCGCTTAAGCGTTCCGCCATGGTGTTGGCGGAATCCTTCAATTCGCCATAGACGCCCCGGTAATCGCCGGTGATGCGGCGGCCGACATCGCCTTCCGAGAGCGCGCGCATGACGCGGGCAAGATCGCTGGTGACGCCCTGCAGCGTCGCAGTCAGCGAGTTCAACTGCTGGCTCACCGTGAGCTGGAAGCCTTCCTTGTCGCTCTCGTTGATGCGGCGGTTGAGGTCGCCCGCCGCCACTGCCTGCACCAGTTCGGCGATCTGCTCGGCGGCATTGGCTTCGCGCGCCTCGCGGGCGGCGCGCTGCTCCTCCACCTGGCGGCGCTGCGCTTCCGCCTCCTCCTGCAATCGTTCATTCTCGATGCCGTTCTGCTTGAACACCTGCACCGAACGGGCAATGGCGCCGATCTCGTCGCGCTTGGCGGTATGCGGCACTTCCGTCTGCCACTGGCGCTCGGCCAGTTTCAGGATCGCATCGGTCAGCCCATGCAGCGGCTTGGCCACCGAGCGCGCCAGCAGGAAGCCGAGTACGATCAGCACCAGGCAGTTGATGCTGACCGCGATGATGGCATCCTTCAGCGACTGTTTCGCCTCGGCCTCGACATCATCGACATAGACGCCGGAACCGATCACCCAGCCCCAGAGCGCATAGCCCTTCACATAGGAAATCTTCGGCACCGGCTGCTCGAAGCCGGGCTTGGGCCACATATAATCGACAAAGCCGCCGCCCTGGGCGCGCACCACCTTGACCATCTCGACGAACAGCCGTTTGCCGGTGGGATCGGCATTGGTCGACACATCCTTGCCGACAAGCTGCTTCGAGAACGGATGCATCAGCAGCACCGGGCCCATGTCGTTGACCCAGAAATACTCGTTCTTCTCGTAGCGCAAAGCCTCCAGGCGCTTCAGCGCCGCTTCCTTGGCAGCGGCTTCGGTCATGCCGCCGGAAACGGCTTCCTTGGCATAGGATTCCACCACGCTATGGGCGGTTTCCACCAGGTGGCGCAAAGCCGTGCGGCGCTCCTGCATGATGTGGTCGCGCTGGTCGAACTCATCCAGCAGCATCTGGGTGAACAGGCTGCCCACCGCCACGGCAATGATCGCCATGATACGCAGCATCACCGGGATACCCATGCCGCCCTTTGCCGTTCCACCAACGCTTGCCGCCTGCATAAACCTGATCCTCTTTATTACCGGCACCCTCCCGGTATAATCCTAGGGGTGTAATCTTAGGCAAGCCCTGATTGCCAACCAATGCCCGCCAAGGGTGATCAGTGCCAAGACGGGTTCCGGCTGCCAAGCCATATGACCGTGAACATTCGCTTATGGCCACTGCAACAAAACCTGTCACCGCCAGCATGAGCCAGGCCGCAAGTCTCGGAAAACAGCGGAAAACAGAGCCAGATTGCGACCCGGCGATGCTTGGCGCGGCAGGCGCTTTTCGGCTATCTTGGCCCATCCGCCCGGCCTGCGGCGTCGAGTCGCAGGCAGCAGGGTTTTTGTGCCGTTTTTTCATACAAGTCGAGGAAGGCAATGTCGCAGCCCCAAGCCCCCCATGCCGGTAACCTTATGCAGGGTCGCCGTGGCCTGATCATGGGCGTGGCCAATGACCGTTCGCTGGCCTGGGGCATCGCCAAGGCGGTGGCCGCCCAGGGCGCCGAACTCGCCTTCACCTATCAGGGCGATGCACTGAAAAAGCGAGTGGAACCGCTGGCCGCCCAGATCGGCGCCAAGCTGACCATGGAATGCGACGTGACCAATGCCGCCTCGATGGATGCGGTCTTCGCCACGCTGCAAAAGGAATGGGGCAAGCTCGACTTCCTGGTGCATGCCATCGCCTATGCCGACAAGGAAGAGCTGAAAGGCCGCTACGTCGATACCTCGCCGGAAAATTTCGCGCTCTCCATGAACGTGAGCTGCTATTCCTTCACGGCATTGATGGCCCGCGCCGAAAAGCTGATGAGCGAAGGCGGTTCGGCGGTGACACTGACCTATTTCGGCGCTGAACGCGTGATGCCGCATTACAACGTGATGGGCGTCGCCAAGGCGGCTTTGGAAGCCAGCGTGCGCTACCTCGCCGCCGATCTCGGCCCGCGTGGCATCCGCGTCAACGCGATTTCCGCCGGCCCGATCAAGACGCTCGCCGCCTCCGGCATCGGCGATTTCCGCTATATCCTGAAGTGGAACGAACTGAACGCGCCGCTGCGCCGCAATGTCACCATCGATGAAGTCGGCGGCGCCGGCCTCTATCTGCTCAGCCACCTTGGCGGCGGTGTCACCGGCGAAGTGCATCATGTCGATAGCGGCTATCACAGCGTCGGCATGGTGGCGGTGGATCAGGCGCCGGCAGTGGCCGAATTGCTCCAGAGCATCGGCGGCAAGAAGGCAGACTGACAGCTCATGTCCGATAACAGTTTCGGCAAGCTCTTCCGCGTCACCACCTGGGGCGAGAGCCATGGTGCCGCGCTGGGCTGCGTGATCGACGGCACGCCGCCGGGCATCGCGCTGGCCGAAACCGACATCCAGCATTGGCTGGATCAGCGCAAGCCCGGCACCTCACGCTTTGTCACCCAGCGCCGCGAGCCGGATGAAGTGAAGATTCTGTCCGGCACCTTCGAGGGCCGCACGACGGGTACGCCGATTTCGCTGCTGATCGAGAACCAGGATCAGCGCAGCAAGGATTACGGCGAGATCAAAGACAAGTTCCGCCCTGGCCATGCCGATTACACCTACTGGAAAAAGTACGGCATCCGCGATTACCGGGGCGGCGGCCGTTCCTCGGCGCGCGAGACCGCGGCGCGCGTCGCCGCCGGCGCGGTGGCGCGGCAAGTGCTGAAAAGCATCCTCGGCGACGCCGTGCAGATCCGCGGCGCCCTGGTACGCATCGGCAAGCTGGGTGTGGAACGCGCCAACTGGCGCTGGGACAGCGTGACGCAGAATCCGTTCTGGTGTCCCGATCCCGCTGCTGCCATGGCCTGGGAAGATTATCTCGATGGCATCCGCAAGGCGGGCTCCAGCGTCGGCGCCATTGTCGAACTGCATGCTTCCGGCGTGCCGGCCGGCCTCGGCGAGCCGATCTATGGCAAGCTTGATGCCGATCTCGCCGCCGCGATGATGAGCATCAATGCCGTGAAGGGCGTTGAAATCGGCGCCGGCATGGCTTCGGCCGAACTCACCGGCGAGGAAAATGCCGACGAGATGCGGCTTGATGCAAACGGCCAGCCCGCCTTCAGCAGCAATCAGGCCGGCGGCATCCTGGGCGGCATTTCATCGGGCCAGGATATCGTGGTGCGCTTCGCGGTGAAGCCGACCTCCTCGATCCTCAATCCGCGCGCCACGCTCGACCGCTTCGGCACCGAGACCGAAATCCTCACCAAGGGCCGCCACGATCCTTGCGTCGGCATCCGCGCCGTGCCGGTCGGCGAAGCCATGTTCGCCTGCGTGCTTGCCGACCACCTGCTGCGCCATCGCGGCCAGGTCGGCGGTTTCCGCGACGGGTTTGATCCACGGTGATGCTGACGCGCCGGCTGCTGCTCACTTCCCTGGCTTTGCCGCTGGCCGGTTGCGTCACCACGGCACCCGGCTTCGAGATGTATCCGCAGCCGTTGCTGCAGGATCAGCCGCTGCCGCCCGGCAAGGCCATCATCCTGATCGGCGCCGATGGTCTGGGCGGTGTCGATTATGTGCAGCTCCACCATTCGAGTATGCCGGCAATCAATATCCGCCACATGTTTGCCAGCCAGATCATTGCCGTGCCGGTGGCGGTCGGCATTCGCGGTTTGCGCTTCCAGGTCTTTACCCGCAGTGGGCAACGAAGCGGCTATATTGGCAGCGTCGGGTTCGGCTATATCGACATACGCAGCGCGCCAATCGATATCGACCGTCCCGGACTTTATTTCATCGGCACGATCCTGCCGGCACAGGACCGCGCTGTGCCGGAGCCGGTGCCGGCACAGCTCACCTCACTGCGTGCGCGCCTGCCGAAAGCACTCGAAAACCTGGAAGCGGTGAATTTCCGCTGGCCATGATGTGCGTGGCCCCGCGTTTGTGCCGTATCAGCGGCTTCCGCGACGGCTTTGATAAAGCGTAAGGCTTCGCACTCTTCGTCATTGTCACCCTCGCGCCAGCCCTTCGGGCCTGTGCGCCCACGAACGCCGTCAGGCGTCGCGCGCTTACAGAGGGCCCCGTTTCGTTGTGACAATGGGATTCCCGCTTGCGCGGGAATGACGGTTAGGGACTGAGCCATTTCCCTCTCCGTCATGCCCGGCTTGACACGGGCACCTCCGAATGGTTGCCAGAGAAACCTTTTTATTGTCACCCTCGCGAAAGCGAGGGTCCCATTTCGGTCAGCCGAGGAAAAATGGGATTCCCGCTTTCGCGGGAATGACAGCTAAAGGACTGAGGCCCTCTCCCTCCATAAGCCGTCATGCGCGGACTTGATCCGCGCATCTTTGGCCACCTGATTGAGATGCCCGCATCAAGTGCGGGCATGACGACAAGGGGGGCAGACGATCCAGGCCCACCGCCTGCCGCTTCCGTGCCTGCCGGAAACCTTCTAGGCTTTGGCCATACCCAGGAGGAAACACCATGGCCAATACCAAAGCCCAAGCGGGCAACAAAGCTAAGACCGGGACCAAAATCGGCAAGACCAAGACGCCCAAGCTGCATGCGCTGGATATCGCGGCACCGCCGCGCGCCAAGCTGGAGCCCGACACCCAGGCCTATTTCGCCAAATGCGACGAGAAGCTCGGCTTCGTGCCGAATGTGCTGCAGACCTACAGCTTCGATGCCAAGAAGCTGCGCGGCTTCACCGAGATGTATAACGAGCTGATGCTGGCGCCCTCGGGCCTCTCCAAGCTCGAACGCGAGATGATCGCCGTGGCAGTCAGCTCGATCAACCATTGCTATTACTGCCTCACCGCCCATGGCGCGGCAGTGCGGGCGCTTTCAGGCGATCCGAAGCTGGGCGAGCAGATGGTGATGAATTACCGCGTTGCCGATCTGACGCCGAAAATGCGCGCGGCACTGGATTTCGCCGCCAAGCTGACCGAGACGCCGGACAAGATGGTGGAGTCCGACCGCGCCGCCTTGCGCAAGGCCGGCTGGAGCGACCGCGATATCTGGGACATTGCCGCCACGGCGAGCTTCTTCAACATGTCGAACCGTATGGCCGCCGCCATCGAGATGCTACCCAACGACGAATATCATGCCCAGGCACGCTAGTGCCCGATGACTTGACGTAAGCGTCACCAGGACCACATTTAGCGGCAGCGCCGCACCCGGCTTTTGGTTAAGCTGGGGCGGCCTTTTCCGTTGCTCTGGCTTGGGGGTTGATTTTGTCCGGGTTCGATCCCGCTTCGCTGTCGGTCATGGTGGTGGACGACACCAAGCTGATGCGCGACGTGGCCCTGGCCTATCTGCGGCGCTACGGCATCGGCCATTGCAGCGCCTATGCCGATGGCCAGGAAGCGATGGAAGCCCTGGCCAATGCCGCGCGGCCGGTTGACCTCATCCTGCTTGATCTCAACATGCCGGTAATGGATGGCATCGAGGTGCTGCGGCATCTTGCCGCGCGCCATTTCCAGGGCCAGCTCGCCCTGATCTCGGGCGAGAATCCGCGCCTGCTGCGCACTGCCGAGACACTCGCGCGCGCCCATGAACTCAACATCATCGGCGTGGTGGAAAAACCGCTCACCGGCGCCAAGATGGATGCCCTGCTGGCGCATCTCAAGCCCGGCCAGCGCCAGGCGGCGCCGGTGCTGCCGCTGCTGCCGGTGAGCGAATCCGACCTGCTGGATGCCTTGCGCGCCGGCGATATCAGCATCGCGGTGCAGCCGAAGATTTCCCTGCGCGAACGCAGCGTGGTGGGCGTGGAAGCCCTGGCGCGCTGGCTGCATCCCAGCCGCGGCATCATCCCGCCTTCCGATTTCGTGCCGATCGCCGAAACCGGCAGCGCCGCCGAGCCCTTATTCGATGCCGTGCTGGAACAGGCGCTTGCCGCCCTGGTGCGCTGGCACCGCCAGGGCCACCGGCTGCAGATGGCGATCAACATTTCCGCCGCCGACCTGACCCGGCTGAAACTGCCCGATCAAGTGGCCTCGGCGGTGGCGCGTCACGGCCTGGTGGCCGAGGATCTGCTGCTGGAAGTGACCGAAAGCCGCCTGATCCAGGATCTGGCCCCGGCGCTGGAAGTGGTGACAAGGCTGCGGCTGAAGGGCTTCGGCCTCTCCATCGACGATTTCGGCACCGGCTATTCCTCGCTGGAACAGTTGCAGCGTATCCCGTTCGACGAACTGAAGATCGACCGCCGCTTCGTTACCGGCGCCGCCGCCGATCCCTCCGCCCGTGCCATCATGGCATCATCGATTCGCCTCGCCCGCAGCCTAGGCATCGGCACCGTGGCGGAAGGAATCGAGAGCCAGGAAGACTGGGATTGCGCGCTGCGGCTGGGCTGCGACGTGGTGCAGGGCTACCTGATCGCTCCACCCATGGCAGCGGATGATTTTCCCGCCTGGCTGTCTGCCTGGAAATAAGGCAGGCATCTCACCTGCCTAAATTCCGGCTAAGTCTTTTTCTTACATGCAAGATTTCGCCGGCACGGCCCTTCGCTAGTGCAGCATTTCCCTACACCTGTTGCAGGACAGCAACACTGCCGCATTTTTTGGATAGGCCCACAAAAACAATGGCTTGGGCCATTAGTATTTTTTCACAAATTTCCTCTTGCGCCGCACCATCGATATCGATACATTGTGCATCGCAGCAACGCTTCCCGGCTTGCTGCATGCCCTTCTCGGGCGTTTCCTCCCTAGACTTGGGCCGCAACGTTGTTGCGGCCCCTTTTTTTGCCCAAACGCTCCCTTCCCTTTGTCGGACAGCCGGCCCAGACTGGTCGCCAAAACAGGCCAGCTACAGGGAGGGCCAGAGCATGGGCCAGATTGCCAGCCTCGCCAGTTCGGGTTCCACGAACCGCCGCAGCATGTCGGATGCCGAATGGCAGACCCGCATCGATCTTGCCGCCTGCTACCGGCTGGTGGCGCTGTATGGCTGGGACGACCTGATCTTCACCCATATCTCGGCGCGGGTGCAGGAAGAAGGCGGCCACGAATATTTCCTGATCAACCGCTACGGCCTGATGTTCGAGGAAATCACCGCGTCCAGCCTGGTGAAGGTGGATATCCACGGCAACGTGGTGGATGACGAACCGACCGCGATCAATCCCGCCGGCTTCACCATCCATTCCGCCGTGCATGAGGCGCGCGAGGATGCCGGCTGCGTCATCCATCTGCATACGCCGGCGGGCGTCGCCGTCTCAGCCCAGGAAGGCGGCCTGCTGCCGATCAGCCAGACGGCTTTGTTTCCCTATGCCCAGCTGGCCTATCACGATTACGAAGGCGTGGCGCTGAATCCCGACGAGAAGCAGCGCCTGGTCGCCGATCTCGGCACCAGCAACGCCATGCTGCTGCGCAATCACGGCACCCTGGCGGTGGGCCGCAGCATCGCCGATGCGTTTCTCGCCATCTATGTGCTGGAACGCGCCTGCGCCACCCAGGTGCTGGCGCAAAGCGGCGGTGCGGCCTTGCGCGCGGTGGATCCGGCCATCGTCGCCGGCATCGCCGAAGCGGCGAAGAAAGTCACCCATGGCGGCGGTGGCGGCCAGCTCGCCTGGCCGGCCTTGCTGCGCAAACTCGACCGGACCGATCCGAGCTACAAAACCTGAGAATAGAGTTCAAAAGCCACGCAGATGCGCCGCTCATCGCCCCGGTTCAGCGGACGGGTCTCATGGCTGAAATGGCTCGGCATCAGCACGACGAGACCTGGCTGCGGCTGAATCCAGCGCTCATCCCAGCCATCGGCGGCCGTGAAGCCATAATCCGCCGCAGGCCCGACGCGCAGCCAGCCTGGCTTGTCCACTGCATCCGCATCCGCCACCACCGGCGGAACGGCAACGTAATAAACTCCATTGATCCAGCTTTGGGAGTGCAGATGCGACACGAGATGCGTATTGGCATCCGCCACCACGCCCCAGCCGAGCAGACCAAAGTTGGATGGGCGGCTGCGCAGGAAAGGATTGTCTGGATCGACCGGCAACCGCTCGACATAATCCAGCGCCATGCGCCGCAGCCGATCAAACATGCGGCGCAGCACCGCGCTGTCCACCTGTTCCAGATGTTTGCGACGCCAGCCCCTGCGGATCGAGCGATATTCGGGATGGTAATCCAGCATGTCGCCGCTCAGTTCCGCGGCCAGCAGGGGCAGGTCAGGATCGTCTGGCCCATGCAGGGGAGCTACGGCAAGAAACCGTTCCAGGTCCATCACCTGACGGGCCGCCTGTGGATTGCCGGCCCAGGAGGCAGCGCTGGCCAGCAGATCTAAGCTGCGCGGATTGGCAAAACCGGCATCGACCAGGGCACGGATCAGTGGATAAAGCTGCGACTTCGGCAGGACCCAGGTCAGCAGCTCGGTGAAACCGCTGAGCCATCTGACACTGCCGTCAATCGCCTGGATGCGGCAGCATAGCGCGGCGGCGGCATCCACCTGGCCCTGGAGCAGCAGAAAAGCCGCATGTTTGGCCTGCTCGACCAGATCGGGCTGCACAGTGGCAGTCATGACGCACTGTTCGGGACCAGTTTATGCATCAGCAGCACCAACGAACGGGAGTAAACTGTATCTGTCTGCAACGTCATGCAGCGTGCTTGCTTTTGGTTCGCCCAAAGCTGGAATTTATCGCAGAGCCACGCCGGCAGTCTACATGCTGTCGGCCCATGGCTTCCAGTCCTCCTGGCGGTCAGCCTTCCAGCCGCGCGGCGAGCAGCTTGTCGATGCGGCGGCCATCCATGTCGACGACCTCGAAGCGCCAGCCCTTCCATTGCACATGGTCGCCGGTCTGCGGGATCGAGCCGAAACGCGCCAGGGCGAAGCCCGCCGCCGTATCGTAATCATCCTCGTTGTCCGGCAGCGCGATGCCGAGCGCCTCGGCCATGTGATGGCGTGGCGTCAGGCCGTCGATCAGCCAGGAGCCATCCTCGCGCGCCACCAGCCAGGGCTCCACCGGGCCTTCCGGCGTCGCCAGTTCGCCGACGATGCTTTCCATGATATCGGCGGCCGAGACGACGCCTTGCAGCGTGCCGAATTCATCCACCACCAGGGCGATGCCGGTGGGCGAATGGCGCAGCTGCTCCAGGGCTTCCAGCACATCGGCGGTTTCCGGCAGCACGGGCGCGGGGCGCACCAGCGGCGCCAGTTCCAGCGGCTTGCCATCGATCACCGCATCCAGCGCATCCTTCACCAGCAGCAGGCCGTGCACATGATCGATGCCGCCATGGCCCGCCGGCAAGCAGGCATGGATCGAGCCGCGCAAGGTGGCCAACTGGCGCGGCAGCGGCGCATCCAGATCGATCCAGTCGAGATCGGTGCGCGGCGTCATCACCGAGCGCACCGGGCGGTCGCCGAGCCGCATCACGGCGGCGATCATGGCGCGTTCGGCCGGCTCCACCACGCCGGCACTCTCGGCTTCCGCCACCAGGGTCTTGATCTCTTCTTCCGTCACCTGCTCGGCGGATTCGGCTTTCGCGCCCAGCAGCCGCAGCACCAGGCGGGCGGAGAAATCCAGCAGGCTCACGGCTGGCGAGGCAACGCGTGCCACCACCACCATCGGCCGCGCCACCAGCACCGCCATGCGCTCGGCATTGCGCAGCGCGATCTGCTTCGGCACCAGTTCGCCGACAATCAGCGAGAGATAGGTGACGGCGGAGACCACGATGGCGAAGGCAACGCCATCGGCCCAGGCTTCGGTCCAGCCGAAGCTTTGCATCAGATAGGCGCTGAGGCGATCCGCCAGCGTGGCGCCGGAGAAGGCACCAGCGGCAATGCCGACCAGCGTGATGCCGATCTGCACCGAGGACAGGAAGCGGCCGGGATCGTTGGCCAGCTTCAGCGCCGCTTCGGCGCCGGCATTGCCCTGGGCGGCCAGCATTTGCAGCCGCGTCTTGCGCGCCGAGACCACGGCGAGTTCCGACAGCGCCAGCACGCCATTGAGCAGGATCAGCCCGACAATCAGGGCCAGTTCGGCTGACAGCGCCATCACGCGCTCCCGCGCCGGCACGGGCCGGAAACTGTATCGGAGAGGGGGATAATTCGGCGGCGGGCCGGCGGGGTTGAGGAACCTTCCGCCGGCGTGATTATAGACGCATCGTCGCTGGGCATGATGGCGGGAGTATAGAGGAACGCGGCGCCGGGACCAAGGCCCCAGGCTTCCCCGGGGTGAGCAGTTCGCCTTCCGGTAGCTGGCGCCGCCCCCTTAGCCAGGCGCCTCAGCGCCGGGCGGCCCGATCTTTCCCCGGCGCGTCAGCGCCGGGCAGCAACCGCCTCGATCTCGATCAGCCAATCCGGCCGCATCAGGCGCTGCACCACCAGGGCGGTGGAGGCCGGCTTATGCTCGCCCAGGAAGCGGCTGCGGATCGCATTCACGGCGCTGCGCATGGCGTCGTTCATATCCAGGCTGCCGGCGTAATACACCGTCAGCTTAACGATATCCTTGGGTTCCATGCCGCCAGAGCGCAAAACTGCGCCCAGATTGGCCCAGGCCATATGCGCCTGTTCCAGGATGCCGATGCCGGTGCGGCCGGTGGCATCGGTGCCGACCTGGCCGGAAATGAACAGCAGCTTGGCGCCCATGGGCACTTCGATGCCCTGGCTATAGGCCCCGGCCGGCGCCATCGCGTCCGGCGGGTTGTGGGATTTAAGCATTCTGCTCCCCCTCGACTATGGTTAACCGCAAGTTGCGCCGGATTCTGACTGATTGCAACAATTTATTGTTATTGACTGATCATTCCAGAATTTCTATTCTAGCAATCATGGCCAGGCCGAAAAGCTTCGATACCGAGGATGCGCTGCTCCGCGCCATGGACCTGTTCTGGCGCCAGGGCTTCCACAATACCGGCATGACCCAGCTGGTGCAGGTGATGGGCGTCAGCCGCCAGAGCCTCTACGACACCTATGGCGACAAGACCCGGCTGTTCATGGCGGCGCTGGAGCGTTACTGCGCCACGCTGGAGGCGCAGCTGCTGGCGCCGCTGAAGGCCCCCGATGCCGGGCTGGTGGCCTTGCACCAGGCCGGGCTGGCGCTGATCGATTTCCTGCTCGCCTTCCCGGAGCGGCGCGCCTGCCTGATGGTGAATTCGGCCATGGAGCTGGCGCCGCATGATGCCGCTGTGGCCAGCCGCGCCGCCGGCCATATGGCAGCCATGACCGAGGCCTTCCGCGGCGCCATTGCCACCGCCCAGGCGCGGGGCGAAATCGCCAGCATGGAACCGGCCGACAGCCTCGCCCGTTACATGACCAGCACCGCCAACGGCCTGATCGTTGCCGCCAAGAGCGGCGCCGACCGCGCCGCGCTGGCCGATATCCTGCGCCTTGCAGCCCTGGTGCTGCAGCCGCGCATCAACCCCGACAATCCTGTTTCATAACGCCAATCCTGTTTCATAACGGAGGAAATACCATGACCACCGAACTGACCATGCTCACCTATTCTTCCCTGCTCTGCCTGCTGCTGGCCTTCCCCTACACGCTCGGCTTCATCGTGCAGCGCGGCCTCTACACCGTTGCCGGCAACCGCGAGGATTTTCCCGCCGGCCAGGGCTGGATCGGCCGCGCCCATCGCGCCCATCTCAACCTGGTGGAAAACCTGGTGCCGTTTGCCGCCCTGGTGCTGATCGCCCAGGCGGCGGGCAAGAGCGACGCCATGACCATCGCCGGCGCGCAGCTTTTCTTCTTCGCCCGGCTGGTACATGCCGTGGTCTACACCGCCGGCATCCCGTGGGCGCGCACGCTGGCCTATTTCGGTGGCGTGATCGGCATGCTGGTGATCCTGTGGCGCATCCTGGCCTGATCTGACCGGCAGATGACCATGCTCGACTGCATCGGCGGCACCCGGCTGGTGCCGCTGACCGGGCTGCACAAGCCCGGCGCCGCGCGGCTGCTGCTGAAACTCGAATACGAGAATCCCACCGGCAGCATGAAGGACCGCATGGCGCTGGCCATGGTGGAGGCGGCCGAACGCGATGGCCGCCTCAAGCCGGGCGGCTCTGTGGTGGAATATACCGGCGGCAGTACCGGCGTTTCGCTCAGCTTCGTCTGTGCCGCGAAGCGTATTCCGCTGGAGATCGTCACCTCGGAAGCCTTCTCCAAGGAGAAGCGCGACCATATGGCGGCGCTGGGCGCCAGGCTTACCCTGGTGCCAAGCCCCACCGGCGGCACCACCAGGGCGCTGACGCTGGAAATGATCGAAGTGGCGCGGCAGATCGCCGCCAGCCTGCCGGGCAGCCACTGGACCGATCAGTTCAACAACACGTCAGTCTTTGCCACCTATGGCCGCATGGCCGACGAGCTCTGGCAGCAGAGCGGCAGCCAGATCGATGCTTTCGTACACAGTGTTGGCACCGCCGGTTCACTGCGCGGCATCGCCACAAAGCTGCGCGAACTGAACCCGAACCTGCATGTCACCGCCATCGAGCCGGTGGAATCCGCCGTGCTGTCCGGTGGCCCGAGCGGCAGCCACAAGATCGAAGGCACCGGGCCGGGCTTCGTGATGCCGCATTGGCGCCCGGATCTTGCCGACGAAATCGCGCCGGTGAGCAGCGCCGATGCCATGGCCATGGCGCGCCGCTTGGCGCGCGAGGCAGCCATCTTCGCCGGCACATCCACGGGCGCCAATGTACTCGTCGCTCTGCGACTGGCGGAACGCCTCGGCGCAGGCAAAACGGTCGTCACCATCGCCTGCGACAGCGGCATGAAATACCTGAGCACGGCGCTGTATGGCGCGGGTGCAACGTAACGGACTCACCGTCATACCCGCGAAAGCGGGTATCCCATTTCGGTATCAAATGAGACCCCCGCTTTCGCGGGGGTGACAAAAGCATGTGCCGCTGCGTAAAAAAAAGATGCCGGGTCTAGGCCCGGGCATGACGAAAATCAGGTCGTCATCGCCGGGCCTGACCCGGCGATCTCTTCGTCGTTTACGCCCGCTTCACTGCCTGGGCATCCGAGAGCGGATGCTCCAGGCGCGAGAGCATTTCCTTCGGGCAGACCTGCCAGAAACGTTCGCGCATGTTGTCCCAGTCGCTGAACATTTCGGCCGCATAGGTGGACTGAGTTTCGCGGATATGCTCCTCGATCATGCCGCGCAGCACGCCTTCCCAGTAGCTCGACGCCAGCCGCTGGTAGACCACGCTTTCATCATTGATCAGGATCGGCAGCGTGTTCTCCGGGTCGAACACGAAGGCCATGCCGCCAGTCATGCCGGCGGCGAAGTTGTCGCCCACGGCCCCGAGGATGGCGATGCGGCCACCGGTCATGTATTCGCAGCCATTCGAGCCGCAGCCCTCGATCACCGCGCTGGCGCCCGAGTTGCGCACCGCGAAGCGTTCACCGGCCTGGCCTGCGGCATAGAGCTTGCCGCCGGTGGCGCCGTAAAGCACCGTGTTGCCGATGATGGTGTTGCGGCTAGTCTGGCCGACCAGCGGCGAAGACGGCGCCGGACGCACCACGATCATGCCGCCGGAGAGGCCCTTGCCGACATAATCGTTGGCATCGCCGAACACTTCCAGCTTGATACCCTGCACGGCGAAGGCACCGAGCGACTGACCGGCCGAGCCGGTGAGGCGCACGGAGATATGGCCGGGCTTCAGCCCCTTCATGCCGAACTTGCGCGTGACATGCGACGAGAGCCGCGTGCCGATGGCGCGATGGGTGTTCTGGATATTGTAGGCGAGCTGCATCTTCTCGCCATGGCTGAACACCGGCGCCGCATCCTTCACCATCTGGGCATCGAGCGTATCCGGCACCTCGTTGCGGCCCTGCAGCGTGCAGTAGCGGGCATAGTCGCCGGCATCGGCCTGGGCCAGGATCGGGTTGAGGTCGAGGTCGTCGAGATGCGCGCCACCACGGCTGACCTGCATCAGCAGGTCGGTGCGGCCGATGATCTCATTCAAGCTGCGCACGCCAAGCGAGGCGAGCAGCTCGCGCACTTCCTCGGCGATGAAGCTGAACAGGTTCACCACCTTTTCCGGCGTGCCGACAAATTTCTGCCGCAGCGCATCAGCCTGGGTGCAGACGCCGACCGGGCAGGTATTGGAATGGCACTGGCGCACCATGATACAGCCCATCGCCACCAGGGCCGCCGTGCCGACGCCGTATTCCTCGGCGCCGAGCATGGCGGCGATGACGATATCGCGGCCCGACTTGAGGCCGCCATCGGTGCGCAGCTTCACGCGATGCCGCAGCTTGTTCAGCGTCAGCACCTGGTTGACCTCACTGAGGCCCATTTCCCACGGCGTGCCGGCATACTTGACCGAGGTCTGCGGGCTGGCACCAGTGCCGCCGACATGGCCGGAAATCATCAGCACATCGGCCTTGGCCTTGGCGACGCCGGCAGCAATCGTGCCGATGCCGGCTTCCGACACCAGCTTGACGCAGACCTGGGCTTCCGGGTTGATCTGCTTCAGATCGTAGATCAGCTGCGCCAGATCCTCGATCGAATAGATATCGTGATGCGGCGGCGGCGAGATCAGCATCACGCCGGGCGTGGCATGGCGCAGCTTGGCGATCAGCTCCGTCACCTTGAAGCCGGGCAACTGGCCGCCCTCGCCGGGCTTGGCGCCCTGGGCCACCTTGATTTCCAGCTCGCGGCAATTGGTCAGGTATTCGGCGGTGACGCCGAAACGGCCGGACGCAATCTGCTTGATCGCCGAATTGGCATTGTCGCCATTCGGGCGCGGCTTGAAATTCTCCGGGGCCTCGCCGCCTTCGCCGGAATCCGACTTGGCGCCGATGCGGTTCATGGCAATGGTCAGCGTTTCATGCGCTTCCGGGCTCAACGCACCGAGCGACATGGCGGCGGAAACGAACCGCTTGCGGATTTCAGTGACCGATTCCACCTGTTCGATGGGAATCTTCTGCCCCGCCGGCTTCAGTTCCAGCAGGTCGCGCACCGAGATCGGCGGCAGATCGCGCAGGCCCAGCGTATACTTCTTGAACAGCGCGTAATTCTCACTTGCCACCGCCGTCTGCAGCATGTGGATCAGGTTGGCTTCCCAGGCATGGGCCTCGCCACCACGGCGATAGCGGTAGATGCCGCCGACCGGCAGAGCCACCACATCCTGGCGGAACGCCTTCTTGTGCAGTTCCAGTACTTTCTTCTGCAGGCCATCATAGCCGATGCCGGAAATGCGCGACGGCATGCCGGGGAACAGATCGGCGACCAGCGAACGCGACAGGCCCAGTGCCTCGAAATTGTAGCCGCCGCGATAGCTTGAAACGACCGAGATGCCCATCTTGGACATCACTTTCAGCAGGCCGCCATCCACTGCATCCTTGTAGCGCTGGATGGCTTCTTCCGCCGAGAGCTTGCCGAGCAGGCCGCGATTGACGCGGTCCACCAGACTGGCTTCCGCCACATAGGCGTTGATCGAGGTGGCGCCGACGCCGATCAGCACCGCGAAGTAATGCACGTCCAGCGCCTCGCCGGAGCGGACGGTGATCGAGGTGAAGGTGCGCAGACCGGCGCGCACCAGATGGCTGTGCACGGCGCCGACGGCAAGAATCGTCGGGATCGCAACCCGCGCGGCCGATTGCGCTTCATCGGTGAGCACCAGATGCGCGGCGCCGCCACGCACCGCCGTATCGGCTTCCGAACGGATGCGCTTGATCGCATCGCGCAAGGCCGAGGGCCCGCCATCGGCAGCAAAGGTGATGTCGATCCGGGCCGTGGTGTTCTCGGTATACTTCAGCACCTTGGCGAGATCGGCGTTGCTCAGCACCGGGCTTTCCAGCAGCAGGATCTTCACCTGCTGCGCATCCTCGTCCAGCACGTTGGAGAGGTTGCCCATGCGGGTGCGCAGGCTCATCACCCGCTTCTCGCGCAAGCTGTCGATCGGCGGATTGGTGACCTGGCTGAATTGCTGGCGGAAGAAATGATGCAGGCCGCGATACTGTTCCGACAGCACGGCAATCGGCGTGTCGTCGCCCATGCTGCCCACCGCTTCCTTGGCGTCTTCCGCCATCGGCTGCAGGATCAGCTCCATATCCTCAAGCGTCAGGCCGGCGGCAAGCTGGGCGCGGCGCAGCGCCTCGCGGTCGAAGGCCGGGCCGGGGGGCGTCGCTTCCTTGATTTTGTCGAGCGTCGAGATGCCCTTGACCCATTCGCCATAGGGCTGCTCGGCGGCAAGCCGGTCCTTGATCTCGCGGTCCTTGAACAGACGGCCCTTCTTGAGGTCCACCGCGATCATCTGACCGGGGCCGACGCGGCCCTTTTCCACCACGCGGGCTTCCGGCACCGGCACCATGCCGGCTTCGGAACCGATCACCAGCAGCTTGTCAGACGTGATCGTGTAGCGCAGCGGACGCAGGCCGTTGCGGTCGAGGCCGGCAACGCACCAGCGGCCATCGGTGGCGCAGATCGCCGCCGGGCCGTCCCACGGCTCCATCACCGAGTTGCCGTAGGAATAGAGGTCGCGATGCGCCTGCGGCATGGTGGTCTTGTTCGACCAGCTTTCCGGGATCAGCAACGTCTTGACCATCGGCGCGGTGCGGCCAGCGCGCACCAGCACTTCGAACACGGCATCGAGCGCGGCGGAGTCAGACGAACCCGACTGCACGATCGGCTTGATATCGGCGGAATATTCGCCGAAAGCCTCGGACGCCATCTTGATCTCGTGGCTCTTCATCCAGTTCACATTGCCACGCACGGTGTTGATTTCACCGTTATGCGCCAGCATGCGGAAAGGCTGCGCCAGCCGCCAGGTCGGGAAGGTATTGGTGGAATAGCGCTGGTGATAGATGGCGAAAGTGGAGACGAAACGCTCGTCCTTGAGGTCGGGATAGAAATTGTCGAGCTGCTCGGCCAGGAACATGCCCTTGTAGATCACGCTGCGGCAGGACAGCGAGCAGATGTAGAATTCGGTGATATGCGCGTTGAGCACCGCCTTCTCGATGCGACGGCGGATCAGAAACAGGTCGCGCTCGAATTCGTTGTCGTCTTTGCCCAGGCGGTTCTCGATCAGTACCTGCTCGATTTCGGGCCGGGTCGCGTTGGCCTTCTCGCCGATGATGGCGGCATTCACCGGCACCTGGCGCCAGCCGTAGATGCCATGGCCGAAATCCAGAATCGCCGTTTCAACAATGGTGCGGCAGGTTTCCTGCGCCGACAGGTCGGTCTTGGGCAGGAACACCTGGCCCAGGCCCAGCTTGCCCTCGCCCGGCTCGAAGCCGGTGCGGCGCACATGCTCGCGGAAGAAATCCTGCGGGATCTGCACATGGATACCGGCGCCGTCGCCGGTCTTGCCATCGGCATCCACGGCGCCGCGATGCCACACCGCCTTCAGCGCCTTGATACCGGCCACCACCACATCGCGGCGCGGCATGCCGTCCAGCGCGGCCACCAGGCCGACGCCGCAGGCATCGCGCTCATCGGCGGGGCTGTACATGCCTTCGGCGGCTAGCCGCGCGGCTTCGGTCTTGAATTGCTCGATGAAGCTTTCGCCGGAATTGATGATGTCGGTCATGGCGTGAACTCCTTACAGATTCGTGATGCCGCGCTGGCGCAGCGTCTCGGCATGCTTCTCGATGGCGCGCTGCGCCACCTGCTGGCCCCAGGCCTGGCCCATCGCCATGCTCTGCTGCGTGATCGCCGGCATGGTGTCGATGGCCTTGCGGCCGACCGGGCTTTCATAAAAAGCGACGACCTGACGCAGCTCATCGGCGCTGAAATGCAGCGTGTAGAGCTTGGCGATCTCATCCAGCAAGCCGGGCAGGGCGGCCCGCATTTCCGGCAGGAACAGCTCGGTCACGGCTTTCCTGACTTCCTCCTGCTTGCCGGGATTGGCCTTGCTGAGCAGGTCGGTGAGCATCGTCATCATATGGCTCATCATCATGTCCATATGCGTCTGCATACGGGTGACAACGAGCAGCTTGCGCGCTTCGGCCAGGGTTTCCTGGTTGACTGTGGCCGGCGCGGCCTGCGCCCGCGCTTCGGCGGCGAAGCCGAAGGCGAGCAGCAGGGCGATAGCGAGGAGCTTGCGCATCGTCGTCGCCTCCTACTCGGCAGCCTGCGCGCTCGGCGCCGCCTTGGCCTGGATATAGCTGTGGATCGAGTCGGCGGCTTCGCGGCCATCGCGGATCGCCCACACCACCAGCGAAGCACCGCGCACGATATCGCCGGCTGCGAACACGCCGGGCAGGCTGGTGGCATGGCTGCGGGCATTGGCCTTCACCGTGCCCCAGCGCGTCACTTCCAGATTCGGCGCCTTGAACAGGGCGGGCAGGTCTTCCGGATCGAAGCCCAGCGCCTTCACGACCAAATCGGCCGGCTGATCGTAATCAGCACCTTCGATTTCCACCGGGCTCTGGCGGCCCGAGGCATCGACAGGCCCAAGCTTCATCTTGCCGATGCGCACGGCGGTGACGTTACCATCGCCATGGAAAGCACGCGGCAGGGTGAGCCAGGAGAATTCGACGCCTTCTTCCTCGGCATTCTTCACTTCGCGCATCGAACCCGGCATGTTGGCCTTGTCGCGGCGATAGAGGCAATGCACGCTCACCGCGCCCTGGCGGATGGCGGTACGCACGC
The DNA here is from genome assembly GCF_965278975.1 of Ferrovibrio sp. Taxonomy (GTDB): domain Bacteria; phylum Pseudomonadota; class Alphaproteobacteria; order Ferrovibrionales; family Ferrovibrionaceae; genus Ferrovibrio. The sequence goes on from NZ_OZ257126.1 coordinate 1,383,799, forward strand.
AATCCATCGCCGTATCGCCGCCGCCGATCACGGTGACGCGCTTGCCTTTCGCATCCAGTGCGCCGCTGGTGAATTCCGGCACGCTATCGCCCAGCCCGGTCTTGTTGCTGGCGGTGAGATAGGTCATCGCCGGCACGATGTTGTTGAGGCCGACGCCCGGCGCCTGGATGTCGCGCGCCTTGTAGACGCCGGTGGCGATCAGCACCGCGTCATGCTTCTTGCGCAGGTCTTCCAGCGTGGCATCGCGGCCGACTTCGAAATTCATGTGGAACTGGATGCCGGCTTCGGCGAACAGGGCCGAACGGCGCTCCACCACGTCCTTCTCCAGTTTGAAATTCGGGATGCCATAGATCAGCAGGCCGCCCGGACGGTCGTAGCGGTCATAGACATGCACCTGATAGCCGAGCCTGCGCAGGCGCTCGGCTGCGGCGAGGCCGCCCGGCCCGGCGCCGATGATGCCGATGCTCTGGCTGCGTTCAGCGCCGAACGGCTTCGGCGCCTTGACCCAGCCCTGATCGAAGGCGGTCTCGGTGATGTATTTCTCGATCGAGCCGATGGTGACGGTGCCATGGCCCGATTGCTCGATGACGCAATTGCCTTCGCAGAGCCGGTCCTGCGGGCAGATGCGGCCGCAGATTTCCGGGAAGGTATTGGTGGCCGAGGACAGTTCGTAGGCCTCTTCCAGGCGGCCCTCGGCGGTCATGCGCAGCCAGTCGGGGATATTGTTGTGCAGCGGGCAATGCACCTGACAGAACGGCACGCCGCATTGCGAGCAGCGCGAGGCCTGCTGGTTGGCCTTCTCGGCAGCGAATTCCTGGTAGATCTCGCCGAAGTCCTTGGCGCGTTCCGCCGCCGCGCGCTTGTCCGGCGTCGACTGGGCGAGGGAAACGAACTTCAGCATCTTCTCGGCCATGGCCGGGACTCCTGGTCTTCGGGGGCGGCGATCCGCTGCACGGGGCCGCCCGGTATTCATGGGGCTGCCACCCGTGGGGTTGTGTGTGGGCGGCAAAAGCCCGCGCAGACACCCTGAAAAGGGGTCCGCCGGGCTTCGCCTATGCTTTTATTGTCGCGCGGAGGACTCCGCAAGCAAAAAAACACCGATAGGTCAGCATTTGTGACTAATAATTTTATTTCGCACCCTCAAGGGACTCCGGAGAGGGGCTGCGAGGGGTTTGCCGCTTTGGCAATATGGCCGAAAAGGTACTAATTTATTTCCCGGTATTCCGGTCAATACCCTCCAGAATACAAAGAAAAAGCCCGGCAGAGCCGGGCTTTGTACGCATACAATCAGCAGTCTTGGTCGAGCAGCCGATCAGCCGTAGCGCGGCTCGAATTTGCCGCCGCCGCGCCGGTAACGGTAGAGATAGGTCGGCAGCACGGCTTCCGCCGCCGTCGCCTCGATGCCCAGGTCCTGGAGGCCCTTGGCGCCCTCGGCCACCACGTTATCGGCCTTCAGCAGCTCGATCTGGTCGCGCGTGATCGGCGCCTTGAACGGCAAGGGGAGGATTTCCAGCACGAAGGCGAGCGGCTTCAGGGCCGCGCCCGGCACCGGGAGCAGCAGGCGGGATTTGCCGATTTCCTTCAGCGTGAGCTGCATCAGCTGCTTGAAGCTGTAGACCTGCGGCCCGCCGAGTTCATAGCGCTGGCCGGCAGCCTCGGCGCGGGTCAGGCTGCGCAGCACGGCCTCGGCGACATCCGCCACATAGACTGGCTGCATCTTGGTATGGCCGCCATCGACCAGCGGCAGCGCCGGGGCCATCGCCGCCATGGTGGCGAAGCGGTTGAAGAAATCATCCTCCGGCCCGAACACCACCGAGGGGCGCAGGATCACGGCATCAGGGAACTGCTTGGCGACACCGGCCTCGCCGGCAGCCTTGCTGCGGGCATAGCCCGACGCGCTTTCGGCATCGGCACCGATGGCGGAGACATGCACCAGCTGCTTCACCCCGGCATCCTTGGCCAGTTTCGCCACGGCTTCGGCGCCGAAGGCCTGCACGGCAGCGAAGCTCTGCCGCCCGCCCTGCTGCAGGATGCCGACGCAGTTCACGGCATAATCGGCGCCCTTGAGAGCGGCGGCGATGGAGCGCGGCACGCGGATATTGGCCTGCACCAGTTCCACCTGGCCGACCGCGCCCATGGTCTTGAGGAACAGGCCCTCATCCGGGCGGCGGATCGCCACCCGCACCCGCGCGCCCTGCTCGACCAGCTTCTGGACCACATAGCGGCCGATGAAGCCGGAGCCGCCGAAAACGGTGACGAGGGAGTTGCGGAGCATGGGAGCGCCTCTGCCGGAATAGCTGGGATTATTTAAGCCGGACTATAGCGAATCCGCCAGCCCAGCCAACCGTTTCGGCGCCAAAACCGGCCTATTTACTGGCCTATTCGGTGACCTGGGGCCGGGCCGCTGACTGGAAGATATAGGCCAGGGCCTCGGCCAGGCTGCCCTCCCAGACCGCCCAGGAATGGGCACCATTGACGATGCGCAGTTCCGCCGGCTGCCGCGCCCGGCGCAGCGCGCTGTAATACAGCGTGGCATGCAGCTCGATCTGGAATTCGTCATCGTCGCCCGAGGCGATGAAGGTGGGCAGGGCCAGCCCCTTGGCCAGGAAACCGGGCAGCAAAGCCGTGTAATTCAGCGCCTGCCAGCGCGCTGGATCGAAGGGTTGGCCGAACACATTGACCTTGCGCGCCGAGGAATTCTCCGGCGGCTCGGGGTTATAGATCGCCGGGCTGAACAGGGCGGCGGCGGCGAACATTTCCGGGAATTTCAGGCCGAAGCGCATGGCGCCATAGCCGCCCATGGATAGCCCGCCGAGCAGCCGGCCATCGCGCCGCGCCAGCACGCGGTAGCGTTTCTCGATGCCGGGCAGCAGGTCGCGGATGAAGGCGGTTTCGAGCTTCTCGCCGCCAGCCATATCGGCGGCATCGACATACCAGCTGCCCCCCGCCGAGGGCATCACCACCAGGGCCGGCGGAATGGTGCCGGCGGCGATCAGCCGGTCCATGGTGGCTTCCAGGTTGCCCTGGCCGAGCCAGTCGCCATCCTTGCCGCCGAAGCCATGCAGCAGATACAGCACCGGATAGCTCAGGCGGGATTCGGCATAGCCTTTCGGCAGGTAGACATAGGCCGGGATCGGGCGGCCCAGACTGGGCGAGGGCAGGTCGATATGCTCGATGCCGCCCGCCCGCGCCTGCGGACTCAGCAGCAGGAGGGGACTCAGCAGCAGCAAGACCAGCAGGCATCGGCGCATGGCGCGCAGTCTAGCGTTCCGGCCGCAGGCGCCGCAACAGCACGAAGAAGGCGCCGGCGCCGCCCTGTTCCTGGCGCGCCGGGGCGATGCCGAGGATCTGGTCGCGCCAGGGGCCGTGGCGCAGGTATTCCGGCAGCCAGGCACGCAGCACGCCACGGCGCTCGAACAGCGGCGGCGGCTCGGCGCTCTTGTCCAGACCCTTGCCGGTGATCACCAGCAGGCCGCGCTGGCCGCGTGCGATACAGTCGCGCAGCAGCCGGTCCATGGCGCGTTCGGCCTCGCGCAAGGTGAGGCCATGCAGATCGATGCGCTGCTCCACCGGGATGCGGCCCTGCACCAGGCGCTGCTTGAGCCGCCCATCCATCTGCGGCAACTGCTTCGGCGGCGCCGCTTTTGCCGGCCGCTTGCGCAGGTTTTCCGCCCGCGTGACATCACTCGGAAACGGCGCCTCGGGCCGCAGCACTTTCGGCATCGGCGCCAGCGGCGCGGGCACGCGGTCCGGCCCGCGCTTCAATGGCCGCACATCCTTGGCGACATGGCCCCAGGCCTCGCCATCCGGCACCAAGGGCTGCGGCTTCAGCCCGAGCTTCTTAGGCGGCATCGTCGATCAGCACGATATGCAGCTGGCGCGGACCATGGGCGCCGAGCACCGGCACGCCTTCGATATCGGCGGTGCGCGACGGGCCGGTGACAAGGTTGACGCTGCGCGGCCAGTTGGCAACGCCGCCGATGCTCTGGCGCAGCCGCGCGAAGGCATCTTCCATGCTGCCGGTGATCTGGCTTGAGCGCATCACCACGATATGGTTGTCGGGCACGAAATGCAGCGTCGTCGAGGTCTGGCTGCCGGAATGCAGCATCAGCGTGCCGGTTTCGGCGATGCCGGCGAAAGCCGGCGTGACGCTGACCAGATCCTGGCTGCGGCCCGGCCCGGTCTCGATGCTCAGCATCGGCTTGTCGGCCCAGGGGATGCTTTCAAGCATCGGGTTCGGCGCCATGCGGATGCTGGTGGGCAGATTGCGCTGCGCCAGATAGGTCGCCACCGCCTCCGGCACATCACTGGGCGTCGCCACGCGATCCACCGTCACGGTCAGCGCCGTGGCCTTCTCGATGAACAACTCCACCTGCTGCGGCTGCGGCAGTTGCGCGCGCTGTGGGATCAAGTTCGGCTGCGGATTACTGATGCGCTGATTGACGCGGCTTTGCGCGGCGGCGTCTTCCGGGCCACGGCCGAGGCCACGGCGCAGCGTGGAAAAAATCTTCTCGCGCGAGCTTGCCATCTTACTTGCTCCCGCCCGGCTTCTGCTGCTGCTGCTTCTGCCACTGCGCCATGAAGGTATCGCCCTGCGGCGCCGGGAAATCGCGCGCCGCCGTCCAACCATCCGCCAATGGCAGCGAGGCGAAGCGTCCCTTGCTCTTGCCGAGATGCCCGAGCAGGCCCATGCCGATCCGCGTGGCGAGGCGATAGAGCCAGGGCCGCTGCGCCAGCCATGCCCAGGCTTCGATGCCATAACGCTGCAGCGGCGGCGTGATGCGCTTGTCATAGGCCTGCTCGCGCCAATGGCGCATGATCTTCGGCAGCGGAATCCGCATCGGGCAGACTTCCTCGCATTTGCCGCAGAAGGTGGAGGCATTGGGCAGATGCTGCGCCGCTTCCAGGCCGATCATATGCGGATCCAGCGCGGCGCCGATGGGCCCTGGATAGACCCAGCCATAGGCATGGCCGCCGACCGAATGATAGACTGGGCAATTATTCATGCAGGCACCGCAGCGGATGCAGCGCATCAGGTCTTCCAGCGGCGAGCCGAGCATTTCGCTGCGGCCGTTATCCAGCAGCACGACATGGAATTCTTCCGGGCCATCGACATCGTCGGGCCGCTTCGGGCCGCAGGATAATGTCGTGTAGCAGCTCATCTCCTGGCCGGTGGCCGAACGCGCCAGCACGCGCAGGATGGTGGACACATCCTCAAGATTCGGCATCACCTTCTCGATGCTCGATATCACGATATGCATCTTCGGCAGGCTCTGCGTCAGGTCGCCATTGCCTTCATTGGTCACGATCACCGTGGCGCCGGTTTCAGCGATCAGGAAATTCGCGCCGGTAATGCCAACATCGGCCTTGAAATAAGCCTGGCGCAGCACGCTGCGGGCTTCGCTCACCAGCGTCTGCGGCTCGGTCGAGCGCTTGCCGGGCTTCACGCCATTCGGCGCATAATCCGGGTGATGCTCCTCGAACAATTCCGCCACCTGCTCACGCGTCTTGTGCAGGGCCGGGCCGATGATATGGCTCGGCGGCTCATGCGCCAGCTGGATGATGTATTCGCCCAGATCGGTCTCGACCGGCTGGATGCCATGCTGCTCCAGGAAAGCATTGAGGCCGATTTCCTCGCTGACCATGGACTTGCCCTTGGTCACGGTCTTGGCATCGCGCGAACGGCACAATGCCAGAATCGTCTCGCGCGCCTCGCGCGGCGTGCGGCACCAATGCACATGGCCGCCCTTGGCGATGACGGCCTGCTCGAAGCGTTCGAGATAGAGATCGAGATGCGCCATCACATGCTTCTTGATGGCCAGCCCTTCATCGCGCAACGCCTCGAATTCGGGCAGTTGCTGCGCGCTCTCGACGCGGCGGCTGGCCATCGGCCCGCCGATGATCGCCATCGCCTTGCGCAGGTTGGGATCGGCCAGCGCCTTCTTGGCATTGTCCTTGAACGCAAAGGAAGTGATCGGCATGGTCATGCTCTAGCGCTCCCCTTCAGCGATGGCCGGTGTATCAGTCATGCCGGCCAGCACTTCCGCCACATGGCGCACCTGTATGGCGCTGCCCTCGCGCTTCAGCTTGCCGGCCATGTTCATCAGGCAGCCCATATCGCCGGCCAGCAGCAATTCGGCGCCAGAGGCCGCGATCTTCTCGGTCTTGCGCCCGGCGATATCGGCCGAGACTTCGCCATACTTGACACAGAATGTGCCGCCGAAGCCGCAGCAGGTTTCAGCCCCTTCCAGCGGCAGCATTTCCAGCCCGGCTACGCTGCCGAGCAACTGGCGCGGCTGCGCCTTGATGCCGAGTTCGCGCAGGCCGGAACAGGAATCGTGGTACGTCGCCTTGGCAGCCAGGCTGGCGCTGACGCTTTCGACCCGCAGCACATCGACCAGGAACGATGTGAGTTCCCAGACGCGCGCGGAGAAGGCTTCGGCGCGGGCTTTCATGGCCGGTTCGGCGGCAAACAAAGCCGGGTAATGCTCACGCAGCATGCCGGCACAGGAGCCGGATGGCGCGACGACGAAATCATAGCCCTCGAAAGCTTCGATCACCTGGCGCGCAATCGCCGTGGTGTCCTTGCGGTCGCCGCTATTATAGGCCGGCTGGCCGCAGCAGACCTGGGCCTGCGGCACTTCCACGCGGCAGCCGGCATCCTGCATCAGCTTCACGGCGGCGAAGCCGACGCTGGGGCGGAACAGGTCCACCAGACAGGTGACGAACAGGGCGACGCGCGGCTCGGCGGGGCGGGTGCTTGGCGGGGTCGGGGCGTGGCTGGACATAATGCTGGTGCGGTCCTTGGGGCAGGCGGGGCGGGGTAGTCTAACTGGATTTCGCCAGATGTGCAGCGAGGCCCAGGCGGGCCTTGCCCTTGGCGATATGGCCGGCGAGCAGCATCCTGGCCTCGGCGCCATCGCCAGCGGCCACGGCCTTGAGGATGGCCTGGTGCTCGCGCTCGATATCGTCCAGCCGGTCCTCGTAGCGCAGCTTGGACAGCCGGGCGAGCTGCATGGTTTCACGCAGGCCGCGGCCGACATACTGGGCGAAGCGCGCCAGCACCGGGTTGCCCGATGCCTGGGCCAGCGCCTCATGGAAGCGGATATCCTCGGCCAGCCCCAGCCCGCCGGCCTCGATGGCCTGGCGCATATCGGCCAGGGCCTGGCGCATGGCAGCCAGGTCCGCCTCGGTATGGCGCAAGGCGGCCAGTTCGGCGCAATCACATTCGATCAGGGTGCGCAGTTCCAGCAGATGGGCATCCACCGCCGGGGGCAGGCGGAAACCGTTTTTGCCGCTCGCCGGCGCCGCCGCATCGGGCTTGCGTCCCGGCCCGGACGGGGCCGCTTCTTCCGGCGCAGCGACAAAAGCGCCCTTGCCCTGGCGGGTGGTGAGATAGCCTTCCGCCTTCAGCCGCGCGATGGCCTCGCGCACCACGGCACGGCTGACCCCGAAGCCGGCGGCCAGGGCCTTTTCCGCCGGCAGCCGGGCATGCACCGCCCATTCGCCGCTGACGATGCGGGCCAGCAGGGCGGCGGCGACATCATCGGCCAGGGATGGCGCACGCGGGATGGCTTTCAACTCAGTCATGGTCTGGTTGTCGGACAACTAGATTAAAAAATCAAGTATTTTTAATGATGTGACACAGGCAGGTATCGTGCTGAAGGGCGATTGCCGCTCCCGGGAAAGCCAAGCCAGCCTAGCCGGATCAGGGGCTGATCAAGCCGGATCGGGGGCGGTTTTTCGCCACAAGCCGCGAGACACCGCCAGTATCGCTGCGTAAGATAAGCACAAGCGGGTTCAGGCGATTCGCCCTGCAAAACCGCACCGCATTTGCCCTCCAGATTTGTCCTCCAGCCGACTTTTCATGCCGCACCAATTACCCATGCCTCACCCCCGCAACCCCCGGCGCCCCGCCTTGTTCCTGGCGCCCCTGTTGCTCGCGCCCATGTTGCTCGCGGTTGCCCTGCTGCTGGGCATTGCCCTTGCCGGCTCCCCGGCCCAGGCGCAGCAGGCACCGGCGGGCGCTCCTGCCCCTGCCCAGCCTTCGGCGCGCAGCGGCCCGAGCGACGACGCGATCTATGATTTCCTCTCCGTCGCCCTGCCGGCGCTGGAAACCTGGCATGGCAACCTGAAGGCCCAGGCGGCGCATGATGCCGAAAGCCTGGCGGCGCAGCGCCAGGGCAACTGGTTGCTGGGGCTGCTGCTGGTGATCCTGCTCGGCGGCTTCGCGGTGGCGGCCTGGTTCGCCAGCCAGTTGCTGCAACAGCGCCAGGCGGCAGAGCGCAATGCCGCCAAGATCGCCCAGGCGGCACTGGATGCCAGCGCCCGCGAGAACCGCGCCTATCTGGCGGTGGAGCCGGCGGGCCTGGGCAATTTCGGCGCCTATATGCTGGTGGCCGGGCAGTTCACCATCCTCAATCATGGCCGCTCGCCGGCGCTGCGGCTGCGCCAGAGCGCGGCGCTGAAGGTGCTGCCCTATCCGCTGCCCGAGGACCAAGCCTTCCCCGCGCCGGAGGATTGGCCGGCGCCGGACCTGCCGCTGCCGGGCCTCGGCTCAGGCGCCAGCCTGCGCAGCCAGGCGCCGGGCGGGCCGTTCCCGCCCGACATGCTGGCCGCCCTGATCGAGGGCCAGCAGAACCGGCTCTACCTGATCGGCAGCATCGCCTATGAGGATGTGCATGGCGGGTCGCACGAAACCCGTTTCTGCCACGCGCTGCGCTTCGACAATGCCGCCGATCTGGCGCGCGCCATCCGCGCCGAGCAGGCAGTGAACTACAAGGCCAGCTTCGACCGGCTGGCGCTTTACGACTGAGGGAAACTGCATGCCGATCCTGCGCCCCGCCCAGAGCAATGACCTGCCGGAAATCCAGTCGATCTACGCCCATCACGTCTCCAATGGCCTCGCCTCCTTCGAGGAGGAAGTGCCGGACCTGGCCGAGATGACGCGGCGCTTCGATACCCTGCGCGCGGCGGGCTATCCCTATATCGTCGCCGCCGAGGGTGCCGGCGGGCCGGTGCTGGGCTATGCCTATGCCGGACCCTACCGGGCACGGCGCGCCTACCGCTTCACGGTGGAGAATTCGATCTATATCCGCCAGGAGATGCGGCGCGGCGGCCTCGGCCGGCTGCTGCTGCCGGCGCTGATCGAGGAAAGCGCGGCGCGCGGCTACCGCCAGATGATCGCGGTGATCGGCGACAGCGCCAATGCCCCCTCCATCGGCCTGCATGCCGCCTTCGGCTTCAAGACCATCGGCACCCTGCCGAGCATCGGCTTCAAATTCGGCCGCTGGGTCGATTCCGTGCTGATGCAGCGCAGCCTCGGCGCCGGCGACAGCGAACCGCCGAAGGATTGAGGGGCGCAGCCTTATGCCGTCACCCTCGCGCAGGCGAGGGTCCCATTTCACCTAAACAAATGGGATGCCCTGTAAGCGCGCGAACGCTAAAGGCGTTCGTGGGCGCACAGGCCCGAAGGGGGCGCCGGCATGACACCGGTACGATTTATGATGCTTTACGAAACCCCGAGCCGGGCCGCAGCGGCCTTGGGCAGCAGGAACCAGTAGCGGCCGGGATGCTTCATGCGCCCGGCGATGGCTTCGGCCGCCGCGCCATGGCCCCAGAACACATCGCCGCGCACACCGCCCCGGATGGCGCCGCCGGTATCCTGCGCCACCATCAGGCGGTTGAGCGGCTGTTCGGCATAAGGCGCTTCCGCCGCCGGATAGCCCGCCGCAAGCCAGAGCGGCAGGCCCATGGCGACATGGCTGCGGTCGACGGCCAGGGAACGGCCGGGCCGCAGCGGCAGGCCTTGCGCGCCGGGCGGACCTGCGGTGGGGTCGGCGGGAGCGGGGAGTTCACGGAAGAAGATGAAGGCGCGGTTCTCGCGCAGCAAAGCCGGGGCCTTGTCCGGGTGGGCGGCGAGCCAGGCGCGCAAGGCGGGCATCGAGACTTCCTCGCGCGTCATCACGCCCTGGTCGATCAGCACGCGGCCAATCGCCGTGTAGACATGGCCGTTCTGGCCGGCGAAGCCGACACGCATGACGCCGCCTTCGGCCAGCTCGATGCGGCCCGAGCCCTGGATCTGCAGGAAGAAGGCCGCCACCGGATCGGCCGCCCAGGCGAGTTCCAGGTTGCGGTTGGCGAGTGCGCCGGCCTCGATGCCGGCGCGGTCGTCATAGGGTTTCAGGAAACCGCCCTCGACCCGCCCAGCCGTGCGCTGGCCGCGCCATTCCGGCTTGAACAGCCCGAGATCGACCTGCACCAGATCGGGCGGCAGCTTGTAGAGCGGCACGTCATAGCCCGGGCGGCGCTGGCGGCTGCCTTTCAGGCTCGGTTCGTAATAGCCGGTGAACAGCCCTTCCGCCTTGCCATCGCCCAGCACCGCGACGGGCTGCAATTCGGCCTCGATCAGGCGGCGCAGACCGGCGCCGTCATTGGCTGCCAGCCGGGCGATGCCGGTGCAGAAAGCCTGCCATTCCTCCGGCTTGCCATAGACCGCGAAGCCATCCGGCCCGGCCTTGCCGCGCTGCGCGGTAATGCGCGGGCAGGAATCCTTGAGCGCCGCATGGGCTTCTTCCAGGCGATCGGCCTGCCAGCCGGGCAGGTCGGCGAAGCTGGCGGCGCGGAAGGCAATGGCCGGCGGTTTCGGCGGTTCAGGCGCGGGTGCCTTGGGCGCACAGGCTGCCGCCAGTATCGCAATGGGCAGCAGCAGGCCGAGCGGTAGGGCGCGCCGGGCCGGCATCAATCAATTCGGGCTGGCAGTGGCGATCAGGGTCCAGTTCGGATCGCGCGAACGGGTATCGCGGGCGAAGGTCCAGATATCGGTGACCTGCTCCACCGCCTGCGGATCGCCGGCAATCAGCCCGCCGGTACGGTCGCGGGTGGCGCTGATCAGCTCGCTCTCGAAGCGCACGGTGACTTCCGCCGTACGGCCATTCAGCGCGGTTTCCACGATCTCGGCATTCTTCAGGCCGACGAAGGTGGTTTCCTGGGTATGGCCCTGGCGGGCGCGGTCGTCGATCACCTTCTCGAAATCGCCGAACACTTCGCGCGACAGCATGCCCTTGAGCGTCGGCTTGTCGCCGGCGGCGAAAGCGCCGACGATCGCTTCATAGGCCCAGGCGGCGCCTTTGAGGAACTCATCGCCGGCGAAGCTGGGATCGGCAGCGCGGATGCGGGCGATCTTGGGATCGGCGGCATCGGCCGGTTCGGCTTCCGCATCGCGGCGCGGCAGGGCGATTACATTATCGCCGGTATCGGCGGCGCTTTCAGCGGGCGCGCGGCGCTGCTGCTCATGGCCGGTACGCTGGCCGAGCACGGAACGCAGCCGCAGCGCGATGAACACGGCAATCGCGCCGAGCAACAGGATATCGAGGAATTGGAAACCGCTGTCACCCATGATGCCCAAGTCTGCCTAGTTCACTGTCTGCCGGATTCACTATCTGCCTAGTTCACGGGAAGTCTATCTACTTCGCCTGCCCCGGTCCAGGCGGGGTTGCCTCCAGATGTAGGCATTGAACCGGGTTTCGCCAAGGGGCGGAATGGTGGAAAAGCCAGGGAAAAACCGCATCCGAAGAGACGCCCGCACTCGCCCGGGGTGCCTTGTGACGCCCTCCGATTCATGTTAGCCGTCTCGCCTTCAACCTGGAGAACAAGTCGATGAGCGAAGCAGTCGAGCAGGCGCCGCGTTTCAGCGTCAATGTGCAGTATGTGAAGGACCTGTCCTTCGAACACCCGATGGCGCCCCGCACCTTCACCATCAACGAAGCGCCGCAGATCGGCGTCAATATCGGCACCCAGGCGCAGCGCGTCAGCGACGACCTGTTCGAGGTGGTGCTGCGCGTGCTGGTGGAAGCCAAGCATGGCGAGGAAAACGCCTTCGTCGCCGACCTGCATTATGCCGGCCTGTTCACGCTGCAGAACATCCCGGAAGAGCATGTCGAGCCGCTGCTGCTGGTGGAGGCGCCGCGCCTGCTGTTCCCGTTCGCCCGCCGCATCATCGCCGATGTGACCCGCGATGGCGGCGTGCCGCCGCTGATGCTGGACCCGATCGATTTCGTGGCGCAGTACCAGCGCAGCAAGGAAGCTGCTGCCGGCACGGCATAAGCCTGACCCCACAAACCGCCGCCTCCCGGGATCACCGGGGGCGCGGCGGTTTTATTTTCAGAAATTCAGGTGGCCGGCGCCAGGGCGCCGAGCAGATCCTTGATGATCAGCGGCTTGGCCACCACGCCCTGGAAGCCGGCGCTTTCATAGCGCAGCACGGCTTCCGGCATCACATCGGCGGTCATCGCCAGGATGCGGGCGCGCGCGGTGCCGGGCAGCTTGCGCAGGGCGCGCAGGGTTTCAAACCCATCCATCCCCGGCATGTGGATATCGAGCAGCACGCTGTCGAAGCTGGTGCCGCGCGCCGCCACCACCGCCGCCTCGCCGCTTTCCACCAGGGTGAGATCGAAGCCGAAGGGCAGCAGCAGGGCCTGCAGCGTGCGGCGGTTGACCAGGTTGTCATCGACGCAGAGCAGCTTCGCCGGGCTGGAAAGGGCAAGTTGCGCCACCGCCGGGGCCGGCACCGGCTCCGCCTCGGCCTGCTGTGTCACGGCTTCCTGCCAAGGCAATTCGACCCAGAACAGTGCGCCGCGATCCTTTTCACTGCTGCAGCCGATGCGGCCGCCAAGCAGTTCCACCAGCCGCTTGGTGATGGCAAGGCCAAGGCCGGCGCCACCGAAGCGGCGGCTGATCGAGGCATCTTCCTGGGTGAAGCGATCGAAGATATGGGCCTGGGCCTCCGGCGCGATGCCGGGGCCGCTATCAGCCACTTCCAGGCGCAGCATCGGCAGGCCGGCCGGGCCGCTGCTGCGGCTGACGGCGACGCGGACATAGCCGTGCGTGGTGAACTTGACCGCGTTGCCGATCAGGTTGACCAGGATCTGGCGCAGCCGTGCCTCGTCACTGACCACGCCATCGGGCAGGCCATCGGCAACCAGCAACTGGAAATCCAGTCCCTTGGCCTGCACGGCGGAAGCAAACAGCGCCTCGATATGGCGCAGCACGGCGGCGATGCTCAGCGGCGCCGCCGTCAATGCCAGCTTGCCGGCTTCAAGCCGCGAGTAATCCAGCACATCATTCAGCACCGCCAGCAGGCTGGCGGCGCTTTCGGTGATGATCTCCGCCGCCTCGCGCGCATTGGTCTGCAATGGCATCGCCTGCAATGCCTGCGCCATGCCCAGCACGCCGTTCATCGGCGTGCGGATTTCGTGACTCATGGTGGCGAGGAATTCGCTTTTCGCCGCCGCCAGCCGCTCGGCCCGCGTCGTCTGCTCCTGCAACTGCACATTCAGCGAGGCAAGCGAGGCATTCTTGCGTTCCTCGATCTCGATCCGCCGCCGTGCCTGCCAGGTGGCCAAAGCCGCCAGCAGCACGGTGGCAACGGAGGCAATGCTGACCAGCCAGGCCAGGCTGCGCCAGTTGCGCAGGGCTTCATCCTGCGAGCGCGACGCCGCCAGCACCAAGGCGCCACCATAGATCCGGCGCACGGCGGCGAAGCGCGTGCTGCCATCGAAACTATTGGCGGCAACACCGCTGAAACTGCCGAGGCTGGGATCGCGGCTCATGACCCGATACGCCGGGGCATCGGGATAGGATTGGCCGATTGCAGCTTCGCGCCAGGGATGGCGCGCGATAAGGCGGAACCTCTCGTCCAGCAGCGAGACGAAATCACCCTCCGTGATGCCGTTGGCGAAATCCTTGGCGATCTGCGCCGGGTCGATCACCGAGGTGACGACACCGACCAGCGTGCCGGTATCGTCGCGCAGCGGCACGCCCATGCCGATCTGCCACTGGCCATCATAATTGTTGCGCACCGGGCCACCGATGCGCGAAGCAGCGGTGCCGCCCTGGATGAAGTAGGAAATGTATTCGCGGTCGGCCAGGGTGATCTGCGGCGGCGGGTAGCTGCGCGAGGAATGCGTGACGCGGCCCTGCAGGTCCACCATGCCGATGGCACGCACCTGCGGCAGCTCGTTTTCCAGGCGTTTCAGTTCGGCATGGAAGCGTTCCGGCTGCCCATCCAGCAGGCGGTAAAGCAGGCCGGCCTTTTCCATCGAATAGCGAATGGCGTCGAGCGTGCTTTCCAGATCCTGGCCATGGATGCGCGCCAGGCGCTCCATCACCGCCACCTCGTCGCGCTCGGCCTCGCCGCGCAATTCGACATGCACATAGTAATTCAGCGCCACCGCCAGGGCGACGATAGCCAGCAAGGCATAGTTCAAGATTGAATGCGCGCGGCGCATCGCGGCTAAGGACCCCAGCGGAACTGCAACCTTACGGACGGTAACACACGGGCGAAAATGGGGGAAGTTACGGCTTGAGGTGCTGCGCAAAACCGAGTTTTATCCGGCCATGCCCCCTGACCTTGAAGACGCGCTGAAACGGTCTACCCATCCGCGCCTGCTGACCCTGGAATTCCTGGAGGTCTGTTCGCCGCGTATCCGCCGCGCCTATGAATATTGGGACGGGAAGCGCCAGGGCCGCCTGATGCCCGCCAGGGCCGATATTCAGCCCACAGAAATTCCCGATTTACTGCCAGATATCGTGCTGACCGAGGTGCTGCCCGAAGCCCCTTTCCTGCGCTACCGCCTGGTTGGCACGCGGCAGGTGCGGATGCGCGGCTTCGACCCCACCGGCCGGCCGGTGCGCGGCCACCATATCGGCCACCATCTGCAGGACGATACCTGGGATGAGGTGCTGCTGAACTACCGCGCGGTGATCGAGCGGCGCAGCTTCGTATACGACTGCAATCATTTCTACGGGCCCGAGGACGACCAGGGCTCGGTGCTGCGCGGCCGGCTGTTCGAGCGCGGCACCCTGCTGCTGCCGCTGTCCACCGATGGCGAGACGGTGGACATGGTGTTCTGCGTCATCGAGGCGGATGAGGCCTAGGGGCTTAGCCCTACGTCTTGATCTATTCTGTTGTCACCGTCGCGCCAGCCCTTCGGGCCTGTGCGCCCACGAACGCCTTTAGCGTTCGCGCGCTTACAGAGGGTCCCATTTACAAAAGAAATGGGATACCCGCTTTCGCGGGTATGACAACAGGGCACACTCCAAGGCCTTTCCCACGGACCGGTAAGCCCTAGGCGCAGCAATCCGGCTTCTGCGCGCTGACCATCGCCGGCTTCGGGCCTTCGCCGAGTTCATCCAGGATCGGACAATGCGGCCGGCCATCGCCATGGCAGGCTTCGGCGAGATGGCTAAGCGTGCCGCGCATCGCGGTCATCTCGGCGATGCGCTGGTCGAGTTCGGCCACATGCTTCAGCGCGATGGCCTTCACATCGGCGCTGGAGCGTTCGCGGTCGCGCCACAGCGACAGCAGCTTGGCGATTTCTTCAAGACTGAAACCGAGATCGCGGGCACGGCGGATGAAACGCAGGTTATGCACATCCGCGGCACCATAGCTGCGATAACCCGAGGCCGTGCGCCCAGCCTTGGGCAGCAGGCCGACGCTTTCGTAATAGCGGATCATCTTGGCCGAGACGCCGGAATCCGCCGAAGCTTCGCCGATGGTTTTCATGGCTGCTCTCCTATGATTTCGGTTGCCAGCGTTTCAGCCGCAGCGCATTGGCCAGCACACTGACACTGGACAATGCCATCGCCGCACCGGCCAGCACCGGATTGAGCAGGCCGAATGCCGCCAGCGGCAATCCGACCAGATTGTAGATGAAGGCCCAGAACAGATTCTGCCGGATCGTTGCCTCGGTGCGTTCGGCAATTTCCAGCGCATCGGCCACCAGTGCCGGATCGCCGCGCATCAGGGTGATGCCGGCAACGCCGATGGCGGCATCGGTGCCGCCGCCCATGGCGATGCCGAGATCGGCTTCGCTCAAGGCCGGTGCGTCGTTGACGCCATCGCCCACCATCGCCACGGCGCCGAAGCGCGCACGCAGCCGCTGCACCGCGGCGGCTTTCTGCTCGGGCAGGATTTCCGCTTCCACATGATCGATGCCAAGCGCATGGGCAATGGTTTCCGCCGCGCCCTGGGCATCGCCGGACAGCATCGCCACGGCAATGCCGCGTTGCTTCAGCCGCGCCACGGCACGCGCGGCACTCTGCTTCGCCTGATCGGCGAAACCGATCATGCCGAGCAGCGTGCCATCGGCGGCGGCAAGCCACGACACCGTGCGGCCCTGCTGCTGCAAAGCCAGCGCGCGCGGCTTCCAGGCCGCCACATCGATGCCTTCCGATTGCAGCAGCCGTGCGGTGCCAAGCAGCAGGCGGCGGCCTTCCACAACACCGGAGACACCGAAACCGGCATGATCGCGGAAACCGCCGAGTTCAGGCAGCACAAGGCCGGCGGCACGCTGGCGCAGGGCCTGTGCCAGCGGATGGCCGGAGCCGGCCTGCAACGCGGCAGCGAGCCGCAGCAATTCGGTTTCCGCAATGCCGTTACCGAGCAGGTCCGTCACCGCCGGCTTGCCTTCAGTGAGCGTGCCGGTCTTGTCGAACGCCACTACCTTGATGGCGCCGGCACGTTCCAGCACTTCGGCATCGCGCACCAGGATGCCGGCGCGCGCCGCCGTGCCGCTGCCGACCATCAGCGCCGCCGGTGTGGCAAGGCCGAGCGCGCAGGGGCAGGCGATCACCAGCACCGCCACGGCATTGATGATGGCCTGTTCGATATCGCCGCCAAGCGCGGCCCAGAGCGCGAAGCTGATCAGCGCCAGCAGCACCACCACCGGCACGAAGATGGCGGAAACCTGATCGACGCGGCGCTGGATCGGCGCCTTCGCCGCCTGTGCCGCCGTCACCGCACGCACGATGCGCGCCAGCATGGTTTCCTGCGCCACCGCCGTGGCACGCAGCAGCAGGCTGCCATCGCGGTTCACCGCGCCAGCCACCACGCGGTCGCCGACAGTTTTCTCCACCGGCAGGCTTTCGCCGGTGAGCATGCTTTCATCGACACTGGCACGGCCTTCCACCACCACGCCATCGGCCGGCAGGGCTTCACCCACGCGCACCAGCAGCAGGTCGCCAAGCCGGATAAGGCTGGCGGCGATATCCTCGATGGTGCCATCGCCGGTACGGCGATGCGCCTCGGCGGGTTTGAGTTTCAACAGCGCATCCAGCGCATCCGCCGTGCGGCGCTTGGCGCGTGCTTCGAGCCACTTGCCGAGCAGCACGAAGCTGATCACCGCCGCAGCGCCTTCGAAATACAAGGCGTGGCCGGCATGCGAGCCATGACGGTAGATCACCCACAGGCTGAGGCCATAGGCCGCCGAGGTGCCGAGCGCCACCAGCAGATCCATGTTGCCGCTTTTCGCCTTGAGCGCACGCCAGGCGCCGGCATAGAAGCGCGCACCGAAACCGAACTGCACGATGCCGGCCAGCAAGGCCTGCAGCCAGACCGGCAGCATCAGATGCGTGGCGCCGCTCCACATCGCCACCATGTCGGCCATCAGGGGCAGGGTGAGCAGCATCGCCGCCAGGGCCTGGATTTTCAGCGGCGTGACCGTATCGGGGCGCGGCGCCGGCGGCGCTTCCGGCACTTGCGCGGTGGCGCTGTAGCCGGCCCTGGTCACGGCAGCCAGCAGGGCGGCATCGTCGCTCTGGCCGGCCCAGGCAATGTGGGCGGTTTCGGTGGCCAGGTTGACCGCCGCTTCACGCACGCCCGGCACCTTGCGCAGGGCGGTTTCGACGCGGCTGGCGCAGGCGGCGCAGGTCATGCCTTCGATGGCCAGGTCGGTGACCGGACTGGCAATCGGGCTGGGCGGGGTGGCAGACAGGGTTTGGCTCTGGGTCATGGGTTCTAGATAGGGCTTCCCATTATGGGAAGGTCAAGCCCGCCGGCTAATTTCCCGGTCCCGGCTAATTTCCCGGTCTAAGTGAATTGCACTCGCAATAAGACAGTATTCAGGCGAAATATGACGGACCGCTTGCGCCGAAGCACCCTCGACCGGCATACTTACCTCACCGGAAGCCGTCAGGGCGGCGGCCGGCTGAGGGGAAACCTGAAAAGGCGCGGCGAAAACTAGCCATGGCTGGCTCCAATCTTCTTGTCGTCGATGATTCCCCGGTGGACCGGCAGTATCTGCGCACGGCGCTGACTGCCGCCGGCTATCAGGTCGCCGATGCAGAAAGCGCCGCCATGGCGCTGAACGCGCTGCGTAGCACCGGCTTCGACCTCATGCTGCTTGATCTGGTGATGCCGGAAGTGGGCGGCCTGGACCTGCTGCGGCAACTGCCCGAACGCCGCCCCTACAAGGTGATTGTGGTGTCGGGCCATGAGGATACCGAGAGCAAGGTGGCGGCGCTGGATGCCGGCGCGGTGGATTATGTGACCAAGCCCTATGACCTCGGCGAATTGCTGGCGCGGGTGCGCGCGGCCTTGCGGCGCGAAGCGGTGACGGAGGAATCCGACACCGTGCGGGCCGGTATCCTCAGCGTCTCGAAGTTGCAGCATGTCGCCATGGTGGGCCAACGTCAGGTGCGGCTCAGCGTAATGCAGTACCGCCTGCTGGTGCTGCTGGCGACGCGCGCCGGCCAGGTGGTGCCGCTGGATGCCATCGCCAAGGAATTGTGGAACCACGACGGCGAACACGAACGCCAGTCGCTGCGCGTGCTGGTGAAGAAGCTGCGCGACAAGATCGAGCCGAACCCGGCCCGCGCCATGCTGCTGCAGACCGAACCCGGCATCGGCTACCGCCTCAAGGCCGAGGCTTAAGCAAAAACCCGCTTCGCGAAATCTTTGCCCGGCCCCTTGGCGGCGGGCGAATCGGCTCCCATATGCTGGTTATCGGCGTTGGGCTCCCCCGCCTCCGCCGCTGCTGGAACTCCCCCCGTTCCGGCTTACCCCTGCTCTGAGGGATGGTGTCCCCCCGCCCCCCCTCATGCATGAGCGAACGCCCGGTCCGCGCCGTCCCGGCAGGTCGGGCGTTTTTTCTTGCCGCTCTGGCGGTTAGAATAGCTGGCAAAGCAGGAGACACCCCAATGATGGCATCTGAATCGAGCGCCCCCGACGCGGTGCAGGCAGCGCGCCAGGCCTATTACCAGCGCATCGGTAGCCAGAAGCTGACGCCGCTATGGGAGGTGCTGCATGGCCTGGTGCTGCCGCAGCCGAAAAGCGATTGCCGCGCCGCCTTCTGGCAGTATGACGCGCTGCGCCCCTACATCATGGAGGCCGGCGCGCTGATCACCGCGCGCGAGGCGGAACGCCGCGTGCTGATCCTGGAGAATCCCGGCCTGCCCGGCCAGTCGCGCATCACCACCTCGCTCTATGCCGGGCTGCAACTGATTCTGCCCGGCGAAGTCGCGCCGGCGCATCGCCACACGCAATCGGCTTTGCGCTTCGTGGTCGAGGGCAGCGGCGCCTATACGGCGGTGGATGGCGAAAAGACCATCATGGAGGAAGGCGATTTCGTCATCACGCCGTCGTGGACCTGGCATGACCATGGCAATGACTCCGCGCAGCCGATGGTGTGGATGGATGGCCTCGACATTCCGCTGATCCAGGCGCTCGACTGTTCCTTCATGGAACGCGGCGCCGAGGAAACCCAGCCACTCTCCAAGCCGGTGGGCGACAGCCTGGCGCGCTATGGCGCCGGCCTGCTGCCGCTGGATTACGAACCGGCGACGCGGACCTCGCCGATTTTCAACTATCCCTACCGCCGCACCCGCGAGGCGCTCGACACCATGCGCCGCACCGAGGCCTGGGATCCCTGCCATGGCTTGAAAATGCAGTATGTGAATCCGGCCACCGGCGATTATGCCATGCCGACCATCGCCACCTTCATGCAGCTGCTGCCCAAGGGCCTCGCTGGCGAGCGTTACCGCAGCACCGATGCCACGGTGTTCAACATCGTGGAAGGCAGCGGCTATTCCATGGTGGGCGAGGAACGCTATGACTGGACGAAGCGCGACACCTTCGTGGTGCCGAGCTGGGTACCGGTGAGCCATCACGCGCCGAACGGCGATGCGGTGCTGTTCAGCTTCTCGGACCGTCCGGTGCAGAAGAAGCTCGGCCTGTGGCGCGAAAGCCGGGGGAATCGCTGATGTCTGCCGCGAATGATGACGGCAGCGATTTCGAGGACGAACTCGAAGACCTGATCCCCGGCGCCGAAGCGATTGCCGGCCTGCGCGCGGTGGCGCGCCTGGCCCGGCTGCTGCCGAATATCGACTGGTTCAGCCAGGCCGGCCGGCCAATCAAGAATACCGAGCTGATCTGGGCCGAAAGCTATTGCGCCGGCCTGGGCTTCATCGATGTCAATGTCAGCGGCTTGGAAGGCTGGCGCGAAGCAGCGGCGCTGGCCGCCGAGCAGGATTGGGACGCGCAATTCTGGGAAGCCGAGGAACAGGCGCACCAAGCCCTGCTGGAACAGGCCGAGCAATGGCTGCCGAGCTATGACCTGGACGTGGCGCTGAACCATGTGGCCTTGCGCGCCACCGAACTGGCACAGATCAAGGCGGTGGCTGCCGCCGCGCGCGCTGGCATCGTTGATGAAGGCCTGATCCGCGCCGCCGCGCAGGCAGCAGGCCAGGCGACGTATCAGGCCGCCCTGGTGCTGGCCGCGCAAGGCAATGATTATGTGGAGGATGACGACAGCGGCGAGGAACATGCCTTCGCCGCCAAGTTCCGCCTGTTCGAAGCCGGGCGCTGGCCGCTCGGCCTGGTCGGGAATACGTTTACGCTGTTCTGAAATCAGAATTATTTCTTGGCTTTTGATGCAAGGTCCAGAAGAAGTGCCTCTGCTCTAAGCATACCATTTGGCGTTATCGAACACTGATTATCTGGCGACATTTCTAGAAAACGGTCTTTGTGCAATTTTATAAGGAGCCGCTTGAATTCGCTCTTATTTTTATATTCTACGTTTTTTTGCAGAGCGTCGAGACTTTGTGGATCTTGATCGTAGAGAAGAATTAGCACCTGGTCTTTGGCAGCAACACCCGATACAATCACCCTAGTAGTGGCATTATTCTTCCAAAGTATGGAAAGTCTACGTTCTACAATTTGATCAATAATCTTTTGTGCCTCTGTTGTATTCGTGCCTGAATTTACCCTGACAAATTCTGCTAGCACCCACTTCACGGAGTAAAGAATTAACGTGGCATCCATCTCATTCGCAGAGATGTGAGAAAGGTGCCCTACACCTCTTTTATTTCTTATGTTGTATATTGCTTTCAGAATACGGGGAGTGTGAATTCGATATGTTTCGTCTCCTACTGAAGATTCATATCTTGCTAGCTCCTTATCGTTAAAATTTGGGAGTGCTTTACCAATTGGAGTGAATTTGCCAAAAAGAGCAAACTCTATTGCTCGTCTTGCGGCTTCAACAAAATGTCCAGCATCAAGCTCGCTCGTTTTCCAGCGACGCATGACGAAATTACTTTCAATTTCTTTATAGGCGTGCAAAAGAGCATCAACAATATCACTTGGTAATTTGCTCTTTAAAATTGTCTCTGCATTCATTTACTATTTAACTCATTTGCGAGCGCCTCTGCTCGCTTTCTACCAGGAACGGTAAGTTTTACCGTCTGACTCTTAGTTCCACCGCCAAAAATAAAGGCATCTTTTTCGGACTTTAGTATTTTTGAAAAATTACTTGAATCCAAACACGCATGTGTCTTGCACATACTCCGAATCTGTTCGAATGAAGTAGAATCACTGCCACTAAGCAAGTTCGCGTATGTTAGCAATAATGCTACTGAAACCGTTTTATTGGCAGTGCTAGCCCCTGGGGGATCAACAAGAAGCTGAACACCGCTTTCAGCAACAGCGAATAAATTCTCAAAACTTTCAAGACCACTGGGACTTGGATTATTTAATTGGCTCTTTGCCGTAGCCAATGAGTCTGTTTTAGATTTTTCTGCTTTCGCATTTGATATTGCCAATCTTATTGCTTCTTCAAACCGCGTAATTTGTGCTTCGACAAATGTAACGGGCCCCTCAAACTCAAACTGCCCATCCATCACTGAAACAAAAATCTTTGCTTTCTGGCTTTCCATCTAAGCCTCCGATTCGCCTACCATTGGTGGCATTATATGACATAAATCTTGTGAAAATAATCGGGAAATTAGGAAGTTAAAATTTTGGGGGCGCGCTTGTAGATCAACAACACTCTTTAAGAGTGGTTAGTTTCCATTATCGCGGTTGATTTCCTGGCGGCGGCCATAGAGGTAGATGCCGACCACGGCACCGCCGAGCACCAGGCTCAGGACGACGCCGAGAATCATCGGCACAACGGCGGCTTCGTCGAGGTCGGCGCCCATATTGGTCCAGAAACGCACGCTCATCACCGCCGCGCCGATCAGCGCGGCCACCAGGGCCAGCGTGATGCCGATACCGAAAATCTTGTCGCTGTTGCTGTGCATGGCGTTTACTCCTGTGGTCAGTTCACACCTACACTTGACGCGGCGCAAGGCCGGGACAACCGCCTGCGACGTTTGACCGCGACCGGAGATGGAAATCCAGGGAGATCAAAGCCATGCCTAACCCTGCCACGCTGGAAGCCTTCATCGCCCTGGTGGAAAGCGGCGCCCATGATACCGCGATTGAGCGTTTCTATACCGAGGACGCGACGATGCAGGAGAACCTGACCGAGCCGCCACGGCGCGGCCGCGCCAATCTGGTGGCGCATGAACGCGCCGTGCTGGCGCGGGTGGAGCGCGTGGAAAGCGAATGCGTGCGGCCGGTATTCGTCGACGGCGACAGAACCGTGATCCGCTGGGTTTTCCGCTTCACCTTCAAGGATGGCAGCCGGCGCGCGATGGACGAGCTGGCCTACCAGCGTTGGGAGGGTGAGAAGATCGCCGAGGAACGCTTCTACTACGACCCGGCCCAGCTGCGCGGCTGACGCGGCTGGCGGCTAGGCCGCCAGCGGGCCCCTGATCACCAGGTGGCCGTCGTAGAAGGCGGCATCGACCGCAAAAGCCTGTGCCAGAATCTCCGGCGTCAGCGCCCGCGCCGGCACATCCAGCGCCAGCAGGCGGCCCTGCTGCAACACCGCGACGCGGTCGGCATAGGCATGCGCCAGGCCGAGATCATGCAGCACGGCGGCCACCGCGACGCCTTGGCCGGCCAGCCGCCGCGCCAGCCGCAGCACGCCATGGGCATGGGCGAGATCGAGGCTGGCGGTCGGCTCATCCAGCAGCAGCAGCGGTGGTACACTGGCTTCAAGATCAAGCTGCGCCATGGCGCGGGCCAGCTGCACGCGCTGCTGTTCGCCGCCCGACAGCGTGGCATAGGAGCGCGCCGCCAGATGCGCGATATCGGCGGCGCCGATCGCCGCCGCCACCGCCGCCTGGTTGGCGCTGCGGTCATAGAGCCGCTCGAACGGCAGGCGGCCCAAAGCCACCACATCGCGCGCCGGCAGCGGGAAACCGAGCCGTGCGGCCTGCGGCATCACGCTGCGGCGGCGCGCCAGCGCCAGCGGCGCCCAGTCCTTCAGCGCGCGGCCTTCCAGCTTCACGGTACCTGCCTGGGGCAGCAGATCGCCAGACATCACCTGCAACAATGTCGACTTGCCGGCGCCATTGGGGCCGACGATGGCGAGCACTTCGCCGGGGATCAGTTCCAGGCTGATATCGCGCAGGATTTCAGCACCACGCCGCAGCACGCGGATATTCTCGACCGCGATCATACCGCCAGCTCCTTGCGCTGACGCATCAGCAGGGCGAGGAAGAAGGGCGCGCCGATCAGCGCCGTGAGCAGGCCAACGGGCAGTTCCGCCGGTGCCGCGATGGTGCGGCCCGCCGTATCGGCGAGGATCAGCAGGCTGGCGCCGGCCAAAGCCGAGCAGGGCAGCAGCCTGCGATGCCCCGGCCCGAGCCACAGCCGCACCAGATGCGGCACCACCAGGCCGATGAAGGCGATGATGCCGCTGAAGGCCACGGCGCCGCCGGCCGCCAGGGCGACGGCGAAGCAGACCGCGCTTTTCACCCGCTCGATGGCGAAGCCGAGATGCGCCGCCTCGCGTTCGCCGAGATTGAAGGCATCGAGCGCGCGGGCCAGCCAGGGTGCCAGCAGGATCGGCAGCAGCGCGAAAGGCGCCAGCAGCATCAGCTTGCCCCAGGTGGCGCCGGCGACACTGCCGAGCAGCCAGAAGGTGATGTCGCGCAGCTGCCGGTCATCGGAAAGGAAGCTCATCATGCCGATGCCGGCCGAGGCGATGGCATTGAGCGCGATGCCGGCGAGCAGCAGCATGGTGATGGCGGTGCGGCCCTCGACCTGGGCGAAGCGGTAGACCATCAGGGTGACGGCAAGGCCGCCGGCAAAGGCGAGGCCTGGCAGCATCACCGGCTGCCAGGCGGCGGGATAGAGCCAGCCGGCAAAGACAATGGCGGAAGCCGCACTCAAACCGGCGCCGCCGGTGACGCCGACCAGGCCGGGATCGGCCATGGGATTGCGGAACAGGCCCTGCATCAGCGCGCCGGCAATGCCTAAGCCGGCGCCGATCAGGCCGGCCATCAGGCTGCGCGGCAGACGCAGATGCCACACGATGGCTTCGGCGCGGGCATCGACCTCCAGGCCGAGCAGCGCACGCAGCACTTCACCCAGTTTCAGCGGCACCGGGCCGATGGCCAGGCTGGCCAGCAGCACGAAAAGCAGAAAAGCCGCCAGCAGCAAGCCGGCCGACCAGCCGAAAACCAGCCGGCGCGGCAGCGCATCCGTGATCATCTGTTCACTCATGAGAAGCGCGGCAGCGCGGCGCCGGGATGCAGGGCGGCGGCCAGGTCGCGCCCGGCATGGGCAACGCGCGGACCGAGCGCCAGCAGATACAGCATGTCGAGCGTGACGACGCGGTTCTCGCGCACCGCCTTCAATCCGCTGAGCTGCGGCAGCTTGCGCAGCGCCTCGATGCCGCCGAGCGCCTCCAGGCTCTGATCCGACAGCAGGATGTAATCCGGGTTGGCGGCGAAAGCCGCTTCCGCCGAAATCGGCTTGTAGCCGGTGGAGCCGACCACGGCATTACGCCCGCCGGCAAAGCGGATCATGCTTTCGGCCGCCGTGATATCGCCGCCGGCCAGCAGGCGGCCATCGGTGATGCTCATCAGGAACAGCACGCGCGGCTTGGCGCTGAGCTTGGCCACCGCCGCATCCAGCGCGTCTATTTCGCCCTTGATGATCTGCGCGTGGCGTTCGCCTTCCGCCTTGCGGTCGACGGCAGCGCCGACCAGCCGCATTTTCTCCGGCACATCGGCGACATGCAGGGTCTCCGGGATCACGGTGAGCGGCAGCTTGATGGCGCGCAGCCGCTCCAAAGCCGCCGGCGGGCCGGCCTGGTCGGTGACCAGCAGCAGCGACGGATTGAGCGACAGGATGCCTTCCGCGCTCAGCTGCCGGAAATAGCCGATCTTGGGCAGCTTGAACGTGTCGTTCGGATACATGCTGGTGGTATCGACGCCGACCAGCGAGTTCTCGGCACCGAGACGGTAGACCATCTCGGTGATGGCGCCGCCGGCAACCACCAGCCGCTCCGGTGCCGCCGCCCGCACGCCACCCGAAGGCAGCGTGAGAACGGTGGGCAACGCGAGAGCGGCCGTGGCGGCAGCCGAGCCGCGCAGCAGCGCGCGGCGGCTCACCCCACCGCGTATTACGCGGCAATCTTGTCGACCCCCGCCGCGCATTACGCGGCGACCTTGTCAACCAGTGCTTCCGCCAGCGCGCGCCACGGCTCCAGTTCCGGGCTGCCCGGCTTGCGCTTGCCGAAGAAGGACACGATCAGCTCGCCCTTGGCATCGAACAGCTCGACCGAGGTGACAGTGCCATCCACGCTCGGCTTGCGCACCAGCCAGGAGGAGGCAACCGCATCCTCGCGCAGATGCAGGTTGAACATCGGATCCAGCACGTTGAACCACGGGCCGGTCGGCACCAGCTTCTTCACCGGGCCGGTATGAATCTGGATCATGCCGTGATTGCCGACGAACACCATGATCGGCAGTTCCTGCGCGGCGGCGGCTTCCAGCATGCGGCGCGCCGCATCGTTGGACAGGCGCTGCGCGAAGCGCGGGCCGGCAAGGCGGAATGCCTGCTCGCGCGCCACCTTGTGCTGGCGCAGCAGGCCGAAGAAATCATGCGTGTCGCGCAGATTGGTCCAGCCATCGCGCAGACCGGCGATGTCGATCTCGGCATCGGCGCGCGGCGCGTCCGGCTCCTTGCCCGGCAGGGCGGTGAAGTCAGGTGACTGGTCGTCGTTGCGGAACTTCGCCACCAGCGCGGCGAAAGCCGCCTTGTCGCTGTGGTTGGTGGTGTAGATCTTGTGTACCGCCTCGCCCTGGGCATCGAAGAATTGCAGCGACTGGCGCAGGCCGGCCTTGGTTTCCTCGGCCACCGCGAAGCCATGCGCCCAGGGGCCGAAGAAGATGCGCAGGTCGATATCCTCGCCGACGATCAGGCCGACATGGCCCTGCAGGCCAAGCTCGCCATAAACGCCATGGCGCTCATGCACCACGTTGTCGTTGCGGGTCAGCGCCATCACTTCGCCCAGCGCCGGCACGGCGGCGATGATATCGGACCACGGCCCCTTCAGGCGCTCGACGCCGCCTTCGGCCACCGGCGTACCGGTGCGGGTGGCGAGCAGGGCGGCTTCGGACGAACCGAGGCGGCGGGCGGCATCGCGGATGCGCAGGGCCGGTTCGGCTTCGCGCAGGGTGGACCATTTTTGGCTGAGGGTTTGGCTGGCAGACATGGCGGGCTCCTCTGTGGGTAAAAACGTCAACGTGTGTAAAAGCATCAGCGCAGTTTGAACTGGACGGGTATCTCGACCCAGGCCAGCACCGGCCGCTCGCCGATGCGGGCGGCATTGAAGGCCCAGCCGCGCACGGCATTGAGCGCGGCCTGGTCAAGCATCTCGTAACCCGACGAACGCCACAGCCGCACTTCGCGCGACTGGCCTTCCGGATCGATCAGGGCCCGCACCACGGACACGCCTTCCTGCTCAAGCTGGCGTGCGCGCACCGGGTAGACCGGCGGCTGCGGCCGGTTGCGGAAACCGGGATGGCGCAGCACCGGCGGTTCGCTGCTCTGGATTTCGGCGGGCGCGGCAGCCATGGCGTGAGCCGGCGCGGCTGCCGGGCTTGCCGCTGCCTCGGGAGCGGCAGCAGCGGGCGGCGCCTCCACCGGCGGAGTCTGTACGGGCGGCGATGGAGCTGCGGCAACCTGCGGCGTCTCGGCTGGCTTGGGTGAAGGCTCAATCGCTGACGGCGGCACGGGCGGTGGCACAGGCTGCGGCACTGGCTTGGCGGCCACGCGCGGCTGCGGTTTCGGTTTCACCACCGGTTTAGGGGGCGGCAGAACTTCGGCAGCGGTCTCAGCCGGCAGTGGCGGCGGCGCCTCGACAAGCGGCTCCTGCACAGGCACCTCCTGCACAGGCGGCTCCTGCACGACCTGTTCCGCAGCAGGCGGCGGCGCTGCCGCTTCCTGCACGGGGGACGGAGCCACTACTGGCGCCGGTGCGGGTGCCGGCACCGCGACCGGTGCCGGCGGCGCGGCGACGAACTGCACCGTCATGAAAGGTTCGGGGCGCGGCGCATGGCTCGGCTTCGGCAGGGTGAGCCACAGGGCTGCGGCGGCCAGCAGACCATGCATCGCCAGCGAGCAGAGCAGCGGCATGCCGCGCCCGGTGAGTGACAGAGGCTGGGTGCGTGGCGAATCTTGGGTGCGTGGCGAAAGCGGCTGATGCGGTGCCGACATAATAGCGACACCCGGCAGTGCCATCGCACTGCCGGGTGGGGAGGAAAGCCGCGGGTTTGGTGGGAAAAGCATCTCCGCGCGGCGCCTCGGGTCAGACCAACATTCGCATGCGTGTCAGCATCGCATTACCACCGCATGGTGACGTTGATGGCCGCCGAACGGCCGGCCTGGTAATAGTCGCCCGGCACCGTGGCCGAGGGCGTCAGGCCCTGCACATCGGCGAAGTTGACATAGGTCTTGTCGAGCAGGTTGTAGATGCCGGCGCGGATCGTGACCCAGTCGAGCGGATTGTAGTAGGCCGAGAGATCGACCGTGGTGTAGGCCTTGGTCTTGTACTGGTTGGCGGCGGTGACGCGGTCATGCTTGAACACATGCTTGGCATCGAGGCGCGCACCCCAGACACCATCGACGGTGTCGTAGCCGAGGCCGGCATTGAAGGTGAGCGGCGCCACCGAATTGATCGGCACGTTGGATTGCAGATTCTCGCCCACGGCGTAGGCGATGCCGCCGTTCAGCGACCATTCCGGCAGGAAGCGCCAGTCGCCGCGGAATTCGGCGCCGTAGATTTCCACCTCGCTCAGATTCTGCGCCTGGTACTGGCCGGTGGTGCCGACAACCGGCTCGACCAGGGTGACCATGTCGATGAAATTCTTGTAGCGGTTATAGAAGGTGGAAACCTGATAGCTTGAGCCGTTGGAGAACTTGCCGCGCGTGCCGAATTCGACGCCGTTGCTGGTTTCCGGCTCCAGATTCGGATTCGGGATGAACTCATACGAGATCGGACCGACCGTGTTGCGGAAGCCGGTATTGGCATCGTCGTAAGGCGGCGCGCGGAAGCCATGGGCATATTGCGCGAAGACCGAATAGACCTTGTTGAACTCGTAGTTCAGGCCGAGCTTCGGCGACAGCGCCACTTCCGTGATGGCGCGCGGCTGCTGCACCGAGGGATTGATGCGATAGATCGCATCCGGCATCGGGTTCATGTCGTAGTAGTCGGCGCGCAGCCCAGGCGTGATGGTGAGGCTGCCGAGCTTGATCTCGTCCTGGCCGAAAATGCCGCCCTGCATGGTCAGCGTGTTCGGGAAGTAGCGGCTCGGCGTCAGCGCGCCATCCGCCGTGGTGTTGCTGATCAGCGCGCCGGTGGCGGCGTTGATGCGGGCATATTCGCGCAGGCGCTCGGTGCCGGTGACATTGAACGACAGGCCGTAGAGCAGTGTGTTCTGCACGCCGAACCAGTCGGTGTTGCTGGTGAACTGGGTTTCCAGGCCGCCGATCCACTGGTCATTGGTCTGGCGGTAATTGTGGAACTGCACCGGCGGGCCGGTGCGGGTCTGCACGCGGTAATCGACGCGCTCGAACTGGGTGTAGTAGACCTTCCAGTCGAACTTATCGACGAAGCCGACCGGATCGAAATGAGTCTGGCCGAGCGACAGGCGCCAGCGTTCCGTGCTGTCCTGCGCCGAGGAAGTGCGGATCGTGGCGGTGAGTTCGTTGGCGATATTCGGGATGTTGACATCGCGCTGGAAGAATTCGCCGGTCAGCACCCAGCGGCTGGCAGCACCTTCCCAGGCCATTTTGCCGAGCAGGTTGTTGCCCTGGTATTCCTGCTCGTTGATGCGGCCCTTGGAATCCAGCTCGCTGCCATCGCGATGGGTGAAGACGCCGAGCATCGACATATTGCCGACGCGCGTTGCCGCCGTGCCGGTCTGCGAGAAGCTGGAGTCAATCGTGTCGTAGCCGAGCTTCAGCGAGTAGAAGAGGTCGCGGCCATTGCTGAGATAATCCAGCGGATCCTTGGTGACATAGCTGACCACGCCGCCGAGCGCATCCGAGCCATAGCTCGACGAGGCCGGGCCGCGCAGCACTTCGACGCGCTTGAGGCTGTCGAAATCCACCATGTCGCGGGTATAGGGCGTGAAGCCGCCGCCGCGCAGCAGGATGCCGCCCGGCATGTCCGGCAGGCGGGTGCCGTCCACCTGCATCAGCACGCGGTTATCCTGGATGCCGCGGATGTTGAACGAGCCGGCGCCGGCGCGGCGCGGATCGTTCAGCACGTTGACGCCGGGTTCATCGCGGAACAGGTCCTGCATCCGGTGCAGGTTCTGCTTGTCGATCTTGTCCTCGTCGATCACCGTCACCGTGCCGGTGGTTTCGCCGATCGGGCGTTCGACGCGGTCGCCGACGCTGGTCACGGTATCGAGCACGGTCGGCACGACGGTCGGCTGTGCCTGGGCTGGCGCCTGCTGCGCCTGGGCCTGGGCCTGAGCCTGGGCAGCCATCGGAGCCAGCGCGGTCGAGCCGAGCAGCGCCAGCAGCATCAGGCGGCGCGAAGAAGAATACGACAAACGGAAAGACAGCATACGGACAAACCCCCGGTATGACCCGCCAGCCGGCGGATGAATGAAACAGGACTTGGCTGGCTGGCTACCGTGGGTTGCCGCTTGATGCGGCGCCGGGGTGGCTGGCTGACTGCTGGGCTACTTGGTCAGGATGAGCTTGCCGTTGGCGGTAAGCCGCAAACGGTAATCCGCGCCTTCATGCTCAATGATGACCTCGCGGGCAGCCCCGAACAGCCGGCGCGCATCCAGGCGCGGCGGCATGTCCTTCTGCCCCGAAACGGCGGCATCCATTGGATTTCCGGGCCCTTTCGGCTCGGCGGCGGTGTTCATCGTGACCTATACCCCAGGCAATGGCCGCTTACAGGGCGGCCATGCGGGGTGAGTATAGGCGGAACCATAGTCAATGCAAGTAAGAATAACTCGCATTATTAATCAGGCACTCGGCGGGGCGTTTTCCGCCCTATTCAGCCTCAGCGTGCCTCCAGCCGGGCGGAAAGCGCGGTCACCGCCTGGGTCAGGGCGAGGATTTCCTGCTCGCGCAGCAGGTCGATCTTCTGGTGCAGCAGCTCGATTTCCAGTTCCGCCTTCACATTCACCTGGTAATCCTGCTCGGCGCGGCGGCGGTCGATCTCGCTCATGCGGTTCTGGCTCATCATGATGATCGGCGCCGTATAGGCGGCCTGGAACGACAGCAGCAGGTTCAGCAGGATGAAGGGATAGGGATCCCAGGCGCCCCGGCCGAACCAGGCATTGCCGATGATCCAGAGCGCCAGCACCACGCTCTGGCTGAGCACGAAACCCCAGGAACCGACACGATTGGCCACCAGATCGGCCAGCTGCTCGCCCAGCGAACGCGGCGCCGCCGAGGGCAGGCTGGAACTTTCCTCTGGTGCCAGCTGGTGGCGCTCGCGCCGGGTGCGGCGGCGGCGGCGCAGTTCATGCAGCAATTCGTGGTCGCTGCTCTGGCTCAGGGATATGGTCTGGGGCATCGGTGTCTCCCGGGATGACTTCCGGGCAAAGCCTAGACCCGGCGCTTACTTCCGCGCCAGCCGCTCGCGCACATACACCTGCAATGCCTCGCTCTTGCCACGCAGCGTCACGGTTTCCTCGCGCCAGCCCTGGGCCTGCAGATCAGCCGGCGTCAGTTCGGCCCGGCTGGCCACTTCGGCCGAAATCACCAGTTCGGCGGCGAAATCCTTGGTGGCGCTTTCCAGCCGGCTGGCGGTGTTCACCGCATCGCCCACGGCGGTCAGCCCAGTGGCGCGGCCATGGCCCATTTCGCCAACGATGACGCGGCCGCAATGGATGCCGATGCCGATACGCAGCATTTCCGGCACCCCGCCTGCCTCTGTCTGACCGAGCGAGCCACGCAGGGTTTCGTTCAGCCGCGCCAGGGCGCGGCCCATGGCATCGGCAGCAGTCAAAGCCTGGCGGCAGGCTTCCGCCGGGGTGTTTTCCAGGCCGAACAGGGCCATCACGCCATCGCCGATGAACTTGTCGAGCCGCCCGCCCGACGCCTCCACCGCCTCGCCCATGGCCTTGAAATACTGGTTGAGCACGAACACCACATCGAACGGCAGCCGGGCTTCGGAGAATTGCGTGAAGCCGCGCAGATCGCAGAACAGGATGACGATGCGGCGCTCGGAGCCCTGCGCCAGCGCGGTCATGCCGCCGCCATAGGCGGCGCGCGGCCCGGCCCCGGCGGGCAGCAAAGGCACCACGTTGAGATCGCCACTCGGCTTCACCTGGCAGGCCAGCCGCACGCCCGGCGGCGCCGCGATGCGCTCCAGCACCGCCGCCTCGCTGTCGGAAGGCGGCGGCAGCATTGCCATGCCAGGCCCTGATAATCTTACGCGACAAGTCGAACAGCGGCCCTGGCCGCCGCACACGGCGGCATGGGGGAAACCGATGGCGCGGCTGGCTTCCAGCAGGCTCTGGCTGCCGGCAATGCCGCGCCAATGGCGGCCATCGGGATAACTGAGCGTCACCTGGCCATGGCGGCGGCGGATCAGCCCCCACAGCACACGGCCGAGCAGGGCGGCGAGCAGCAGCACGGCAGAGCCTGTCTGCGCGGCTTCCGCGACCGCATAGGCGGCAGCCACCGCCGCGTCGCCGGGATAATTCAGGCCATCGATGAAGGCGGCATACCAGTCCGGGTCGCGCAGCATGAAGCGCACCGCGCGGCCCATCGAGAGATAGCCGAGCATGGCGCAGGCCGGCAGCAGCAAAGCGGCGGCGAACAGGAACGGCCACAGCCGCTCGAAGGCCGGCTTCAGCCGCAGCCAGTAATAGACGCCGATGCAGCCATGGCCCCAGGCGATCAGCAGCATCAGGTTCTGGCGCAGGCCGAGCAGCGGATTCTGCACGAACAGCGTGGTCATCAGCGCGGCATAGCTGTCGTTGAAGCCATGGCTCGCCGCCAGGCCACGGGTGCCGATGACATGCAGGATCACCAGCGGCGGCAGGCAGAGGCCGAGCAGCAATTGCGCCCAGGCCTGCCAGGGCAGGCCACGGTAATGCCCGCGCCGCAGCCAGTTGAACAGGGCGAGCAGTGGATGCAGCAGGAAGGCCGTGTAGAGCAGCAGGGTGCCGAGCGGGTTGCGCCACAACGCCTTGAACCACACCGCGCCGGCTTCCGCCGCATCGAGCGCGATCAGCCCGAGCGCATGGTTGAGCAGATGGGTGGCAAGAAAAACGAACAGCACCAGGCCGCTGAGCAGCTTCAGCCGCCCATAGGCCCCCTCCACCTTGCCGGCAGCTTTAGTCATGGCGCGAGTTTAGGCGATGCCCCAGGCCCTGCCCATGGCCGGGCTGCAGTCTCACACAAGGGTGTTCAGCCTTGCGGCGGCCAGGCATGCGCCACCCAGGCCAGGTAGATGGCGATTTCCTCTTCCGTGTAGCCGAGCAGGCGGCCGGTATCGATATCGTCCTGCCCGGTGGCCGGCCGCAGCTTTGAATGGATGGCGTTGTTGATCGCATCCAGCGCGTCGATCCGCCATTCCTCGCCGGGCAGGGCGTAATAGACGCGGATGGCATCAAAGCTGCCTGGATTTGGCTCGAACACCACGCGCTTGATGATGCGGCCGGCCTGCACATGCGGCTCGAACGCGTCCTCCGGGATGATCCAGCGCGCAATCACGGCATCACTGAACATTGCCGCCGGCTTTTTGCCCGCCAGCATCAGTTCCAGTTCGCGCAATTCATGCGGCCCGACGCCCGGTGGCGGGTCTGGGTCGTCTGTCTCGTGGGCCATGGCCACAGGCTAGACACGGCCCCCGGCGGTGCCAAGCCGGAAATATGGCAAAAAACCGCCGCAACGGCAGGATTAAATCCTGCCGCCGGGATTTAGCCTTTAAGTTTTAACAGCTTAGCCGGTGATCTGCTTGCGGGCTTCTTCGCTCAGCTCGACCAGCTTGTTGCGGACGCGGTGTTCCGAGACATCGGCCTTGCCCTTGAGGTCGCCGAGCACCTTGCGGATCACGTCCTCGTCGCCGGCTTCCTCGAAATCGGCGGCCACCACGTCCTTGGCGTACTTTTCCGCCGCCTCGCCGGCCAGCCCGAGATGCTCGGCCACCCACAGGCCCAGCAGCTTGTTGCGCCGCGCCGTGATCTTGAAGGCGGTTTCCTGGTCGTGGGCGTGCTTCTTCTCGAAAGCGTCCTTGCGGTCGTCAAAACTGGTCATAATCCGGGCTCTCCGTCTACTCGGGCGGGGGTCGGGTTTATATAGGGGCTGGGGTGGCGGGGCCGCAAGGGCCGGAGGTTGGCCCCAATGCCACATACTGCCGCAGGCCGGCTGCCGCAGGCTGGCCGGAAAGGGCGCCAAACTCTTATCCCCGGCGCATTGCGGCGGCGGGGCTTTGGCGCTATCTATCCGGCCTAACACTCCCCTTTTTATCCAACAACCGAACGGGTGGTCCATGACCCGCCGCAGACAGGTTTACGAGGGCAAGGCCAAGGTCCTGTTCGAAGGTCCCGAGCCGGGCACTCTGGTGCAGTATTTCAAGGACGACGCCACCGCCTTCAACAACAAGAAGAAGGGCACGATCACCGGCAAGGGCGTGCTCAACAACCGCATCTCGGAATACCTGATGACGCGGCTGGGCGAGGTGGGCATCCCGACGCATTTTCTGCGCCGGTTGAACATGCGCGAGCAGCTGATCAAGGAAGTCGAGATCGTGCCGCTGGAAGTGGTGGTGCGCAATGTCGCCGCCGGTTCGCTGGCGACCCGGCTCGGCGTTGCCGAAGGCACCACCCTGCCGCGTTCGATCGTCGAGTTCTATTACAAGAATGACGAGCTAGGCGACCCGATGGTGTCGGAAGAGCATATCACCTGCTTCGGCTGGGCCAGCCCGCAGGAAATCGACGAAATGATGCATCTGGCGCTGCGGGTGAACGATTTCCTCACCGGCCTGTTCCTCGGCATCGGCATCCGCCTGGTGGATTTCAAGCTAGAATTCGGCCGCTGGTGGCAGGGCGAGGACATGCGCATCATCCTGGCCGACGAGATCAGCCCGGACAGTGCCCGGCTCTGGGACGTCAAGACCAACGAGAAGATGGACAAGGACCGCTTCCGCCGCGATCTCGGCAATGTCGCCGAGGCCTATCAGGAAGTCGCCCGCCGCCTCGGCATCCTGCCCGAAGGCGGACCCAGGGACATCAAGGGCCCCGAGACCATGCAGTAACTGGCGTGCAGACGCCGTGAGACCAGCGGCGGCCACAGCAATGGGCCGCCGCAACTTTTTGCAGAAGAAGGATCTAGGCCGAATGAAAGCCCGCGTTCATGTTAGCCTGAAGAATGGCGTGCTCGATCCCCAGGGCCGCGCCATCGGCCAGGCATTGCACAGCCTCGGCTTCCAGGGCGTTACCGAAGTGCGCCAGGGCAAGCTGATCGAGCTGGATATCGGCGAGCCGCTGAAGAGCAAGCCGAAAGCCGAAATCGAGGCTGCCGTGAAGGACATGGCGCAGAAGCTGCTCGCCAATACCGTGATCGAGAATTACTCGGTCGAACTGATCGGCTGAGGCCGCCTCCGCGCAAGCGGGTGCTTTTATTTCGAGGAGTGCAGGGCATGAAAGCCGGCATCGTCGTCTTCCCCGGATCCAACCGCGACCGCGACATGAAAATGGCGCTGACCAAGGCCGCCAATGGCACACCGCCGCTGGAAATCTGGCATGGCGATGCCGATTTCCCCAAGCTGGACCTGATCGTGCTGCCGGGCGGCTTTTCCTATGGCGATTACCTGCGCTGCGGCGCCATGGCGGCCCATTCGCCGGCGATGCGCGAAGTGAAGCGCCGCGCCGAACAGGGCACCCGCATCCTGGCGGTGTGCAACGGTTTCCAGATCGCCTGCGAGGCCGGGCTGCTGCCGGGCGTGCTGATGAGCAATGCCGGTCTCAAGTTCATATGCAAGGACGTCTACCTGCGCATCGAGACCACCAACAGCGTGTTCACCAATGCCTACCGCCAGGGCCAGACCATCCGCGTGCCGGTGGCGCATCATGACGGCAACTACAATGCCGATGCCGATACGCTGAAGCGGCTGGAGGACGAGGACCGCATCGCCTTCCGCTATGCCGATGCCTTGGGCAACGTGGCGCCGGAAACCAACCTCAACGGCTCGGTGCAGAACATCGCCGGTATCTACAACAAGGAACGCAACGTGCTGGGCCTGATGCCGCACCCGGAAAACGCCACCGACCCGGCTTGTGGCGGCATGGATGGCTTTGGCCTGTTCAAGGGTTTGGCCCAGAATCTGACGGGGGCTGCGTCGTGAGCAAGACCTATCCCAAGGACCTGATGGGCCTGAAGCCCGATGAATATGACCGCGTGCTCGAAATCATGGGCCGCGAGCCGAACCAGGTCGAGCTTGGCATTTTCTCGGTGATGTGGTCGGAGCATTGCTCCTACAAATCCTCGAAGAAGTGGCTCAAAACCCTGCCGACCAAGGCGGCCTGGGTGATCTGCGGCCCGGGCGAGAATGCCGGCGTGATCGATATCGGCGATGGCGATGCCGCCATCTTCAAGATGGAAAGCCATAACCACCCGTCCTTCATCGAGCCTTATCAGGGTGCGGCGACCGGCGTGGGCGGCATCCTGCGCGATGTGTTCACCATGGGCGCGCGGCCCGTCGCCAACCTGAACGCGCTGCGCTTCGGCGCCCCGGAACATCCCAAGACGCGCCATCTGGTGGCCGGCGTGGTGCATGGCATCGGCGGCTACGGCAATTGCGTCGGCGTGCCCACCGTGGCCGGCGAAGTGAATTTCCATCCCAGCTATAACGGCAACATCCTGGTCAATGCGATGACCGTGGGCCTCGCCAGGCAGGATAAGATTTTCTACTCAGCCGCCGCCGGCCTCGGCAATCCCGTGGTCTATGTCGGTTCCAAGACCGGCCGCGACGGCATCCATGGCGCCACCATGGCCTCGGCTGAATTCACCGATGATTCGGAAGAGAAGCGCCCCACCGTGCAGGTCGGCGATCCCTTCACCGAGAAGCTTCTCATTGAAGCCTGCCTCGAACTGATGGCGACCGACGCCATCGTCGCGATCCAGGATATGGGCGCGGCGGGCCTCACATCATCCAGCTTCGAGATGGCGTCGAAGGGCGGCATGGGCATCAATGTCGATCTCGACAAGGTGCCGGCGCGCGAGACCGGCATGACGCCGTTCGAGTTCATGCTGTCGGAATCCCAGGAGCGCATGCTGATCATCCTCAAGCCCGGCTCCGAGCCGCAGGCCGAGGCGATCTTCAAGAAGTGGGAACTGGATTTCGCCGTGATCGGGCATCTGACCGATACCGGCCGCATGGTGCTGCGCTTCAACGGCGAAGTGGTCGGCGACCTGCCGATTGATCCGCTTGCTCAAGCCTCGCCCGAGTATGACCGGCCGTGGGTGCCAACGCCGAAGCGTGACGCCCTCGGCCCGGTGAACCATCCCATGACCCTGACCGCCGCGCTGACCAAGATCATCGGCTCGCCCGACATGGCCAGCCGGCGCTGGATCTGGGAGCAGTATGACCACCTGGTGCGTGGCGACACGGCGCAGATTCCGGGCGGCGACGCAGCTGTCGTGCGGGTGCAGGATCATCCGAAGAAGGCGCTGGCGATGAGCGTGGATTGCACGCCGCGCTATTGCTTTGCCGATCCGGTGGAAGGCGGCAAACAGGCCGTGGCCGAAACCTGGCGCAATATCACCGCCGTGGGCGCCCGCCCGCTGGCGATCACCGACAACATGAATTTCGGCAACCCGGAGCGGCCCGACATCATGGGGCAGTTCGTCGGCGCCGTGCAGGGCATCCGCGAAGCCTGCCTGGCACTGGATTACCCAGTCGTGTCCGGCAATGTGTCGCTCTACAACGAGACCAACGGCAAGGGCATCCTGCCGACCCCGGCCATCGGCGGCGTCGGCGTGCTCGACGACGTGGCGACCATGGCAACGCTTGCCTTCAAGCTGCCCGGCGAAGCCGTGCTGCTGCTTGGCGACAGCAAGGGGCATTTGGGCCAGTCGATCTACCTGCGCGAAATCCTCGGCCGTGAAGACGGCCCGCCGCCGCCGGTCGACCTGGCCGCCGAGCGCCGCAACGGCGATTTCGTCCGCGCCCAGATCACGGCTGGTTCGGTTTCGGCGGTGCATGACCTGTCCGATGGCGGCCTGGTGGTCGCCCTGGCAGAAATGGGCATGGCTTCCGGCATCGGCGCCAGCATTGCCCTGCCAGAAGGCGACGCCTTTGCTGCTGCTTTCGGCGAGGATCAGGCGCGCTATATCGTCACCTGCCCGGCGGCAGGGGCCGAAACCCTGCTCGCGGCTGCCAAGGCTGCCCAAGTGCCGGCCCGGCGCCTGGGCCTTACCGGCGGTGCGGAATTGACTATTGCCGGCCATGGCGCCATATCCTTGGCCGACCTGCGCAAGCGCCATGAAGGCTGGTTGCCGGCCTACATGGACGCCCAGGCGGCTGAATAAGCCGGCGGCTGAGCAAGAGGAACCCGATCCATGGCAATGGATGCGAGCGAGATCGAGCGCATGATCAAGGAAGCGCTGCCCGATGCGGTGGTGCGGATCGATGATCTGCGCGGCGATGGCGACCATTACGCCGCCACCGTCACCTCCGCCGCCTTCGCGGGCCTGAGCCGGGTGAAGCAGCACCAGCTGGTCTATGCCGCGCTGAAGGGCCGCATGGGCGGCCAGCTTCATGCCCTGGCGCTGACCACCCAGACTCCTTAAGAGACCCGACGCCTTGAAAGAAGGATTGCCCCGATGACCGACGTGAATGTTGCCGAGCGCATCAAGCAGGACATCACCGACAACGATATCGTGCTCTTCATGAAGGGCACGCCGGTTTTCCCGCAATGCGGCTTCTCCGCCGTGGTGGTGCAGGTACTCTCCCACCTGGGCGTCAAGTTCAAGGGCGTGGACGTGCTGTCCGATCCCTCGATCCGCCAGGGCATCAAGGAATTCTCCGACTGGCCGACCATCCCGCAGCTTTATGTGAAGGGTGAATTCGTCGGCGGCTGCGACATCGTGCGCGAGATGTACCAGTCGGGCGAATTGCAGCAGCTGCTCGCCGACAAGGGCATCGCGCATCAGGCTGCCTGAGGCGGCAATGCCGCCTTTTGCCCTGCGCGGCATCGATCATATCGTGCTGCGCAGCGCCGACCCGGCCCGCCTGATCGCCTTCTATCTGGAAGTGGTCGGCTGCACCCTGGAGCATGAGCAGCCGAAGCTCGGCCTGACGCACTTACGCGCCGGCGGCCAGCTCATCGATATCGTCGATGCCAACGGGCCGTTGAATAAGCCCGGCGACCAGCCGGTGCATCAGCCGGGCCGCAACCTCGATCACCTCTGCCTGCGCATCGAGCCGTTCGATGAGGCGGCACTGACCCGCCATCTCGCCAGCCACGGCATCAGCACCGATCCGGCCCGCCAGCGTTTCGGCAACGAAGGCGAAGGCCCGTCGCTGTATTTCCCCGATCCCGACGGCAACGTGATTGAATTCAAGGGCGGTTGAACGCCACAAAACCATTTGGAGTGCTTTCCCGATGACTGCTGCCACCACCAAGGCCCTGCTCGCCGAGTATTACGCCGCCTTCAACGCGCTGGATATCGAGCGTTTCCTCGGCCTGCTGACCGACGACGTGGTGCATGACATCAACCAGGGCGGCCGCGAGATCGGCCGCGATGCCTTCCGCAGCTTCCTGGCACGCATGGACCGCAGCTATTCCGAGCAGATCGTCGAGATCAGCATCAGCGTGAACGACGATGGCAGCCGCGCCGCCGCCGAATTCATCGTGCTCGGCACCTACAAGGCCACCGATGAGGGCCTGCCGGAAGCCACGGGGCAAAAGTATCGCCTGCCCGCCGGCGCTTTCTTCGAGATCAAGGGCGGCAAGGTCGCGCGCATTTCCAACTACTATAATCTGCAGGACTGGCTGCGCCAGGTCGGGGCGGCCTGAGGGGCATAAGGCGATGGCGGCGATCCGCATCGAGCGACTGCACGGCGAGACTCTGCGCACGCGGCTGGATGACCTGGCGCGGCTGCGCATCACCGTGTTCCGCGACTGGCCCTATCTCTATGAAGGCGATTTCAGCTACGAGCGCCAGTATCTCGAACGCTATGCGCGGGCGAAAACCGGCACCATCGTGGTGGCGCTGGATGGCGAGCAGGCGGTGGGCGCGGCCACCGCGCTGGCGCTGGAAGAGGAAGTGGATTATGTGCAGGCGCCGTTCCGCGCCGCCGGCATGGACCTCAAGCCGATCTTCTATTTCGGCGAATCCGTGCTGCTGAAACAGTATCGCGGCCACGGCATCGGTGTCGGCTTTTTCAACGAGCGCGAAGCCGCCGCGCGCCTGCATGGCAAGCGCCTCTGCTGTTTCTGCGGCGTGCAGCGCCCCGCCGACCATCCGCTGAAGCCAGCCGACTATGTGCCGCTGGATAGCTTCTGGGGCAAGCGCGGCTATGCCAAACGCCCCGATCTGGTATCGAGCTTCTCCTGGAAGGATATCGGCGACACTGAGCAGACGCCGAAGCCGATGGTCTACTGGATGCGCGAGCTGCCGGCATGACCAGCTTGCGCATCGCCTGTTCGCAATATCCCATCGGCCAGTTCGCCGATCTTGCCGCCTGGCGCGCCAAG
This sequence comes from Ferrovibrio sp., assembly GCF_965278975.1. Classification (GTDB taxonomy): domain Bacteria; phylum Pseudomonadota; class Alphaproteobacteria; order Ferrovibrionales; family Ferrovibrionaceae; genus Ferrovibrio. The sequence continues at coordinate 1,423,942 of NZ_OZ257126.1, forward strand.
CTGGATGCCTGGGTGAGTGAAGCGGCCGGAAATGGCGCAAAGCTGCTGCTGTTCCCGGAATACGGCGCCATGGAACTGGCCTCGCTGCTCTCGACAGAGCTGCAGGCCGACCTGCTGGGCCAGATCGCGGCGCTGCAGGCATTCCTGCCCGATTACCTGGCGCATCATGCAGCCCTGGCACGGCAGCATCGCGTCACCATCGTTGCTTCCAGTTTTCCGGTGCGCCAGCCGGACAACAGCTTCGTCAACCGCGCCCATGTGTTTGCGCCCGATGGCGCCATGGCGTGGCAGGACAAGCGCCAGATGACCCGCTTCGAGCGCGAGGAATGGATCATCCAGAGCGGCAGCGGCCTGAACGTGTTCGATACCGGGCTTGGCTGCCGCTTCGGCGTCGCGGTCTGCTACGATGTGGAATTCCCGCTGATCACCCGCGCCCTGGCGGAAGCCGGCGCCGATCTGGTGCTGGCGCCCTCCTGCACCGATACGCTGGCCGGCCTGCACCGCGTGCATGTCGGCGCCCGCGCCCGGGCGCTGGAAAGCCAGATCTACCTGGGCGTGGCGCAGACCGTGGGCGAGGCGCGCTGGTCGCCGGCAGTGGATATCAATCGCGGCCAGGCCGGCATCTATGCCACGCCGGATCGCGGCTTCCCCGATGATGGCGTGCTGGCCTTGGGCGAAACCGACAAGCCGGGCTGGACCTATGCGACACTTGATTTCGCTGCCTTGGCAGCGGCGCGCGCCAATGCCCAGGTATTCACCCGGCGCGACTGGGCAATGCAGCACCAGCCGGACCTGAAAGTCTCCACCGCCAGCTTCATGCCCATTTAGAACTAAAAGTAGTATTGAGTGTAAAATTTATTCTCCCGGTCGATACTTCTGTGTATACTTGTCGCCATGCCAGGGGTGGGGCATGAGTGAGCATAACAGTGACGCATATAAGGCCTGGGGGAGTGCCGTCGGCGACCTGGCCGAAAAGGTGAACCTGCCGCAACGCCTGTTGCGTTTCGGCATCACGCCGCTGACCCGCGACAACCTGCGGCTGGTAAGGCCGATCCTGCATCAGCATCTGAACGGCATCACCGGCCGCTTCTATGATTTCGTGCAGCGTTTCCCGGAAGGCAAGGCAATCCTGGCCAAGCATGACACCGTGAAGCTGCGCCATCGCCAGCAATCGCATTGGGACATGGTGTTCGATTGCCGCTTTGACCACGAGTATCTGGTCAATGCGCTCGGCATCGGCCATGCGCATTACCGCGCCAAGGTGCCGCCGCCGCTTTACATGGCCGGCTACAATTTCTTCCTTGGCGACCTGCTGCGCCTGGTCGCCACCGAATACAAGGGCAGCGACATGGCCGCGGCCGCCTCCTCGATCACCCGGGTGGTGAATCTGGACATGTCGCTGGCGCTCACCGCCTTCATGGTCGACAGCCTGCTGGGCGGCGAAGCCACCTGACCAGCGGAACCCGCGCGACGATTACGCCGCGCGGGCTGTTTTGACTTTACGCCGCCTGCTTCAGCGTACCGCGCAGCTTGGCCTGCTCGGCAACGCGCTGGCCGAGATGGCGCGCGGTGGCGAGGTCGCTCCGGCTCGGCCCCTTGTCCGGGCCTTCATCGGCATTCGACTGCGCCAGCGCGCCGAGGAAGCCGCCCAGCCGGTTGAGGTCATCCGGGCTGCCCTTGGAATTGTTGTTGCCCGGCAGCAGGCCGAGGCTGACCCAGAGCATGCCATGCTGGGCGGCATAGGTAGCGAGCTGCACCAGGGTGTTGAACTTGTCGCCCGACTGCGAGGCCGAATTGGTGAAGCCGGCGGCCAGCTTGTCCTTCCAGGCCTGGCCGAACCACGCCTTCGACGACCAGTCCATGAAAGTTTTGAACGGCGCCGAGACCGAGCCCATATAGGTCGGGGCACCGAAGATGATCGCGTCAGCCGCGTTCAGCGCCGCCTCGTTGGCTTCCGCCTCGGCCACCGGCACCAGCAGGGCCTTGGCACCCGGCACGGCATTCACGCCCTCGGCCACGGCCTCGGCCTGGCGCTGGGTGTGGCCGTAACCACTATGATAAACAATGGCAATCGCCGTCATGACAGGCTCTCCTGGGAGTCATTTGCTAGAATAGTTACTCGAAGTAACCAGCATTGACATAGCAAGCCCGTTGCAATAGTAAAGTAGGTACCTTTTAGTAACCAGGTGAGGGAGTGGTAAGCCATGCACCCGTCCCAGCGCATCACGGCTAAGCAGATTCAGGACGCACAGAAATATGCGCCGGAAAAGGATGCCAATGACCGCTTGGCCTGCCCGATGGACCAGCTGCTGCGGCTGCTGATGGGCCCCTGGACCACCTACATTCTCTGGGTGCTGCGCAATGAAGGCCCGACCCGCTTCGGCGCGCTCAAGCGCCTGGTGCCGGGCGTCTCGGCCAAGGTGCTGACCGAGCGGCTGCGCATGCTGGAGCAGCATGGGCTGGTGCATCGCGCCTATGAAGCGACGATCCCGCCGCAGGTCACCTATAGCCTGGCCGGGCGCGGCGAGGAACTGAACGGCGTGCTGCAAACCCTGGCCGATATCGCCATCCGCTGGCGCCGGGAAGAAGACGCCGAAGCCACCGCCAAGGCGGCGGAGTAGGCTCAAGCGTTGCCAAGCAACAAAAAAGGCCGCCCGGTTGGGCGGCCTTTTCGTTTGGACTGCGAACAGCCCGGAATGATTAGCGCGAGTAGAACTCGACCACGAGGTTCGGTTCCATCTTCACCGGATACGGCACGTCGGCGAGCAGCGGCACACGGGTGAAGGTGGCGCGCAGCTTGGCCTTGTCCATATCGATGTAGTCCGGCACGTCACGCTCGGTGGAAGCCAGGGCTTCCTGCACCAGCAGCATGTCCTTGCCCTTGCCGCGCACTTCGATCACATCGCCCACCTTGATCTGCATCGAGGCGATGTTGCAGCGGCGGCCGTTGACCAGCACATGACCATGGTTGATGAACTGACGCGCCGCGAACACGGTCGGCACCAGCTTCATGCGGTAGACCACGGCGTCGAGGCGACGCTCAAGCAGGCCGATCAAATTCTCCGAGGTATCGCCACGGCGGCGGATGGCCTCGAAATAAGCGCGGCGGAACTGCTTCTCGGTGATGTTGCCGTAGTAGCCCTTGAGCCGCTGCTTCGCCATCAGCTGCACGCCGTAATCGGTCGGCTTCTTGCGCTTCTGGCCATGCTGACCCGGCGGATAGGCGCGCTTGTTGATCGGGCTCTTGGCGCGGCCCCACAGGTTCTCGTTCAGGCGGCGGTTAATCTTGTACTTGGACTCAATACGTTTTGTCATAGGTGATCCTGATCGGCGCATGGGCGGACGGCAGCCACGACGACCCGTTCCATGCAAGGAATGCCAATCGCCCCGCTTGAGGGGAGCGGGGAGGGCGGGCGCATCATAAGGATTGAACACCCGTCGTCAAGACCGGATTCGACCGCCCGCTTCAGCCCGGCGGGACGCGATGCGGCGGCACATAAAGCAGGGCATATGGAGGCAGGGCGTGGCGCAACCAGAAGATTAAAATCTTTCCGGCAACAATCGCCAGTCACAATGCCAGATACTGGCACAACCTTAGAAGGCATTGGAATACAACATAAATTTTGCGCAAACGCCGCTCCGCTGACGCATCGGCGGTGGCATACTGGGCGGCGGCGATCACAGCCGCACGGCCAGAAATGGCCGAATTTTTAGGCAGGGGGGTGAAATATGCTGTCATTCGGCAACTGGCGGATTCTCTACAAGGTAATGGCCCTGGTGCTGCTGATGGCGGCGGCCACCGCCACGCTCGGCGTTATCGCCATCCGCGGCCTGATCGCCCTGACCGAGCTGGAAGATGCTGCCGGCACCGCCAGCAGCGTCGCCACCACGGCGGCGCGCTCGGGCCAGAACATGCTGCGCATGAGCCGGGGCGAATTCCGCATCGCCGCGCAGCCGACCCCGGAAAACCTGCAGGTGATGGGCCAGCGGGTGCAGGACGAGGAAAAGGCCTTCCGCGAGCGCCTGGCCGAGATGCGCAAGAATCCCGATGCCGAACAGACCCGGCTGCTGGCCGAGATCGACACCCAGTACCAGTCCTACAGCCGCGAACTGGCCACCACCTTCGCCAGGGCGCGCGAGGTGATCGGCAAGCTGCCACCGGCCGAGGCCCAGGCCGCCCTGGTGGCCGAGGCGGTATCCAGCGTGGTCTTCGCCGACCGCTTCGAGCAGCCGTTGCGGCAATTCATCGACTATTCCGACAAGCGCGCGGATAGCCTATCGCGCGAGGCTCATGCGCTCGCCGAGACGACCCAGCGCACCCTGATGATCACGCTTTCGGCGGCGGTGGCCGGCAGCCTGCTGATCGGCTTCCTGATCGGCCGCGCCGGTATCGCCGGGCCGATCGGCCGCGCGGTGCAGAATCTGCGCGACCTCGCCCAAGGCCGCGTCGATGTCGATATCTACGGCAATGGCCGGGGCGACGAGATCGGCGATGTCGCCGGTGCCATGCAGGTGTTCAAGGACAACATCATCGAGAAGCAACGCGCCGATGCGGCGCTGGCCACCGAACGCGCCGAGGCCGACCGCCAGCGCGCCGAACGCGAGGCGCGCGAAGCCAAGGCGGCCGCCGAAATCGCCGATCTCTGCGGCCGCGTGGTGGCCGGCGACCTCGACAGCAAGCTCGAAACCGCCGACAAGGACGGCTTCCTGCTGCGCCTGAGCCAGCAGCTCAACGAACTCTCCGGCACGCTCGGCACCATGATGCGCGAACTGGATGGCGTGATGGGCGGCCTGGCGCGCGGCGACCTCTCCAATACCATCACCGGCAATTACCAGGGCGTATTCGGTCGCCTCAAGGACAGCACCAACACCACCGGCGACACCCTGCGCCAGCTCGCCCGCCGCCTCAACGAAACGGCGCACCAGGTGCAGAACGCTTCCGCCGAAATCTCCACCGGCAGCCAGGATCTGGCGCAGCGCACGGAAAGCCAGGCCGCCAGCCTGGAAGAAACCGCCGCCTCGATGCAGCAGATCACCACCACGGTGAAGCAGAACGCGGATAACGCCCAGGCGGCAAACCAGCTGGCCAGCACGGCGCGCGATACCGCCGAGCAGGGCGGCCGCGTCGTCGCCAGCACGGTGGAGGCGATGAGCGGCATCGAGCAGAGTGCCGGCAAGATTTCCGACATTGTCGGCCTGATCGACGAGATTGCGTTCCAGACCAACCTGCTGGCACTGAATGCCTCGGTCGAGGCCGCCCGCGCCGGCGAGGCCGGGAAAGGTTTCGCCGTCGTCGCGCAGGAAGTGCGGGCGCTGGCGCAGCGTTCGGCCAATGCCTCGCGCGAGATCAAGGCGCTGATCAGCCAGTCCAACGGCCAGGTCAAGAACGGCGTCGGGCTGGCCAGCCAGGCCGGCAGCCAGCTCGGCGAGATCGTCGCCGCGATCAAGAAAGTCTCGGATATCGTCGCCGAAATCGCTGCCGCTTCGGCCGAACAGGCCACCGGTCTGGATCAGGTCAATACCGCCGTCGGCAACATGGACGAGATGACCCAGCGCAACTCTGCCCTGGTGGAGGAAACCTCCGCCGCCGCCCAGGCGCTGGCCGGGCAGGCGCGCGAACTCGCCGATGCCGTGTCGTTCTTCAAGCTCGGCGGCAGCGATGCGCCGCGCATGGCAGCAGCAGCCCCGGTGGCGGTGGCGGTGAAGCCTGCGCCAGCGAAACCCACACCTGTGAAACCCGCAGCGCCCAAGCCCGCCGCCGCAGCGAAACCGGTGGCCGCCATGAAACCGGCGGCCAAGGCGCCTCCGCCGCCTGCCCCAGGCCCAGGCCCAGGCCCAGGCGCTGATGAAGACGACTGGAAGGAATTCTAAGCCTCAAGCCTCGACAGCCGGAGACGTGCCGCGTTGAATGCGGGTTCCTGAATCGCCAGAGGAATCCGCATGCTGCTGCATCTCTGCACCTGGGCCGAAGTCGAAGCACGGCTGGAAAAGTCGCGCGGCATCATCATCCCGATCGGCTCCACCGAGCAGCATGGCCCCAATGGCCTGATCGGCACCGATGCGATCTGCGCCGAGGTTTTCGCCAAGGCAGTGGGCGAGGCGGCTGATGCCCTGGTGGCGCCGACCATCGCGGTGGGCATGGCGCAGCATCATCTCGGCTTTTCCGGCTCGATGACGCTCAGGCCCTCCACGCTCATCGCGGTGATCCGCGACATGGTGCAATCGCTGCGCGTGCACGGCTTCGAGCGCTTCTTCTTCCTCAACGGCCATGGCGGCAATGTCGCCACCGTCACCGCCGCCTTCTCGGAAATCTACGCCGAGGCCTCGCTCCAACCCGGCCTGCCCAACACCCCTGGTCTGCGCTGCACCTTGCAAAACTGGTACGATGCCGGCGCGGCGCGGCAGCTTTCGCGTGAACTCTATGGCGCCCAGGAAGGCAGCCATGCCACGCCGAGCGAGGTTTCCGTGACCTTCCACGCCTACCCGGAAGCGATCAAGCAGGCCGTGCTGGATCCGCCGGTGGCGCCATCGGGCCGCTTCACCGATGCCGCCGATTACCGCCGCCGCTTCCCCGATGGCCGCATCGGCTCCAATCCCGGCCTGGCCAGCGCCGCCGATGGCAAGCGCATCATGGACGCCGTGGTGCCCGAACTGGCCAGCGCCTACCGCGCCTTTGTTGCCGCGCCATAAAACGCTGGCGCGTGCTGCACCTGCGTTGCAGGCTGAAACGGTGTGACGGCGGTAACATCCGCTAACACAAATTTACCGCTTGCCTCGGAATCGCCCCATTCTGGTCATGGCCTTGCCGCGTGTGCGCGCTAATTCCCTCCGCACAGGAAGAGAGCAAGGCCAAGGTTGGCTTGGCCGACAGAGGAGGCGGATATGGCAATGGACTTCTACAGCGACGGCACCCTGCGTGAACCGAGCCTCAAGGACATGCTGGCCGATCCGATCACCAAGGCGGTGATGCGGCGCGACGGCGTCGAGGAAACCAAGCTGGTCGCCCTGATGGCGCGCCAGCGCCAGAGCCTGCTGGAACAGGGCCGCCTCGGCGGCAACTGACCGGATTGGCCACCGACCGCACAAGCCAAGGTCACGAGGCTTCCACCCGAAAACACGTCACCCTCGCGCCAGCCCTTCGGGCCTGTGCGCCCACGAACGCCTTTGGCGTTCGCGCGCTTACAGAGGGTCCTATTTACGTTACATAATGGCATGCCCGCTTTCGCGGGCATGACGCATTTTATTTAAAAAGCCGACTCGTGGATGGCCCGGCCAAGCCGGGCCATGACGAATAGGGAAACCCTACTCGCCTTCGCGCTTCAGCATGCGGCCGAGCTGGCGGCCGCCGAAGATATGCATGTGCAGATGCGGCACTTCCTGATTGGCGTTGACGCCGCAATTCGACACCAGGCGGTAGCCGCCTTCCGCCGCACCAACCAGACGCGCGGTATCGCCGATCGCCTTGGTGTAATCGGCCTGCTCTTCTGCGGAGGCAGCGGCCGTGAAGTGATCGAAATCGGCATAGGCGCCTTTCGGGATCACCAGCACATGCACCGGCGCCAGCGGGTTGATGTCATGGAAGGCCAGCGCATGCTGGGTCTCATACACCTTCTTGCATGGAATCTCGCCGCGCAGGATGCGGGCGAATATGTTGTTGGGATCGTAATTGGCCATGGTTTCCTCCGGGGGTCTGGGGTTTCTTATTTTTTGAAGTCTAGCTGGCGGGGCGCGACTTCTTCTCGTCGACGCCGGACTGGCCTTCGCGGCGCTGCAATTCGGCCCAGACCTCGGTGGGCGTGACGCCGCAATCGGCCCACAGCACCAGCAGGTGGAACAGCAGGTCGGCGCTCTCGCCGATCACTTCGTCGCGGTCGTTGAGGGCTGCGGCAGCCAGCGCGGTTTCCACCGCTTCCTCGCCCACCTTCTGCGCGATCTTGGCCCGGCCGCGCGAGAACAGCTTGGCGGTATGCGAGGTTGTGGGGTCGCCGCCCTTGCGGCTGAGGATCAGGCCATAGAGCCGATCCAGCACCGCCACCGATTTTTCCATCTCGCTCATCCCGCCCCTCGCTTTAAGCCATCCACTCTAGACCAGGCGCCCTAGGCCATCCGCATCGGCAGGCCCGCTGCCGCCATATGTGCCTTGGCCTGGGCAATACTGTATCGCCCGAAATGGAAAATCGAGGCCGCCAGCACCGCCGAGGCATGGCCCTGGCGCACGCCATCAACGAAATGATCCAGATTGCCGACGCCGCCCGAGGCGATCACTGGCACCCGCACAGCATCGGAGACGGCGCGGGTCAGCGCCAGGTCGAAACCCTTCTCGGTGCCATCGCGGTCCATCGAGGTGAGCAGGATTTCGCCGGCGCCATACTCGGCCATGCGCCTGGCCCAATCCACCGCATCCAGCCCGGTGGCATTGCGGCCGCCATGGGTGAAGACTTCCCACTTGCCCGGCGCCGTCGCCCGCGCATCGATGGCAACGACGATGCACTGGCTGCCGAATTTCTCGGCTGCCTCGCGCACGAAATCCGGGCGGTTGACGGCGGCGGTATTGATCGAGGCCTTGTCGGCACCGGCCAGCAGCAGCTTGCGCACATCTTCCACCGCGCGCACGCCGCCGCCGACGGTGAGCGGCATGAAGCAGCGTTCCGCCGTGCGCGCCACCACATCGAACAATGTATCGCGGGCATCGGACGACGCCGTGATGTCGAGGAAGGTGAGTTCATCAGCGCCGGCGGCATCATAGAGCGCTGCCTGCTCCACCGGATCACCGGCATCGCGCAGGTTGACGAAATTGACGCCCTTGACGACGCGGCCATCCTTCACGTCGAGGCAGGGGATGACGCGGACCTTGAGGCTCATGCCGCCACTCCACGGGCGGCGATCTTGAGGGCAGCCGCCGGATCGATGCGGCCGGCATAGAGCGCGCGGCCGAGGATGGCACCATCGATTGGCGCACCCCCATTCATCAAACTGGCGGCCTTCAGCTTCTCGATGTCTTCCACCCCGGCAACGCCGCCCGAGGCGATCACCGGGATCGGCACGGCACGCGCCAGCGCGGCGGTGGCTTCGACATTGACACCTTTCAGCAGCCCGTCGCGGTCGATATCGGTGTAGACGATGGCGGCGACACCGGCATCGACAAAGCGCCGCGCCAGATCGGTGGCGGCGAGTTCGCTGGCTTCCGCCCAGCCTTCCACGGCAACCTGGCCGCCGCGCGCATCGATGCCGACAACGACCTTGCCCGGCCAGCGTTTCGCCGCGCGCTTCACCAAATCCGGATCGCGCACCGCGATGGTGCCGAGGATGACGCGGGTGATGCCGGCATCAAGCCAGGCTTCGATGGTGGCTTCATCGCGGATGCCGCCACCAAGCTGGATCGGCAGGCTGATCGCCTGGCGGATGGCGCGCACCGCGGCAGCGTTCATCGGCTTGCCGGCAAAGGCGCCATCGAGATCGACCAGATGCAGCCAGTTGAAGCCGGCCGCCTGCCATGCCGCCGCCTGGGCGGCGGGATCGGTGTTGAACACCGTGGCGCGCGCCATGTCGCCCTGTTCGAGCCGCACGCAGGCGCCGTTCTTGAGATCGATGGCGGGATAGAGATTCATGGCACCAGCCGCTTGCTGTAGAAATAGCCCGGCACCGAGGCGCCGTTCACCATGGCGTAATGCGGCTTCTCGCCCCAGCGCACGAAACCGCAATCCTCGGCCAGCTGCGTCGCCGCGCTCTGGGTGGCGCGCATGTCCACATCCACCTGCATGTAACCCTGCTTCAGCGCCGCCGCCTCCACCGCCGCCAGCAGGCCGCGCGCCAGGCCATGGCCGCGCGCCCAGGGCGCGATGAAGAAGGTAGTGAGCTGCACCGCATGGGCCTGGGCTTCGTTATTCGGCGGCGGGCGCAAAAGCTGCGTCGAGCCGACAATGGCGCCATCCAGCCGGGCCACGAACAGATCGCGCTGCGGCATCAGCAGCACGCCGCGCCAGTATTTCTCCAGCACATGGCGCGACGGCACGCTGAGCCAGCCGAAGCCGCTGCCATCCAGGATCGCCTTCTCGGCAGCAGCGCAGAGTTCGTCGATGGCTTCTTCCGAGAGAGCCGTGACCTGTTCGACGCGGGTGATCGGCTGCGTGTTCATGGCGTCCAGCGCAGGAAGTTGGCGAGCAGGCGCAGGCCGGTGGCCTGGCTCTTCTCGGGATGGAATTGCGTGCCGACCATGTTGGCGCGGCCGAGCATCGCCGTTACCGCGCCGCCATAGTCGACATTGGCCAGCAGATCGGCGGGATCCGCCGGGCTGAAGGCATAGGAATGGACGAAATAGGCATGGTCGCCATCCTTGATGCCATCGAGCACCGGATGCGGCCGCAGCAGCTGCAGCTGGTTCCAGCCCATATGCGGAATCTTCAAGGCGGGATCGGCGGGCTGCATGATCTCGACCGCGCCGCCGATCCAGTCGAGGCCGTTATGCTCGCCATATTCGCGGCCCACACTGGCCATCAGCTGCATGCCGACGCAGATGCCGAGGAACGGCTTCTTGTGCTCATGCACTTCACGGTTCAGCGCATCGATCATGCCAGGCAGCGCGGCGAGGCCGGCATAGCAATCGGCGAAGGCGCCGACACCGGGCAGCACGATGCGGTCGGCGGCGGCAACATCGGCCACCTTGTCGGTGACGCTCAACTCCAGCGGCAGCGCATTGTCGCGCGCGGCGCGCTCAATGGCTTTCGCTGCCGAGCGCAGGTTGCCGGAGCCGTAATCGATCAGGGCGACGCGCATGGTCAGATCAACCTCGGTAACGCGGAGAACGAACCGCCCGCATTCATCGGCACTGGCACGGTGGTCACTGCACTTACCGGGGCCGCCACAGGACGACTGTATTCGGCCCTGTGATCTTCGGCAGCGTGGCGATAGCGCAACTCGGCCTCCAGTTCATCCGCCGCCGCGACCACGACCACCAGCGTCCAGCCGCCGCGCTCCAGCGTCCAGCGGCGCAAGCCGGCACCACTGCAACCGAACAGATAGGCCAGCGCCGCACCGATGGCCAGATCGGCGGGATCGGCGATATCGATCATTTCCAGCAGCACGCCGAGCGGCAGCATCAGCAGCAGATAGCCGAGCAGGCCAAGCCAGAGCCGGTGCCAGATCAGCCAGAACGGCGTCAGCAGGGCCGCGCCCCAGCTGAAGCGCGAGGCAATCAGCCGGATATCATCGCCGCCGGTGGAAGCCCCAGGACGCTCATGGACGGTGAAAAAAACCATTGCCGCCTCAGAGCGTACCCTTGGTGGAAGGGATGGCGTGGGGGCTGCGCGGATCGGCGCTGATCGCCTGGCGCAAGGCGCGGGCCAGCGCCTTGTAGCAGCTCTCGACGATATGGTGGTTATTCTCGCCGTAGAGATTTTCCACATGCAGCGTCAGGCCGGCATTCTGCGCGAAGGCCTGGAACCATTCCTTGAACAGCTCGGTATCGAAATCGCCGAGCTTCGGGCGGCTGAAATTCACCTTCCAGATCAGATACGGCCGGTTCGAGGCATCGAGCGCGACACGGGTCAGCGTCTCGTCCATCGGGATGGTCGCCTCGCCGTAACGCTGGATGCCGGCGCGGTCGCCCAAAGCCTGGGCCACGCATTGCCCGATGGCGATGCCGGTATCCTCGGTGATGTGATGAAAGTCGATATGGATATCGCCCCTGGCCTGGACTTCAAGGTCGATCAGGCTGTGGCGGGAAAGCTGTTCCAGCATGTGATCGAGGAAGCCGACCCCGGTGGAGACGGCATATTTGCCGGTGCCATCCAGGTTGAGGCTGACCGCGATCTCGGTTTCCTTGGTCTTGCGCGCCACGCTGGCCTTGCGCTCGGCCATGCTGCTCTCCTTAAGGCTCGGGCGGCGGACACAAGCGGTCGCCGGGCCCATTCGCTCGCCGCGCGGTATAGCAGGAAGCGTCCGCACCTGCCAGCACGCACTTATCGCCCTACCGGCAGCATTGCCGCCACCGCCAGGGCCAACTGCCATGCTGCCTGCGGCCTGTCGTCGCAGGGTAAAATAACCGTCTGTTATTAATCGCTTATGACGGGGTTATGACCGAATTTTTAGGTTCCGGGAGATTGCGGTTGGACTAGGATACCCCCATCTAACGTACAGCGTCGGTTGCATGACTTGGGTGTGTTCTGCATCTCACAGTCGCTAATTCCGGTTTTCCGCCCGTCTGACGACTTGGCGGTGACCCGGCAGCCGAAGCTGGCTACTGTCCCAGCCCATTGCCGGCGCCTACCCCGGCTGATGGCTTACCCTTTAAGGAGTGGAGGCGAGACCATGATGCGCAAACCGAACCCCTATGATGCCCATGTCGGCGCCCGGCTCCGCGCCTGCCGCACCCTGGCCGGTTTCAGCCAGGAGCGCCTCGGCCACGCGGTGAGCCTGAGCTTCCAGCAGATCCAGAAATACGAGAAGGGCCTGAACCGCATCGGCGCCAGCCGGCTGCAGCAGTTCTCCCAGATTCTCAATGTGCCGCCGTCCTATTTCTTCGAGGACATGCCGGGCATCGACCAGCAGGCGCAGCCCGGCGGCGAAATCGCCGCTCCAGGCGAGATCGACCAGGAGCGTTCACCGGTTTCGCGGCGCCAGGCACTGGAACTGGTGCGCAATTTCGGCCGCATCTCCGATGGCGTGGTGCGCGACCGGATTTTCCAGCTGATCAAGGCCGCCGCCCATTCTTATGGTGAGGGCGAGGAAGCCGAAGCCGGCCAAGCCCCTGGAATCCCGGCCCCCGGCATCAACGATTAATCCCGGCCTGATCCAGGCCACTACTCATGCGGGCTGGCGCCTCAAACGGTGCCGGCCCGATTCGTTTTTGCGAAATAGTGAATATTCCATTGATCAAGTTGACCTAAATCCGCTGAAAGGCGCTTGACCGCCCCCCGGTTTCACCCGTAATTTTAGTATCAGGGTAAGCCGTCTGGCCGGGTTCCACATGCTTGGCCGTTTTCATTGGGGGATTTCGTGATCCGCAAACTCGTTCTTGGCCTGGCCGTTTCCGGCCTCATGGCTGCCGCACCGGCCTTTGCCGCTTCCGACGTCTCCAACTCGGGTAGCGTGGCGAACCAGGCGGTGACTGCCGTCGCCGCGCCGATCGCCTCGGCGCAGACCGCCAGCCTGATCAGCGGCGCCATCGGCGGTGCCCTCTCGGGCGGCTTTGGCGGCTTCACTGGCGGCGGCGGTGGCGGCTTCTCGCCGGGCGGCGGCGGCGGCGGCTTCTCGCCGAGCGGCGGCGCTACTCCGGGTCCGACCAGCTCTCTGGGTCAGCGCGATTCCGGCCGCGCGGCCGGTTCCGCCGACAAGAAGTTCGGCGCCTGGATGCAGGGCAGCTATGCCTCGATCGAGAACAGCCAGGCTGGCCTGCAGATGGACGGCAACGTCTATAACCTGGTTGGCGGTATCGACTACAAGCTGAGCGACCGCGCCCTGATCGGCCTCTCGCTGAGTTATGAGAACCTCGACCTGACCACCACCTTCAACACCGGCAGCACCAAGTCGGACGGTCTCTCGATCATCCCGTATTTCGGCTTCAAGCTGAACAACACCTGGAGCTTCGATGCTTCGGGCGGCTACGGCATGCTGAACTACGACGTGACCCGCACCAACAACACGATCCGCGGCTCCTATGACGCGGAACGCTGGTTCGTTTCGGGCAACCTGAACGGCGCTTACGCCGCCGGTCGCTGGCGCTTCCTGCCCACCGTTGGCGTGATGTATCTCGAAGAGAAGAGCGACGCCTACACCGAATCGAACGGCACTGCGGTGGGTACGGCCACCACCAAGCTGGGCCGCCTGTCGTTTGGCGGCAATGTCGGCTACGCCTTCAACAACGTGATGCCGTATGTGAAGGTGGTTGGCGAATACGACTTCGAGAAGAACGCGCCGGTGGCCATCGGCAACGGCACCTTCTCGAATGACGACAAGCTCGGCGCCCAGCTCGGCCTCGGCATCAACTTCTTCGGCTCGAACTCGATCTCGGGCAATGTGGAAGCCGCCTATCTCACGGCCGGCCGCCAGGACCTCGATGTCTGGACCGTGCTGGCCCGCCTGCGCACCACCTTCTAAGCCACAGGCTTCAGCTTAAAGCGAAGGGCCAGACCGCAAGGTCTGGCCCTTTTCGTTTGCGCGAAACGGTCTAGCTACTTCGCCAGCCTGGCCGCCATTTGCTGCGCCTGTTCACGGGCCAGCCGCGCGGCGCGCAGGCGGTCGGTTTTGGCCTGCTGCGCGCCAAGCTCACTGTCGATGATTTCCCTGGCAACCCTGGATGTGGTGTCGCGGGTCGACTCGGTACGCGTCGGCACCGGTTTGAAAAGCTTCGTCTTGGACAGGTGATCCATGGTCAGGCTCCTTCGCGAAAAACATCCCGGTAGAAAAACAAAAAGGCCGATCATCTCGGCCTTTTCATTCTATTCAAGCATCAGATGCAACAGGCCCGCGACTTCCGTCACGGGCCGAGGCGCATCAGGCCGCCTGCAGGTTCTCAGCGGCGCTCTTGCCGTTGCGGCGGTCGATCACGACCTCGAAGTTGACCTTCTGGCCTTCGTTGAGGCCACGCATGCCGGCGCGCTCGACGGCCGAGATATGCACGAACACATCCGGCTGGCCATTATCCTGCTGGATGAAGCCGAAGCCCTTGGTGGCGTTGAAAAACTTTACGGTTCCGGTGGTCATGACGATTTTCCTTTCAAATCGACGTGAGGGATCGCCGTCTGACTGCGTGCCAGACGTTGCGACATATTCGACATTGGGAGGAGAGATCGTCAGAACGCCGGGGCAAATAGATAAAGCCGAGACGCAGAAACAAAATTCGTCAACAAGATCGATGCCTTGTTACATAGGCCTTATAGCGCGTGATTACAAGGTCAATCTGGCCGACGCTGTGAAAGCACGCCGCCCGGCCTGATACCCAAAGGCCTCACGCACTTGCCAGATCGAACGGGATCGCGAGATCGCTTTTCAGCAATGATGTGCCGGTGAGACGCGCCACGCCATCCTCGTCATGCCAGGGCAGGATCAGGCGCTGATAGCGGCGGCGGCGCGGATCGTGGTCCGGCGCCTCGACGATGGCATCGATGTCATCCAGCGTCGGCGCGCCGTTCTGCTCAATGGCTTGATAGGCGCCGGCCACCCAGGCGCCATAGGCGCGGTCGGGCTGTTCGGCCAGCGGCCGGCCGGTGAGGCGGTCCATCATGAAGCTGTCGTAGAGCGTGAAGTCGTTGCCGGTATGCAGCACATGCAGCGGCGCGCGCTCGGCCGGCCGGCCCACCGTCACGGTGCGGTGCTCAAGCCCGCTTGAGCGCAGGAATTCCCGCACGCGCGGCCCCAGACGGCCGCCCTGCTCGCGCCATAGCGCATGCAGCCTGGTGAGGCCGGCGGCGGCGCGGCGCTGCCATTCTTCCTGCGCATGATTGTGGCGGATGAACAGATCGCGCTGGCGCGGCTCGCGCAAGGCAGCCAGCTGGCCGAGGCGGTTTTCCAGGACGGCGCACTCGCCATGGATTTCCTCGGTCCAGCCCGAAGCGAAATAGACCAGCGCCACCGGGCGGCCGGGCCGCGCCTCCCGCAGCACCGGGCGCAGCACCTCGATCTGCTGCGGCGACAGCATGCCGGCGCGGAATTGCAGAAAGCTGGCTTCCGGCTGGTGGATCAGCCAGACATAGCCGAGATTGCGCAGCGCATAGGCCGGAATATCGATATCGGCGGCATCGCGGCCGAACTTTGCCGCCAGGGCCAGCGACGGCCAGCGCCACCATTTGCCAGCCGGATCGATCAGATAGCTCATCCCGGAAAACCCATTCCTGAAAGCCATCCCTGGCCAGCACAGGCTGTAAGCTGCGCATCAACAACAGTAAGCCGACGCCACCCCGGCGGGCAATCGCTGTCTCTACGTCAAGGCGCGAAATATTTTTTGAATCAGGATGTTAGCGCGCAGCGGGGTATCCTGCCAAAGTTTCCGCAACTTTCATGGGAATTCCACCCTGCCCAACCGGCCCGGGTGCTGCCGGCCCGGCGGAGCTGGAAACAGCCGCTTGCAGCCGGGGCCTTGCCCCCCTACATCAAGGCCTTCATCGCCAGTGTGTAAGGAGCCCCATGCGCGACGACAGCAATTCCCCCGCCTCCTGGCATGGCACCACCATCGTGGCGGTGCGCAAGGGCGGCCAGGTGGTGGTGGCCGGTGACGGCCAGGTCAGCCTGGGCCAGACGGTGATCAAGGGCAATGCACGCAAGGTGCGCCGCATCGGCGCCGGCGGTGCCGTGCTGGCCGGGTTTGCCGGCGCCACCGCCGATGCCTTCACCCTGCTGGAACGGCTGGAAAGCAAGCTGGAGCGTTTTCCCAATCATCTGGAGAAGGCCGCCGTTGAACTGGCCAAGGACTGGCGCACCGACCGCTACCTGCGCCGCCTGGAAGCCATGATGATCGTGGCCGATGCCAAGAGCCTGCTGGTACTGACCGGCAATGGCGACGTGCTGGAGCCGGAAGACGGCATTGTCGGCATCGGCTCCGGCGGCAATTACGCGCTGGCCGCCGCCCGCGCGCTGAAAGACCGCGACGACATGGATGCCGAAAGCATCGCGCGCCGCGCGCTCGATATCGCCGCCGATATCTGCGTCTACACCAACCGCAACGTGACGGTGGAAAAGCTATGACCTCGTTTTCACCGCGTGAGATCGTTTCCGAACTGGACCGCTACATCGTCGGCCAGGGCGAGGCCAAGAAGGCGGTGGCGGTGGCCCTGCGCAACCGCTGGCGCCGCCAGCAATTGCCCGAGGCTTTGCGCGAGGAAGTGCTGCCGAAGAATATCCTGATGATCGGCCCCACCGGCGTCGGCAAGACCGAGATTTCGCGCCGCCTGGCGCGGCTGGCCGGCGCCCCCTTCATCAAGGTGGAAGCCACCAAGTTCACCGAGGTCGGCTATGTCGGCCGCGATGTCGAGCAGATCGTGCGCGACCTGCTGGAAGTCGGCATCGCCATGGTGCGCGAGCGCCGCCGCAAGGATGTGCAGGCGCGCGCCGAACTGGCCGCCGAGGAACGCCTGCTGGATACCCTGGTCGGCGACAAGGCCAGCGTCGAGACGCGGCAGAAATTCCGCAAGCTGCTGCGCGAGGGCGAACTCGACAAGCGCGAGATCGAGATCGAGCTGGCCGATGGCGGCGGCGGCGGCCTGCCGATGTTCGAGATTCCAGGCATGCCCGGCGCCCAGATGGGCATGGCCAACCTGCAGGACATGCTGGGCAAGGCTTTGGGCGGCGCCCGCCGCAAGCCGCGCAAGACTACTGTTGCCGATGCCATGCGCCTGCTGATCGCCGAGGAAAGCGACAAGCTGCTGGACCAGGAGCATGTGGTGAAGGAAGCCATCACCGCCGTGGAGCAGAACGGCATCGTGTTCATCGACGAGATCGACAAGATCTGCGCCCGCAGCGAATATCGCGGCGGCGGCGATGTTTCCCGCGAGGGCGTGCAGCGCGACCTGCTGCCGCTGATCGAGGGCACCACGGTTTCCACCAAGCATGGCCCGGTGAAGACCGACCATGTGCTGTTCATCGCCTCGGGCGCCTTCCACATCGCCAAGCCTTCCGACCTGCTGCCGGAATTGCAGGGCCGCCTGCCGATCCGGGTGGAACTGAAGGGCCTGACGGCGGAGGATTTCAAGCGCATCCTGACCGAGCCGGAAGCCAGCCTGCTGAAGCAGTATATCGCCCTGCTGGGCACCGAGCAGGTGACGCTGGATTTCACCACCGATGCCATCGACGCCATCGCCGAGTATGCCGCGCAGGTTAACGAGGGCGTGGAAAATATCGGCGCCCGCCGGCTGCATACAATCCTGGAGCGGGTGGTGGAGGAAATCAGCTACACCGCCAGCGACCATCCCGGCCAGGTGGTGCGGATCGATGCCGCCTATGTCACCGACCGCATCGGCGAGCTGACCCGCAACACCGACCTGAGCAAGTATATCCTGTGATCGGAAAATAGAGACGTCATGGCCCGCTTCAGGCCATGACTATCCGGTATAGCTTTGCGGGAATAGCCGCTGACAAAAACCGTCATGCCCTGCGCAGGCAGGGCATCCACGAGTTCCTATTGTTTCAATCCATTAAGGAAAACTCGTGGATGGCCCGGCTGAACCGGGCCATGACGCTGGAGAGGTAACAACCAGCCGGGTGGCTTGCATGACCCGTCCAGGCGGGGTGTAGTATGGGGCATGCCGCGCAAGGGCTTCGACAGACTGCCGAACACCGCCGCCGGCGGGCTCGGCGGAGGCTCGCCCGAAGAGGGCATGGCACGCCGCATCACTTTTTCCTATGTCGTCGGCCTGGCCTTCATCGCCCTGCTGGCCTTCTGCCTGCATCTGCTGCTCGACAGCGTGATCGCGCGGCAGAATGATGCCGCCAGCATCATCAATGTCGCCGGGCGCCAGCGCATGCTGTCGCAGCGCATCGCGCTGGCCGCCAATACCCTGGTGCTGCATGACGATGGCGATGCCCGCACGCTGTTGCAGGAAGCCATGCAGCTTTTCGAGCGCTCGCATCGCGGCCTGCTGCAGGGCGATGCCGAACTCGGCATCGTGAACCGGCCATCGCGTGCCGTGCTGGCGCTCTACGAAGGGCCGCAAGGCGCCAATGCCAGCATCCAGGCGTTTCTTGCCGATGCCCGGCTGGTGGCCGCCAGCCTGCGCAACGATGCCGAGATCGAAGCCGCGCTGCATCGCCTGACCAAGCTCGCCACCGGGCGGCTGCTGGATCAGCTGAACGAGATCGTGGCCCGCCATGAGGCCGAAACGCGCGAGACGGTGCGGCAATTGCGCAATATCCAGATCGCGTTGCTGGTGGCCATCGTGCTGGCGCTGATTGCCGAGGCGGTGTTCGTGTTCCGCCCGCTGGTGCGGCGCATCAGCGGTTACATGAACGAACTCTATTCGCTCGCCACCATCGACGCGCTGACCCGGCTGATCAACCGCCGCCGCTTCATGGAGCAGTTCGCGCATTTCCAGGCGCTCGGCGCCCGCACCGGCCTGCCGCTGTCGCTGGTGGTATTCGATATCGACCATTTCAAGCGCATCAACGATGGCCATGGCCATGCCGCCGGTGACCGCGTGCTGGTGGCGGTGGCAGCGATCGCGCGTGCCAGCTGCCGCTCGACGGATCTGGTGGCGCGGCTGGGCGGCGAGGAATTCGCCGTGCTGCTGCCCAATACCGGCAGCCAGGGTGCGCTGATGCTGGCAGAGAAGCTGCGCGCCGGGCTGGCACGGGCCGAGATTACCGAGGACGGCATCGCCATCCCGGTGAGCGCCAGTTTCGGCATCGCCGAAGCCTTGGCCAGCGAGACGCCGGAGGAGATCACGCGCCGCGCCGACATGGCGCTCTATGCCGCCAAGCAGCAGGGCCGCAACCGCGTGGCCCTGGCGCCGACATGAACAAGCTGGCTTCAACATAAAACGCAAAAAAGGGAGAGTTCGGTATGGGTGAGTTGACGGGCAAGGTGGCGCTGGTGACGGGTTCATCGGCCGGCGTCGGTGCCGCGACGGTGAAGAAGCTGGCAGCCAAGGGCGCCAGTGTGGTGGTGAATTATTCCAAGAGCCGCGGCCCGGCGGAAGCGGTGGCAGCAGCCTGCGAGAAGCTCGGCGGCAAGGCGTTACTGGTGCAGGGCAACGTGGCCGAGGATGCCGATTGCCGCCGCCTGGCGGATGAAACGCTGCAAGCCTTCGGCCGCATCGATTACCTGGTGAACAATGCCGGCACCACCAAATTCATGGCACACCGCAATCTCGCAGGCCTGTCGGCAGAGGATTTCCACGCCATCTACGCGGTCAACACCATCGGTCCGTTCCAGATGGCGCGTGCCGCCGAGAGCGCGCTCCGCGCGGCGCGCGGCGCCATCGTCAATGTATCATCCGTTGCCGCGCTGCATGGCAGCGGTTCATCCATCGCCTATGCCGCTTCCAAGGGTGCGCTCAACACGCTGACGCTGAGCCTTGCCCGCGTGTTCGGGCCGGAAGTGCGCGTCAACACCATCTGCCCCGGCTTCATCGAAGGCGAATGGCTGAAAAACGGCATGGGCGAGGCGGCCTATGAAGCAGCGCGCGCCAACTGGCGCGGCAATGCCGTGCTCGGCAGCACCAACACGCCGGACGATATCGCCGATGCGATCCTGATGTTCCTGCTGCATGCCACCAATATCACCGGCCAGATCCTGGAAGTGGATAACGGCATGCATCTGGCGCAGCCGCGTCCGGCGCCGGCGAAGACTTAGCCTCAATCCTCGCGCAGCAGCTTCAGCAATTGCCGCAGCCGGGCATCGTCGAGCTTGCCGATGCGCGTTGCCAGTTCATTGGCCAGCAGGGTGGCGCGCGGGCTTAAACCCGCTGTGTCGATGGTGATGCGCGGATGCGAGCGTTTCGCCAGATCGGCCAGCGCCTCGGCATCGTCCCAGATGATGTTGAAGTAGCCGCAGATGCGCTGAATGAACAGCCAGCTCGGGCGGCCGCGATGGCCATGTTCCAGTGCCGAGAGATAGGCCGCCGAAACGCCGAGATCGCTCGCCATCTGCTTCAGGGTGAGGCCACGCGCCTGGCGCAGCTGCCGCATGCGGGCGCCGAATGGTGTCATGTCGCCGCGCTTTTCCGGGGAAAGAGCATCATCACGCAGAGATGTAGGAGGCTGGGCCAGCCGATACCTTGCGGCATCGCGGCATCAGCCTATAGTTGGCCGCATGGGAAGGCAACGGCAGCGAACACCCGGCATCTGGGTGAACCGCTTCCGGCGCGTGCCGGTGCTGCTGGCCGCGCTGCTCTGCCTTGTATCCGCCATCCAGATTCCTGTTGCCCGCATATCCGCGGCCCATGCCGCCGATATCATCGTCGGCTTCCGCGTTGTGGCGCCCTATGTGATCGAGGCCGATGATGGCCGGCTGTCGGGCCTGGAATTCGAGATCGTGCGCGATGTGCTGCATCGTGCCGGCCACGGCCTGCAGCCGCGCCTGCTGCCGCTGGCAAGACTGGCGGAGGATTTCCGCCGCGGCGCGTTGCCGGCCTTCACCCCGGCGGCGCCGGCGATGAACCTGCCCGGCTGCCTCAGCGATGTGGTTTTGGTTTATGAGAATATCGGCCTGTCGCTGGCCGAGCGCGATGTGGCGGCGGACAGTATCGCCGGTCTGCGCGGTCTGCGCCTGCTCGCCTTTCAGAATGCACGCAGCCTGCTGCCCGGCATCGAGGAAGCGATAGCCGGCGCGCGCACCGAGTATGGGGAAACGGCGAACCAGATGCTGCAGGTCCGCGCGCTGTTCTCGCAACGCGCCGATGTCATCCTCGGCGAGCGCCGCATTTTCCGCACGCTGATCGCTGCGCCGGAAAGCCATGTCGATGCGCAGAAGCCCTTGCGCGAACATCGCCTGTTTCCGCCCAACCCCTACCACGTCGCCTTCGCCAGCAGGGATCTCTGCGATGCCTTCAACCGCGCCCTGGCGAGCTTCCGCGCCAGCGGCGATTACGACCGCCTGATGCAGCGCTACGACCCGGTGCCGCAGGCCCGCGACGACCGCCGCCGCCGCAGCGGCGCCATCGAGCCGCCGCGCCAGAACAGCTGAGCAAAAAACAGCCAGCTTGCCGTTCACCGTTTTCCGTAGTACGTTAACGCCATGATCACGTCTTGGCGAAACAGCGCCAGTCGTCGCCTGTTTGAAACCGGCGATGGCCGGCGCTTTCGCGGACTGGATGCCGATGCGGCAGTGGAACTGCTGGATGCGCTGAATGTCGCGGTATCGCTCAATGATCTTAGCCCACTGAAAAGCCTGGGGCTGCACAAGCTCAAGGGCGGCCGGCGCGGGCAATGGGCGATGACGGTGAACGGACCCTGGCGTATCTGTTTCCGTTTTGCCGATGGAAATGCCCATGATGTGGAAATCGTGGATTATCATAAGGGATGAAGGTCTAGGCCATGCGTGAACCGAGCCATCCGGGCAAGCTGCTGAAGCGGGAATTGCAGGCACGCGATTTGAGCGCCAACAAGCTGGCGCTGGCCATCGGCGTGCCCTCGGGCCGCATCACCGATATCCTCAATGGCCGGCGCGGCATCACTGCCGATACCGCGATCCGCTTCGGCCTGTTCTTCGGCAATCCGGCCCGCTTCTGGCTCGATCTGCAAAGCCAGTATGACCTTGCAGTGACGCAGGCGCGCCACGGCAAGCTGATCGCAGCACAGGTAAGGGCGGCTTAAGCGCTATTGCTTTCTACCTTGTCATGCCGACGCCACCCTTCGGGTCTGTGCGCCCACGAACGCCATTCGCGTTCGCGCGCTTACAGGGCATCCCATTTCGATTTCAAATGGGACTCTCGCTTGCGCGAGAGTGACAATGGAAAAAACTTAAGCCGTCAGCCCGGCGAGCGCCTGGCGCTGGATTTCGACGGCGCGCGGATAGCAGAGATCGGCCCAGGCCGGGTCTTCCGGATAGAAGGCGGCGCGGATCTGCTGCTTGATCGCCTTACCTTGAGCCGAGAATACCTCGCCCTTGAGATGCAGCCAGTTATCGGCGATCACCGAGAGCCGCACCTGTTCCGACGGCAGCGTGCCGACTTCGATATTCACCGCCACGGTCACCGCCGGCTGGCAGAAGCGCGCGATGCCCATGCGCAGGTTGCCTTCGATGATCGGTGAATCCGACTGGCCCATTTCCGGCGAGGTGACGGCATCGCCCCACCAGGCGCGCGCCAGTTGCAGCGGCTCGGAGCCCGGCGCATGGCGGCAGATCAGTTCGGAATAGCCGAACGGCCCGAGCCCGGTATGGAAGTCGATCACGGCGATGCGCTTCGCCGATGTCAGATAGCGCGCGCAGACATCCTGGATCATGCGGTGCGACCAGCAGGGGCCTTCACCGCCATAGAAGATGCCATCGGCATGGCTGTGCTGGCCGCCGACAATGGCAGCATTGGCCGCCTTCGATCCGACGCGCTGGTAATAGGCCGCAAGCTGCGCCTGCACCTCTGCAATCGCCGCCTCATTCCATTCAGCCGGCACCAGCCAGGGATGCACTTCGGCATAGGCTGGATTCTTCGGCGGCACCGCACCGCGTTCGAAGGCGATGAAGTTGCGGTTGATATCCATGTTGTCTTCATTCACCCGCCGGCCCCAGGAGAAGCCATAGGGGTTGGAGCCATGCAGCAGCAGCAAAGCGGTATTGGCCGGCAGATTCTTGTAATGGCCCTCGTTGAGCCAGCCGACCTGGATGCCGGAGCCGTAATAGCCTTCGATGCCATGGGTGCCGCTGACCGTGACCAGCACATTCGCCGCGTCGCGCGGGCCGATCCATGCCACATCGGCGGCGAGGTCTTCGCCTTCATAGCCTTTCAGCGGATGCGGGATGCTTTCGATCGCTGCATTGGCGGCCTGGGCGGCGGCAAGGAATTTGGCCCGCGCCAGTTTGTAGCTGGCGGAGAAATGCTGGTGATGGCTCATGGCAAACTCTTCTAGGGGCGTGGCACTTTTGGGGGCGGCGATTCAATCGCGGAAATAATCCGCCGGATATTTTGCCCTGATTTCATCGATGATGGAAAGCGACCGCGAAAGATGCAGGCGCGCTTCCCGCGCCGCCGCCGCCGCATCGCCGGCCGCCACCGCGTCGACGATGGCGGTATGGTCGCGGATGGTCTGCTGCACCTTGCCGGTGAGCGGCAGATGCAGGTTGCGCAGGCGCTGGATATGGCCGTTGCGCCGCTGCACCACCTGCCACAGATCGGGAATCCCGGCGGCGTCATACATCATGCGATGCATGGCGCGGTCGAGCTGATTGAAACGCCCCAGGTCGTTGCTGTCGGCCACCGCCTGCTGCTGGCGCAGCATGTCGCGCAGGGCTTCGACCAATGCCGCATCGGGCGCCAGGGCCAGGCTATGCGCCACTTCCACCTCGATGGCGCGGCGCAGGAAGGCGGCCTGGCGGGCATGGCCGATATCGATGCGGCTGACCCTCGTGGCATGCTGCGGGAAGATATCGACCAGGTCCTCTTCCTGCAGCCGCAGCAGCGCATCGCGGATCGGCGTCGAGGACAGGCCGAATTGCTGCTGCAATTCAGGCCGCGAGAGCACCGTGCCGGGCAGCAGGTCGAGGTCCAGGATCTTCTCGCGCAGCATCTCGAATACCTGCGGCGCCGCATGGCGGGTGCGGTCGCGGATCGGCGCGAAGCTGAACGGGATGGCGGGGGCCGGGCTGCTCATGGTTTCCGGGGGAGGTAAGGGCAGGGGAGAGGGACGAAGAGGCAGACTTGTCATGTTCTATAACATGCTTGGCGCCAGTAATATCAGGTTTGACGCACTAATGCATTAGTGCTTTACTGTTTACGGGACATATATAAATGGAGGAACCGCCCAATGATCGGCATCACCCGCCGCGGCCTGGCCGTGGCCGCTCTCGCCACCGCCGCCGCCATCACCTGGGGTCTCGGCAGCCCGGCCCTGGCTGCCGGCTACCCGGACCGCACTGTCACCGTGATCGTGCCCTTCCCGCCGGGCGGCGCCTCGGACCAGACCGCGCGCCACCTCACCGCCAAGATGACCGAACTGCTGGGCCAGCAGCACATCATCGACAACCGCGGCGGCGCCAATGGCTCGCTGGGTGCCGGCCTGCTGAAGCAGGCCAAGCCCGATGGCTACACCCTGCTGGTCGGCTCGATCGGCGTATTCGCCATCAACCCGGCCCTGTTCAAGGACCTGCGCTACGATCCGCTGGCCGATTTCGACCTGCTGACCATCGCCGTGCGCACCCCGAATGTGCTGGTCGCCAGCGCGAATTTCCCGGCCAACAACGTGGCCGAGCTGATCGCCCATATGAAGAAGAACCCGGACAAGGTGTCGTTCGCCTCCTCCGGCACCGGGTCGTCGGACCATCTGACCGCCGCTTTGTTCATGCAGAAGACCGGCACGGTGGGCGTGCATGTGCCCTATAAGGGCGGCGGGCCGGCCATTTCCGACCTGATCGGCGGCCATGCCGATGTGTCGTTCCAGAATCTCGGCGCCATCGCCCAGCATGTGAAGGCCGGCAAGCTGAAGGCGCTGGCCGTCACCGCCGACAAGCGCAATGCCGCCCTGCCGGACAGCGTGCCCACCATGGCGGAAGCCGGGGTGAAGGATGTGGAAGTCTATTCCTGGCAGGCGGCCGCGGCGCCCAAGGGCCTACCGGCGGATGTGCGCAAGACGCTCGCCGACACCATGACCAAGGCGCTGAACAGCCCGGATGTGAAGCAGAAATTCAACGATGTCGGCTTCGACGTGGTGGCCAACAGCCCGGCGCAGTTCGAAACCTTCCTCAAGGCCGAGATCGCGCGCTGGAAAACCGTGATCGACACCGGCAACATCAAGCCGGAATAAGCCCACGACCCCGGCGGGGCGGGCGATAGCCGTCCGCCCCGCTATTTTCTTTTCTCTTGAGTGCAAGCATGACCCGCAAGACCCCCGATCAGCTCCGTTCCGCCCGCTGGTTCGCACCCGACGACCTGCGCAGCTTCGGGCATCGCTCGCGCATCCTGCAGATGGGCTACGCGCCCACCGAATGGCAGGGCAAGCCGCTGATCGCGATTGTGAACACCTGGTCCGACATCAATCCCTGCCACGCGCATTTCAAGCATCGCGTGGAAGACGTGAAGCGCGGCATCCTGATGGCCGGCGGCCTGCCGATCGAATTACCGGCGATTTCCGTGTCGGAAAATTTCGTCAAGCCCACCACCATGCTCTACCGCAACATGCTGGCGATGGAGACCGAGGAACTGATCCGCAGCCATCCGGTGGATGGCGCCGTGCTGCTCGGCGGCTGCGACAAATCCACGCCGGGCCTGCTGATGGGCGCCACCTCTGCCGGGCTGCCTTTCATCTATGTGCCGGCCGGGCCGATGCTGCGCGGCAACTGGCAGGGCAAGGTGCTCGGCTCCGGCTCGGATGCGTGGAAATACTGGGATGAGCGCCGCGCCGGCAATATTTCCGATGCCGACTGGAATTCCATCGAGGCCGGCATCGCACGCTCTTACGGCACCTGCATGACCATGGGTACGGCGGCCACCATGATGGCGATTGCCGAAAGCATCGGCATGACCCTGCCCGGCGCCTCCTCGATTCCGGCCGCCGATTCCGGCCATATCCGCATGTGCTCCGATAGCGGGCGGCGCATCGTCGAGATGGTGTGGGAAGACCTGACGCCGAAGCAGATCCAGACCCGTCCGGCCTATGAGAATGCCATTGCCGTCGCCATGGCCATGGGCTGCTCCACCAATGCCATCATCCATCTGATCGCCATGGCGCGCCGGGCCGGCGCAGACATTGGCCTGGAGGATTTCGAGACAGCCTCGCGCAAGGTGCCGGTGATCGCCAATATCCGGCCATCGGGTGAGCAGTATCTGATGGAGGATTTCTTCTATGCCGGCGGCCTGCCGGCGCTGATGACGCGCATCCCGGAGCATCTGCATCTCGGCGCCATCACCGTCACCGGCAAGACCGTGGCGGAGAATATCGCCGGCGCCAAGGTGCATCTGGAGGACGTGATCCGCAGCACCGCCGATCCGCTCTATGCCGAAGGCGCGCTCGCCGTGCTGAAGGGCAATCTGGCGCCCGATGGCTGCGTCATCAAGCCATCCGCCTGCGCGCAGAAATTCCTCAAGCATTCAGGCCCAGCTTTGGTATTCGACGATTACCCGTCGATGAAAAAAGCCATCGACGATGACGCCCTAGATGTGACCGAGGATCATGTGCTGATCCTGCGCAATGCCGGGCCTTTGGGCGGCCCCGGCATGCCGGAATGGGGCATGCTGCCGATCCCGAAAAAGCTGGTGAAGCAGGGTGTGCGCGACATGGTGCGCATCTCCGACGCGCGCATGAGCGGCACCTCTTACGGCGCCTGCATCCTGCATGTGGCGCCGGAATCCTATATCGGCGGCCCGCTGGCCCTGGTGCAAACCGGCGATATCATTTCGCTGGATGTGGATAAGCGCAGCATCCGCCTGGAAGTGAGCGACGAGGAACTGGCCCGGCGCAAGGCCGCCTGGCAGCGACCGCCGGCACGCTACGAGCGCGGCTATGGCTGGATGTTCAGCCGCCATATCAAACAGGCCAATGAAGGCTGCGATTTCGACTTCCTCGAAACCGGCTTCGGCGCGCCGGTACCTGAACCCGACATCTTCTGACCTGGATAGGCCGTGCGTCGGAAATTTCCGCACGGGATTTTAGTAAAACGTTTTATCAGGCCAGTTTTTCAACCGCGTACTGGAGCCACAAACACCGGCAGCATAGCCGGGACACAGGGAGCAGCAGCATGAAGAGCAACAGAAGGGCGTTTCTCACCGGCAGCGCCGCCGTTATCGCCGGCGCCACCATGGCTTCAAAGAGCTTCGCGCAATGGGTACCCGCCGCGCGCTATCCCGATCCCGCCGTGCAGGTGCTGGATCAGAGCTTCGGCAAATACCGCCTCGGCCTCGCCGCCGTGGAGCGGATCAGCACCGGCCACCGCTGGTGCGAAGGCCCGGTCTATTTCGGCGATGGCCGCTACCTGCTGTGGAGCGACATTCCGAACAACCAGATCCTGCGCTGGGACGAGCAGACCGGCCAGGTGACGCCCTACCGCAAGCCGGCCAATTACCCGAACGGCAATACCCGCGACCGCCAGGGCCGCCTGATCACCTGCGAGAACATGAACCGCCGCATCACCCGCACGGAGCATGACGGCAGCATCACCACCCTGGTGGACAGGTTCGAGGGCAAGCCGCTCAATTCGCCCAACGATGTGGTGGTGAAATCCGACAACACGATCTGGTTCACCGATCCGAGCTTCGGCATCGGCGGCAATTACGAAGGCCGCAAGGCCAGCGCGGAATTGCCCACCAATGTCTACCGCTACGATCCCGCCACGCGCCAGCTCAGCGTCGCCATCGACGACATCAAGTTCCCGAACGGGCTCTGCTTCTCGCCCGACGAGAGCAAGCTCTATGTCATCGACGTGCGCAGCAACCCCACCCGCACCATCCGCTCCTACGATGTCGGCGCCGGCGGCAAGCTGTCGAACATGAAGGCGCTGATCGATTGCGGCCAGGGCACGGCCGATGGCATGCGCTGCGATGTCGATGGCAATCTCTGGGTCGGCTGGGGCATGGGCAGCAATGATCTGGACGGCGTGATGGTGTTCAACCCCGATGGCAAGGCCATCGGCCGCATCGCCCTGCCGGAACGCTGCGCCAATCTCTGCTTCGGCGGCGAGATGCGCAACCGCCTGTTCATGGCGTCGAGCCAGTCGGTCTATGCGCTTTATGTCGATACCCAGGGCGCCCGGGGTGGGTGATGTACCGGGCGGTTAACTGATACTATCTGCCTATGCCGGGGCGGCAGCCTGCCGCCCCGGTTTCCTTCCACCGTTCCAGGATTCCGTTTCATGTGGATTCCCGCCGCGCGCTACCCCGATCCCGCCATCCAGACCCTGGATGACAGCTTCGCCAAATACCGCATCAACCTCGCCGCCGTGGAGCGCATCAGCACCGGCCATCGCTGGTGCGAAGGCCCGGTCTGGTTCGGCGATCTGCGCAGCCTGATCTGGAGCGACATTCCGAACAACCAGATGCTGCGCTGGGATGAAGCCACCGGCCAGGTGACGCCATTCCGCAAGCCGTCGACCTACGCAAACGGTAATACCCGCGACCGCCAGGGCAGGCTGGTCACCTGCGAGCATGGCGGGCGGCGGGTGACCCGCACCGAGTATGACGGCAGCCTCACCGTGCTGGCCGACAGCTACCAGGGCAAGCGGCTGAATTCGCCCAACGACGTGATCGTGAAGTCGGACGGCAGCATCTGGTTCAGCGATCCGTCTTTTGGCATCGGCGGCAATTACGAAGGCTACAAGGCCGAAGCCGAATTGCCGCAATGGCTCTACCGTCTCGATCCTGTCAGCGGCGAGTTGAGCGTCGTGGCCGAGGATTGCGTCGGCCCGAACGGGCTCTGCTTCTCGCCCGATGAAAGCATCCTCTATGTGGTGGATTCGCGCGCCACGCCGAACCGCCTGATCCGCGCCTATGATGTCACCGATGGCGGCAAGCGGCTCGCCAATAGCCGCGTGCATATCGATTGCGGCCCCGGCACCTCGGACGGCATCCGTTGCGATGTGGATGGCAATCTGTGGTGCGGCTGGGGCATGGGCCACGACAGCCTCGATGGCGTTATGGTGTTCAACCCGGCCGGCAAGGCGATTGGCCGCATCGCGCTGCCGGAACGCTGCGCCAATCTCTGCTTCGGCGGCGCGGCGCGCAACCGCCTGTTCATGGCCGCCAGCCAGTCGGTCTATGCGCTTTACCTCAACACCCAGGGCGCCACACTCTCTTGAAACCCAGGCTCTTGAACAACAGGAATTGATCCATGAGCAGTCTTAAGGAAGAAACCCGCGCCAGGCTGAAGACCGTGAGCACGCCGACGCTGGCCACCGCGCTCTACAAGCGCGGCCTGCGCAACCAGTTCATCCAGGATGTGCATGCGCTGAATCCCGGCCTGCCGACCATGGTGGGCGAGGCGTTCACGCTGCGCTACATGCCGGCACGCGAGGACCTGAATCCGATCACCGTGTTCCAGGACCCGGAGCATCCGCAGCGCAAGGCGGTGGAAATCTGCCCGGCGGGCGCCGTGCTGGTGATGGACAGCCGCAAGGATGCGCGCGCCGCTTCGGCAGGCGGCATCCTGATTTCGCGCCTGATGGTGCGCGGCGTGGCCGGCGTAGTCACCGATGGCGGCTTCCGCGATTCCGCTGAAATCGCCCGCCTCAGCATCCCGGCCTTCCACAGCCGGCCCTCGGCGCCGACCAATCTGACTCTGCACCAGGCCATCGACATCAACGTGCCGATCGGCTGCGGCGATGCACCGGTATTCCCGGGCGACGTGATCGTCGGCGATGCCGATGGCGTGATGGTGATCCCGCAGGGCATCGCCGACGAAATCGCCGTGGAAGCCGTCGAGATGACGGCATTCGAGGATTTCGTCACCGAGATGGTGCAGAAGCAGGGCCGCTCGATCCGTGGCCTCTACCCGGCAACCAATCCCCAGACCAAGATCGACTTTGAAGCCTGGCGCAAGGAGCGCGGGCGGTAATACGCTGGAGGCATGTCGTCGCCAGCCGAAGCCATCATTGGATTATACGAACGCCACGCCGCCGCCTGGGACAGGCTGCGCGGCCGTTCGCTGATGGAAGCATCCTGGCTTGACCGTTTCCTCGAGCTGCTGCCCGAGGCGCCGGCCGATATCCTGGATATCGGCTGCGGCGCCGCATCACGGCGAAGCCATCGGCAGCTTCGAAGGCGAGCCGCTCTATCACGGCAGCCTGGATGCCGCTGAATACCGCAGCCTGCTGGCGGCGCAAGGCTTCGAGGTGGTGTCACACGTGGTGCAGGACCCGACCTGCGGCCGCCACACCATCTGGCTGGCAAGGCTGGGGTAACAGGAATGCAGCTTTACAGCCCGTGCCACGGATCGAGCAGCGGCGCGCCGGTTGCTGCCATATCGCGGCTGTTGCGGGTTACCAGGGTGAGGCCGTGATGCAGGGCGGTGGCGGCGATCAGGGTATCAATGACGGGCAGTCTGCGCTGCGCCGACAATTCGCCCCAGAGCCGCGCCACCGCCGCATCCACCGGCAGCAGCCGGTCGGCGAACTGGCTTTTGATGCCATCGACCCATAGGCCGAGCAAAGCTGCATTAATGGCATCCTGGCCGCGCTTCATCGCCACGCCCTTGCGCAATTCGCCAAGCGTCAGCGCGCTCATGTAGAGCATGTCGGATTCGGCGGCGGCGAGGAAAGCCATCACGCCGGCATCGGCGCGCTGGCGCCGGGTTTCCGAAATCACATTGGTATCGAGCAGGTAGCCGGGCATTACAGTTCCACGGGCCGGCCGATGTCGCCATCGCGCGGGATGTTGAAATCATCCAGCTTCGGGCCGCCGAGCAGATGCGCCTTGAAATCCGGGCGCTGCGCCTTGAGTGCCTGATAATCGGCCACCGAAAGCAGCACGGCGCGGGCAGCGCCGTGGCGCGTGATGGTCTGCGGCCCCTCGCTCTGGACGCGCTCCACCAGTTCGCTGAAGCGGGACTTGGCTTCCTGCACCTGCCAGTTGGTCATATTGGCCTCAAATAAGATCAGATTATTGAATAATATAGTCAGATTAGTCATAATTCAAGAGACTTGCTCTTTTCACTTGATGACACAAAACTTTCATGTGAACGTCAAACGCACATAACAAGCGCCGGTCACTGTTCATATGAACATTCGGCGCAGGTTCACCGGGGCAACCGGGAACCATGGGACGAGGAACGACGAGCGTGGCAATGCAGGCGGAGGATCGCGCCCGGGCCATTGTGGACCTGGTGCGGCGCGACGGTTTCCAGACCATCGAGACGCTGGCGGCGAGTTTTGGGGTGACGCCCCAGACCGTGCGCCGTGACGTCAACCTGATCTGCGACCGCGGCCTGCTGCGCCGCCGCCATGGCGGCGTGGAAGCGCCGCCGGCCGATCTTGATACCGGCACCCGCAATCTGGCCTATCACGCCCGCCAGGTGCTGAACCTGGAAGCCAAGCGCCGCATCGCCGCCCTGGTGGCGGATCAGGTGGCGGCGGATTTCCCCGATGGCGGCGCCTCGCTGTTCTTCGGCATCGGCACCACGCCGGAGCAATGCGCCATCGCGCTGGCGGAGCGCTTCGAGGGCCAAGGCGGCCTGCGGGTGATGACCAACAATCTCAACGCCGCGCTGGCGCTGGCGCGCGACCCCGACAGCCGCGTCACCATCGCCGGCGGCGAATTGCGCAACCTGGACCGCGACGTGATTGCCGGCGAGGCGCAGGGCTTCTTCGCCCGCTTCGCCGTGGATATCGGCATCTATGGCGTCGGCGGCGTGGCGGAGGACGGCACGCTGCTGGATTTCAGCCAGGACGAAGTGGCGATGCGCCAGGCCCTGGCTGCCCATTGCCGGCGCCGCTTCCTGGTGCTGGACCATTCCAAATTCGGCCGCGGCGCCACGGTGCGTGGCGGCCATATCGCTGAGGCCAGCGTGGTGTTCACCGACCGCGCCGTGCCCGAGCCCATCGCGCGCCAACTCGAACAGAGCGGCTGCCGCCTCGTCGTCACGTCCAGTCAGGTTCCCTTCACAACAGGAGACAACACCCATGCTTAAGCGTCTCGTCTTGTCTGCCGCGCTCGGTCTCGCCGCGCTCGGCCTGCAGCCGCTCGATGTCGCCGCCCAGGGCTCAAACTCGGGCCGCGCCATCTGCTACAACTGCCCGCCGGAATGGGCCGACTGGGGTTCGCAGCTCAAGGCGATCCAGGCCAAGCTGGGCATCACCGTGCCGCCGGACAACAAGAATTCCGGCCAGGCCATCGCCGCCCTGATCGCCGAGAAGGCCAATCCAGTGGCCGACGTTACCTATCTCGGTGGCATCGCCGCCGATCCGGCCAAGGATGCCGGTGTGCTGAGCCCCTACAAGCCGGCCGGCTGGGACAAGATCCCCGCCAGCCTGAAGGACCCGGAAGGCTTCTGGTTCACCATTCACTCGGGCACGCTGGGCCTGTTCGTGAACACCGCCGCGTTGCGCGGCAAGCCGGTGCCGCAGAGCTGGGCGGATCTGCTGAAGCCGGAATACAAGGGCATGGTCGGCTATCTCGACCCGACCTCGGCTGCTGTCGGCCAGCTCGGCGTGATGGCCGTGAACCTGGCGCTCGGCGGCGATTACGGCAATCTCGACAAGGCCATCGACTTCTACAAGAAGCTGGCCAAGAACGATCCCATCGTGCCGAAGCAGACCTCCTATGCCCGCGTCATCTCCGGCGAAATCCCGATCCTGCTGGATTACGATTTCAACGCCTATCGCGGCCAGTATACCGACAAGGCGCCGGTGCAGTTCGTGATCCCGAAGGAAGGCAGCGTGGTATTCCCCTATGTGATGGGGCTGACCAACAAGGGCCCGAATGCCGCCAACGGCAAGAAGGTGCTGGACTTCGTGCTGTCGCCGGAAAGCCAGGCGATGTGGGGCAATGCCTTCCTGCGTCCGGTCTTCGCCGAGCATCTCTCGGCCGACGCCAAGGCGAAGTTCCTGCCCGATGCCGATTATGCCCGCGCCAAGCCGATCGATCTGAAGCAGCTGGCCGGTGCGCAGAAGAGCATCATCGAGCGCTACAAGAACGAAGTGAACTGACGCTTAAGCAACAGGCGGCGGGGGCAACCCCGCCGTCTTTCTTCCGAGGCCGCCTTTCCGAGTCCGCATGACCGATAAACGCGATACCCCGATCCTTACCCTGCTGCTGTTGCCGGCAGGCGTGTTCTTTCTGGCCTTCTTCCTGCTGCCGCTGACGCGGCTGTTCTTCATTGGCGGCAGCGGCAAGCTCGGCTACATGGCCTATGCGGCGATCCTTACCGACAAGAATTATTTCAACAGCCTGATTGCCACCCTGGTGCTGGCTGCAGGCACTACATTGATCACCCTGATCATCAGCGGCATCGCCGGCGTGTTCCTGCAGCGCAACCGTTTTCGCGGCAATGCCACCCTGGTGGCGATGCTGACCTTTCCGCTTGCCTTCCCCGGCGTGGTGATCGGCTTCATGGTGATCATGCTGGCCGGCCGCCAGGGCCTGATCGGCGATATCACGCTGCTGCTGTTCGGCGAGAAGCTGGTCTTCGCCTATTCCATGGCCGGGCTGCTGATGGGCTATGTCTATTTCTCGATTCCGCGCACCATCCTCACGGTGATGGCGGCAGCCGAAAAGCTTGATCCCAAGCTGGAGGAAGCCGCGCGCTCGCTTGGCGCCTCGCCCTGGCGCGTGGTGCTGGATGTGATCGTGCCCGGCCTGAAAGGCGCCTTCCTGGCCGCCGGCGCGATCTGCTTCGCCACGGCTGTCGGCGCTTTCGGCACGGCGTTCACGCTCGCCACCCGCATCAACGTGCTGCCGATGGTGATCTATACCGAGTTCACGCTGGAAGCCAACATGGCGATGGCGGCGGCCTTGAGCTTTGTTCTGGGTGCCGTCACCTGGATCGTGCTGGCGGTGGCCCGCCAGATTGCCGGCGGCACAGTCGCTGCGGCAGGCTAGGGGGCAGCCATGACGAAACGCACTCCGTTATTCTGGCTGCAACTCGCTTTCACCCTCACGGTCTGCGGCTTCCTTGTCGTGCCGGTGATCCTATCGGTGCTGGCCGGCCTCACGGTGAATTACCAGACCGGGCTTTCCAGCGGCCTGACGCTGCGCTGGGTGATGGAAGTATGGTCCGGCTACCGCGACACCATCTTCCATTCCATCGCGCTCTCATTGGCCTGCCTTGCCATCACCTTGCTGCTCGGCATTCCGGCGGCCTATGTGCTGGCCAAGCGACAGAACGCTTTCAGCCGCGCCATCGAGGAACTGCTGGTGATGCCGGTGGCGGTGCCGGGCCTCGCTACCGCCCTGGCGCTGATCGTGATGTATGGTGGTGCCGGCGGTTTCCGCACCTCGTCCGCCTTCATCCTGGTCGGCCATGTGCTGTTCACCCTGCCATTCATGGTGCGCTCGGTGCTGGCGGTGCTGATGGCGATTGACCTCAAGACGCTTGAGGAAGGCGCGGCTTCGCTCGGCGCCAGCTTCGTGCAGCGCTTCTTCCATGTTGTGCTGCCGAATTGCCGGGGCGGGATTCTCGCTGGCTCGCTGATGGTGGTGACGCTGTCGATGGGCGAATTCAACATGACCTGGCTGCTGCACACGCCACTGACCAAGACGCTGCCTGTCGGCCTCGCCGATGCCTATGCCAGCTTGCGGCTTGAAATCGGCAGTGCCTATACGCTGGTGTTTTTCCTGATGATCGTGCCGCTGCTGATCGCCATGCAGGCGATGGGACAGACGGCCAAGCCGCGTTTCCAGGCGGAGGAGGAGTAATCCATGATGCAGCCCGTTTCGATCCGCCTGGAAAACTGCTCCAAGACTTTCCCCGATGGCACCAAGGCGCTGGAGCCGCTGAACCTTGAAATCGGCGCCGGACAGACCGTGGTGTTCCTCGGGCCGTCTGGCTGCGGCAAGACCACGACGCTGCGCATCATCGCCGGGCTGGAAAGCCCCGATGCCGGCGGCCGCGTGCTGTTCGATGGTGCTGACGTGACGCCGCTCGCCATCGAGAAGCGCAATGTCGGCATGGTGTTCCAGTCTTATGCCTTGTTCCCGAATATGAGCGTGGCCGAGAATATCGGCTATGGCCTGCGCATCCGCAAAAAACCACAGCCGGCGATCAAGCAGCGTGTCTCTGAATTGCTCGGCATGATGCGCATCGAACAGCTTGCCGATCGTCGCATCGAGCAGCTTTCCGGCGGCCAGCGCCAGCGTGTCGCACTCGCCCGCGCGCTCGCCGCCGAACCGCGCGCCCTGCTGCTGGATGAACCGCTGACCGCGCTGGATGCGAAACTCCGCGACACGCTGCGGCTGGAAATCGATGGCCTGCTGCGGCGCTTAGGCATCACGGCGGTGTATGTGACCCATGATCAGGCCGAGGCGATGGCCTTGGGCGACCGCATCGTGGTGATGGATCATGGCCGCGTGGCGCAGGTGGGCTCACCCCGCGATATCTACCGCCAGCCGGCGACGCGCTTTGTCGCTGAATTCATCGGCACCATGAACAAGATCAAGGGCCGTGTGGAATCCGGCGGCTTGCGCGCTGCCGCTGGCCTGATTCCGTGGCCCACAGCGCCGGCGCAGGCCCCGGCACAGGTGCTGGAGGCGATGTTCCGGCCCGAGGATACGCATCTCGCCGAAGGTAGCGAAGCGCATCTCACCGGCAGCATCGATGCCGCCTTCTTCCTCGGCGACCGCACGCGGCTGTTTGTCTCCGTCGGCGAGGACAAGCCGCTGGTGGTGGAAACCAACCTGCGGCGCGATTTCCAGCGCGGCCAGCAGGTCGGCCTGCGCATCGATCCGCAAAGCCTGCTGGCGCTGTAGGAGACCCACTCATGCTGATCTGCCAGATCACCGACACCCATATCAAGCTGCCCGGCAAGCTCGCCTACAAGAAGGTCGATACCGCCGAGATGCTGCGCATCTGCGTCGCCGAAGTGCAGAAGCTGAACCCGCAGCCGGACCTGATCATCATGACCGGCGATCTGGTCGATCTCGGCCGGCCGGAGGAATACGCGCATCTGCAGGAGATCATCGCGCCGCTGACCCAGCCGCTCTATGTGGTGCCGGGCAACCATGATGCACGCGACCCGATGCGCGAAGCCTTCAAAGCCGGCGGCTATTTCCCGGCCAGCGGCTTTTTGCAGTATGCCGTGGAGGACTGGCCTTTACGCCTGATCGGCCTGGATACCATCATCCCGGGCCAGGGTGGCGGCGAAATCTGCGCCGAGCGCCTAGCCTGGCTCGATCGCACCCTGGCCGAACAGCCGCAGCGCCCGACCCTGGTGATGATGCATCATCCGCCGTTTGAAACTGGCATCGGCCATATGGATGATATCGGCCTGATCGGCCGCGAGGATTTTGCCGCCGTGGTGGCGAAGCATCCCCAGATCGAGCTGATCCTGTGCGGCCATCTGCACCGCACGATCCATGCCCGCGTCGGCGGCCGCGCGGTGATGACCAGCCCGAGCCCGGCGCATCAGGTGGCGCTGGACCTGCGCGACGACGCACCCAGCCGCTTCCGCATGGAGCCGCCCGGCTTCATGCTGCACCGCTGGCGCGATGGCATGCTGGTAAGCCATGTCGCCCCGATCGGCGACTATCCCGGCCCGTTCCCGTTCTTCGATGAAAACGGCAAGCTGATCGATTGAGATAAAGCAATTCCTTCAGCCGTCACCCTCGCGCCAGCCCTTCGGGCCTGTGCGCCCACGAACGCCATCTGGCGTTCGCGCGCTTACAGAGGGTCCCATTTCATCAGCAAAAAATGGGATGCCGGCTTTCGCCGGCATGACGAGAAATATAAAGAGACGCGCTTACAGACCCCAGTCCGGGTCCGGCGTGGTGGCGAAGACCGAGCGCAGGCCCTCGCCCCAGCGGCGGCGGATGTCGTTGAAATAGGGATCATCGGCATCGATGCGGCGGCGCAGGGCCGGCTTGAATTCATCCTTGCGCAGGATCAGCAGATCCAGCGGCAGGCCGACCGAGATATTCGAGCGCAAAGTCGAATCCATCGAGATCAGCGCGCATTTCGCGGCTTCGATCAGCGGCGTTTCCGGCTGGATGACGCGATCCAGGATCGGCTTGCCGTATTTCGCCTCGCCGATCTGCAGGAACGGTGTGTCCTCCGTGGCGCGAATGAAATTGCCGGCATAGTAAAGCATGTAGAGCTGGGTCGGGCGGCCCTTGATCTGGCCGCCGAGCAGCATGGTCAGGTTCGGCTCGATGCCTTCCTGCTTCAACCCCTCGCCATCGCGGCGTGCCACTTCGCGGATCGCGGCGCCGACAATGCCGGCGGCCTCGAACATCCGCGTCGCCTGCATCAGGTCATGCTGCTTGCCCTCGGAATCGGTGAAGCTGTCATTGAGCAGCGACACCACGGACTGGCTGAGCGACAGGTTGCCGGCGGTGCACAAAGCCAGCACCCGGTCGCCCGGCTTCTGCCACACATGCATCTTGCCGAAGGTGGCAATGCTGTCGACACCGGCATTGGTGCGGCTGTCGGACAGCATCACGATCCCGTCCCGCAGGTTGAGCCCGACGCAATAGGTCATGCCAACTAAGCCTCTGAAGTGTATGCAACGGCTGATTATAGCGTTTTTGCCGCCGCCGTCTCTGCCTCGGTGCCCTGGGGGCTTAATTTTTGCTAACAGACCAAGCTCTTAATCCAAAGTAACTGGTCTGGGTGGGGGGGCTGAGGCGTATATCTGCGGTTGTTTCAGATCAAAGTCGATCAGCGCGCTCTGGGCCAGGCTGCCCGGTACGCCCACTGGTCTTCCAAGGAGCGCAAAGTGATGGCGAAGGGTTTCAGTCTCAAACTGGGTATCCGCGGCAAGATCGTGGCTGCCCTGGTGGCCTTTGCTGTGGTGCCGATGCTGATCATGGCCGGCATCATCTATTACCAGCTTGGCAAGTTCCGCCAGGATGCCATCGACCAGCTTGCCGCCATGGCGGTGAATGTCTCCGACCTGATCGACCGCAACCTGTTCGAGCGCTACGGTGATGTGCAGGCCTTCGGCTACAACACCGCCGCCATGGACCCGGCCAATTGGGGCAAGCCGGGCGAGAAGAACCCGCTGGTGCAGGCCATGGACCGCTACATGGCGAATTACGGCGTCTACAAACTGATGCTGCTGGTTTCGCCCGAGGGCAAGGTGCTGGCGGTGAACAGCAAGGATGCCGCCGGCAAGCCGCTGAACACCGCCGCGCTCTACCAGGGCAATTACGCCAATGCCGCCTGGCTGCGCGATGCGCTCGCCGGCAAATTCCTGATTGGCAAGGATGGTTTCACCGGCAGCGTGGTGGAACAGCCCGTGCGCCACCCGGAACTCAACAGCCTTTATGCCGGCGACGACTATGCCATGATCTTCGCCGCCCCGGTGCAGGATACCGAGGGCAAGATCGTGGCGGTGTGGGCGAACTTCGCCGATATGGCGCTGGTGGAGGATATCGCGCACGCGGCGCATAAACAGTTCGAGATTGCCGGCATCGACAACACCTCGATCACCATCCTGGACCCCAAAGGGACTGTGGTGGTGGAGTTCGATCCCGACAGGCTGGTGAACCACAAGTATCAGCGCGACTTCAGCATCATCGGCAAGCTGAACCTGGCCGAGACCGGCCTGATGGCGGCCCGCGAAGCGGTGGCCAAGCGGGCCGGCGGCATGGAAGACACCAATACCCGCACCGGCGTGAAGCAGGTGACCGGCTATTATCATGCCAGCGGCGCTTATGGCTATCCCGGCATGGATTGGTCGGTCCTGGTGCGCGTACCCTCCAAGCAGGCCTTCGATACGCTCTACGAAGTAGAGCTTGAAATGCTGATCGTGCTGCTGTTGGCGCTGATCGCCTCGCAGGTGGTGGGCCAACCCTATGGCAATGCCTTTGCCCGGCCGATCCTGCGCCTGGCCAGTGCCATGAGCGAGCTTTCCGCCGGCAAGGTCGATATCGATACCAAGGGTGCCGAGCGCAGCGATGAAATCGGTGCCGCGCTGCGCGAAGTGATGGTGGTGCGCGACCGCATCGTCACCGGACTGCAGACCAAGGAAACGTTGAACAGCCTGACCAATCCGGTGATTCTGGCCGATGAGCAGGGCAGGCTGGTATTCCTGAACAATGCCGCGATGCGGGTGTTCGGCGAGGCCGCGCCGGCAATCCGCCGCGAGATTCCCGGCTTCGATGCCGCAGGCCTGCTCGGCGGCCCGATTGATACGCTGCTGCGCGACCCCGCCCTGCAGCAGCACAAGCTTGCCACGCTGACCGGCGCAATGGCCGGCAACCTCAAGCTCGGCGGCCTGTCCTTTGAACTCACCGCCGTGCCGGTATTCGATGCCACCGGCAAACGGCTGGGTGCTGCCGTGGAATGGAAGGATGTCACCGAACTGCTCACCGTACAGGGCGAAGTGGCCAGCCTGGTGGATTCCGCGCAGCATGGCGACTTCAGCCAGCGCGTCAATCTCGACGGCAAGAGCGGCTTCATGCGCGAGATCGCCGGCGGCGTGAACGGCATGGTGGATACCATGGCGCGCGCCGTGAACGATATCGACGGCGTGATGGATGCCCTGGCCCATGGCCGCCTCAGCCAGCGCATGACCGGCCAGTATGACGGCCAGCTCAAGCGGCTGCAGGAAAACTGCAACGCCACCATCGACAAGCTGAACGACATCACCGGCAAGATCGGCATCGCCGCCGGCAATGTGAACAACTCGGCGGGTGAAATCGCCACCGGTACCCAGGACCTGGCGCAGCGCACCGAAAGCCAGGCGGCAACCCTGGAGCAATCCGCTGCCGCCATGCAGCAGGTGACCGAGACGGTGCGCCAGACCGCCGAGAATGCCCAGGCCGCCGATCATCGCGCGGCAGCCGCCCGCGACATTGCCGCCAAGGGCGGTGCCGTGGTCAACAATGCCATGAAGGCGATGGGCGAGATCGAAAACGGCGCCCAGCGTATTTCCGAGATCATGAGCCTGATCGACGAGATCGCGTTCCAGACCAACCTGCTGGCCCTCAATGCCAGCGTGGAGGCGGCCCGCGCCGGCGAAGCCGGCAAGGGCTTTGCCGTTGTGGCGCAGGAAGTGCGTGCGCTGGCGCAGCGTTCGGCCGGCGCTTCCAAGGACATCAAGGCGCTGATCCAGAATTCCAACGCCCAGGTGAAAACCGGCGTGGACCTGGTGGGCCAGACCGGCAAGGCGCTGGAGGAAATCGTCGGCGCCATCAAGCAGGCGTCCGACCTGGTGGCCGAGATCGCGGCGGCAAGCGGCGAGCAGGCCCGCGCCATGCAGGAGCTGAACACCGCGATCCTCAACATGGACGAGATGACCCAGCGCAATGGCGCCCTGGTGGAAGAAACCAGCGCGGCGACGCAGAACCTGGCTTTCCAGGCCAATGAACTGGCCGATCTGGTCGGCTTCTTCGACCGTGGCGGCGAAACCTTGTCGGAACGCCGCCGCGAAAGCCGCTTCGATCTCGGCCCCAGCGACACCATCGAGACCGGCGGCCGCAGCTATCGCGCCCGCAACTGGAGCCAGTTCGGCATGCTGTTCGGTCCGGTGGAACAGGTGCCGGCACTCGGCACCCGTCTGTCGCTCAGGGCATCGCTGCAAAGCGTCGGCATGAATTTCGCTGCCGAGGCCACAGTCGTGCGGCTGGAAGACAACATGGTGGCGGTGCGCTACTTCGCGGAAGATTCCGCCAAGGTGCAGGTATCGCGGCATTTCAGCGGCATGAACATGGCTTCGGCACAGCCCGCCGCACCCAAGGCTGCGGCACAGCAGGCTGCCGCCGCAAAACCTGCCGCGAGTAAGCCGGCTTCACCATTGGCCGTGGCAGCGAAACCTGTCCCGGTTGCCGCCAAGCCCTCAATGGGCAAACCGCTCAGCGCCAAAGGCCCGGCAACCAAGCCGGCTGCGGCAA
Organism: Ferrovibrio sp.; assembly: GCF_965278975.1. Taxonomy (GTDB): domain Bacteria; phylum Pseudomonadota; class Alphaproteobacteria; order Ferrovibrionales; family Ferrovibrionaceae; genus Ferrovibrio. The sequence goes on from NZ_OZ257126.1 coordinate 1,464,990, forward strand.
AGCCGCCATTAGCCCGGCAGGAACCGCCGAAACTGCTGCGTCCGACGCCAGCCGGTACACCGGCACTGAAACGCGACGACGATGACGATTGGAAGGAATTCTGATCCGTTATCCCGGCACTGAAAATAAAACCGCCGCTCGATTGAGCGGCGGTTTTTTTATTGTCCGAGGCTGCCGGCCCAGGCCGGCAATCTTCAGGCGCTGTGCATGAAATCCTGGGCGATCATGCTGCCGAGTTCGATATTCTGGTCGATCGCCTCGGTGAGATATTCGTGCAGACCCTTGGCGACGATCTCGTCGATTGTGCCATAGCGCAGCTTCATCAGCAGGCGTTCGGCCAGGCGTACGGATTCATAGTCGCGCCGGTAATGCACGCGCAGATGCTGCATGATCTCGACGATTTCGGAGAAGCAGTTATGCAGGCTGCGCGGCATGTCGTCGCGCAGGATCAGCAATTCGGCAACGCGCAGCGGCGTGATGCTGTCGCGATAGATCTGGCGGTAGATGCGGAAAGACGACACCGAGCGCAGCAGCGCGCCCCACTGGTAGTAATCCACCGCGCCGCCGACATCGCGCGGGCTGGGCAGCAGGATATGATACTTCACGTCCAGGATACGCGCCGTGGAATCGGCGCGTTCGATCAGCGTGCCAAGGCGCATGAAGCGATAGGCGTCGCCACGCTGCATGGTGCCTTCCGCCACGCCGCGGAACAGATGGCTGCGGTCGCGCACCCAGTCGAAGAAGCCGCGCAGGCCGTCGGCCTCCACCTTGTCGAGCGTGAGCGTGCGCATTTCCAGCCAGGCGGCGTTGATGCTTTCCCAGGCTTCGTTGGTGATCTGCGCCCGCATGGCGCGGGCATTTTCGCGCGCGCCCTTGAGGCAGGCAGCGATGGAAGAGGGATTGTCCGGCGCGAAAGCCAGGAAGTCGATCACCGAACGCGGCGTGGCAGAGCCGCCGCGCAGGGCGAAGGGCTTGTCGGCACCGGCGATGATCAGCGCCGCATCCCACTGGTTCATGCCAGTATCGGCACCCATCAGCGACATGCGGTGCGTCACGTCCAGCATGCGCGCCATGTTCTCGGCACGCTCGACATAGCGCATCATCCAGTAGAGGTTATCGGCGGCGCGGCTCAGCATTATTCAGCCCCCGCCGCCTGAGATTGGGCCTGAGACTGAGACTGGGATTGGGTCTGACCTTGCGCCGGTTCCTCCGGCATCACTTCGCCGGGCAGGGGTTCCAGCACCCAGGTATCCTTGGTGCCGCCGCCCTGGCTGGAATTCACCACCAGCGAGCCTTCGCGCAAGGCGACGCGGGTGAGGCCGCCCGGCACGATGCGCGTGCTGTTGCCCGACAGCACGAAGGGCCGCAGATCGACATGGCGCGGCGCCAGTCCGCTTTCGACAAAGGTCGGGCAGGTGGAAAGCGCCAGGGTCGGCTGCGCGATATAGGCTTCCGGCTTGGCGATGATCTTGGCGCGGAAGGCTTCGATCTCGGCCTTGCTGGAACGCGGGCCGACCAGCATGCCGTAGCCGCCGGAGCCATGCACTTCCTTCACCACCAGCTCGTCGAGATGCTCGAGTGTGTATTTCAGGTCGTCCGGCCGGCGCAGAATATGAGTCGGCACATTTGCCAAAGTCGGTTCTTCGCCCAAGTAAAAGCGCACCATGTCCGGCACATAGGGATAGACCGACTTGTCATCGGCGACGCCGGTGCCGACCGCGTTGGTGACCGTGATGTTGCCGGCCTTGTAGGCGGCGAACAGGCCCGGCACGCCGATCATCGAATCCTTGCGGAAAGCCTGCGGGTCGAGGAAGGAATCATCGAGCCGGCGGTAGAGCACGTCGACGCGCTTCAGGCCGCCGACCATGCGCATGTAGACGAAGCCGTCCCTGACCACCAGGTCCGAGCCTTCCACCAGCTCGATGCCCATCTGCTCGGCCAGGAAGACATGCTCGAAATAGGCCGAGTTGTAGACGCCGGGCGTCAGCAGCGCCACGGTGGGTTCTTCATTGCAGTTCGGCGGCGCGCATTCGCGCAAAGTCTGCAGCAGCGCATCGGCGTAATGGCCCACCGGGGCGACACGCACCTGGGCGAACAGATCGGGGAAGAGGCGCATCATCGCCTCGCGGTTTTCCAGCATGTAGCTGACGCCGCTGGGCGTGCGGGCATTGTCTTCCAGCACGAAGAAATCGTTTTCGCCGGTGCGCACCACGTCGATGCCGGCGATATGGGTGTAGATGCCGTGCGGCACGCGGAACCCGGCCATGGCGCCGGTGAACTGCTCGTTGCCGAGGATCAGGTCGGCCGGAATCTTGCCGGCGCGGATGATGTCCTGCTCATGATAGATATCGTGCAGGAAGGCGTTCAGCGCCTTGACGCGCTGCTCAAGCCCGCGCTTCAGCCGCGCCCATTCGGAGGCGGCAAGGATACGCGGCACGATATCGAAGGGGATCAGGCGTTCGGTGTCGCCGCCCTCGCCATAGACGGCGAAGGTGATGCCAAGGCGGCGGAACAGCGTGTCGGCTTCATGGCGGCGCTTGGCCGGCACATCGGCGGGCACATTCTTGAGCCAGCGCGAATAGCCTTGGTAGGGGATGCGGACCACGCCACCGGCTTCGGTCATTTCATCGAAAGCGGGCATCGCGATCCCCCGTAATCTAGTCGCTGGCAATCAGAGTAGGGGATTGGCCGCGTAGCGGGAAGCGAAAAAGATGCAGCCCGGGCCGACGGGTGGGTGTGTCGGTCCGGGCTGCAAGTATGCGCGTCTTACTGCACCGTCTCGCCGTGCAAGTTGAGATCGAGGCCGTCACGTTCGGTGGCCTCGTCGACGCGCAGACCGATGGTCCAATCCACGATCTTGAGGATGATCAGGGTCACGATCGCGGTGAACACGATGGTGATGACCACACCGTAGATCTGGGTAAGCACCTGGCCGCCATTGCCGTCCAGCAGGCCCAGCGGGGCATCCTTGCCGGCAATCGCCGCCTTGGCGAACACGCCGGTGAGCACCGCACCGACGATGCCGCCGACGCCATGGACGCCGAAGGCATCGAGGCTGTCGTCGTAGCCGAGAGCGTTCTTCACGCTGGTGGCGGCGACGAAGCAGACCACGCCGGAGATCAGGCCGATGATGAGCGCGCCCATCGGATCGACAAAGCCGGCAGCCGGGGTGATGGCAACCAGACCGGCAACAGCGCCGGAGATGATGCCGAGCACGCTGGGCTTGCCGCGAGCGATCCACTCGGCGAACATCCAGGCGAGAGCGGCAGCAGCGGTGGCGATCTGGGTGACCAGCATGGCCATGCCGGCATTGACGTTGGCACCGGCGGCGGAACCGGCGTTGAAGCCGAACCAGCCAACCCACAGCAGGCTGGCGCCGATGATCGACAGCGTCAGGTTATGCGGCGCGTGGCTGGACTTGCCATGGCCCATGCGCTTGCCGATGACCAAGCAGGCAACCAGGCCGGCGATGCCAGCGTTGATATGCACCACGGTGCCGCCGGCGAAGTCGAGCACGCCCATTTCGCCCATCAGACCGCCGCCCCAAACCATGTGGGCAACCGGGGCATAGACGAAGATCAGCCACAGGCCGATGAACCACAGCATCGCCGAGAACTTCATGCGGTCGGCGAAGGCACCGGTGATCAGGGCCGGGGTGATGATGGCGAAGGTCATCTGGAAGGTGAGGAACACCGTCTCCGGGATGGTCTTGGCCAGGTCGTTCACGCTGTCGATGGCGATGCCGGACAGGAACAGGTTGCCAAAGCCGCCGATGATGGCGTTGCCCGGCGAGAAGGCCAGGCTGTAACCGATGATCATCCACAGCACCGACACCAGGCAGGTGATGGCGAAGGACTGCATCATGATGGTGAGCACGTTCATCTTGCGGACCATGCCGCCGTAGAACAGCGCCAGGCCCGGGATGGTCATCAGCAGCACCAGGGCGGTGGAGGTGAGCATCCAGGCGGTATCGCCGGTATCAAGCTTCGGCGCGGCGGCGGCCTCGGCGGCAGCCGGCGCGGCGGCCTGGGCGAAGGCATGGAACGGCAGCAGCGCAAACATGGCGGCGAGCGCCAGCAGCAGCCAGCCGAGCTGGCGGCCGTAATTCTGAGGGACGGCGGGCATCGCCGTTACGGAAAGACGTGGCATTGTCGATAACCTCCTGCTTGGTGACCCGCACCACCTGCCGGTCGCCGCCCGGCACAACTTCCGGACCGGCCGACCCACCCTGGTACGCGCCTCGGGATTTCAGGTTTACAAGAACCGTGCCACTTGGCTGCAATGCAACAAAGCCGGATTCAGCGTTGATTCGCCCCCGAATCACGCCGCCATAGCAGGCAGCGCCCCAGATGCATGCCTAAAATAACGCCATTCACCGCCTAAATGCCAACGGAATAGGCGGTATTATGGCGATTGTTTGGCGCTGCCTGCCTGGGAGTCGGTGCCTTTAGGCGGCTCTGAGGAGATAGTCGGGGTGGAAAACCGGCCCTGGCAAGCGCACTTCCATCCAAAGGCATCACACCAAGTTGTAATACCTCCTCGCGGTCTACATAGTCTTACGGTCAAGCCCGGAAACCAGCCTGGGGTGCTATGCGCCGACCCACCTTATTATTGCTGTGCTGCCTGCTGCTCGCCGCCTGCGTGCCTGATCGCGGGCGCGACTTCACCTATACCGCGCCGATGCAGATGCCGGCAAAGCCGCAGGATACCGCCCGCATCGTGCTCTACCGCGTCGATCCGGGCCGGCCACAGCCGCGCGCCCTGCTGAACAATGTCAGCCTTGGCAATATCCGCAACGACAGTTACCTGATCCGGGACGTGGCACCCGGCAGCTATGAGCTGCGCCTTGAGGAAGCCGGAAGCAGGAATGCCATGGCGGAAACATTGCTGCAGCGCGCCGAACTGCAGGCCGGCGGCGAGTGGTTCATCGAGGTGGCGGTGAAAGAGTTCGACTGCAGCCGCCCGACTTATATCGACCCGGTCAATACGGGCGGCCTCGCCGCCGGTATGGCGGGCGCCGGCATAAGCCTGCTCAGCACGGTGATCGCTCCGGCTCTTGTCAGGTGCAATGACGAGGTAAATCTGCGACCGGTCTGGCCCCATGTCGGTCATTGGCAGATCAACTCGCTGCTGCAGCGTGATGGTGCCAAGCCACTAGCCGATACCGTACCGACCACGACGACGCTGCCGGTATCGGGAATCAACTGGCGCAAATTCGATGCTGCGCTGCGCCAGCATTTCACTGCAAATAGCAGCAAGCTGCCCGACAGCGAAGGCCGCGACAACAGCCTGCTCAAAGATTGGTCGCTGCGCGGTGAGGCGAAGGACACAGACAGTGGCTTTGAGATCGACGTGGCGCTCGACTACCTGCGGATCGACGAGAGCAATCTGTCCGGCCGGCCGATCCGGCGCCTAGTGCGTTACACGGTGCTGCGCCAGGGCGATGCGGTAAGCATCGCCGGCTGGCAGCCGGGCAACACGCCGTAAGGCTTTGCTGTGAGCCATCATGATGCCGTGAACCATAATAATCTCGGCACGCCGGAGGCGGCGACATTCGCCAGCGCCTTGCGCGCTGCCCTGGCCGGTCCGGCGCCGTGGGACTTCCTGCAGGCTCTGCGCGATGCTGGCCGGCTCGGCCAGCTGCTGCCCGAAGTGGATGCCTTGTGGGGTGTGCCGCAGCCCGAGGCGCATCACCCCGAGATCGATACTGGGCGGCATTGCCTGATGGTGCTGCGCCAGGCCTGCGCCTTGAGTGCCGATCCGGCGCTGCGCTTTGCCGCCCTGGTGCATGATCTCGGCAAGGCCGCAACGCCACCGGCGGAATGGCCGCGCCATGTCGGCCATGAGCAGAGCGGCCTGCCGATCATCGCGGCACTCAGCACGCGCCTCGGCCTGCCTGAGGATTGGGCCGATCTCGGCATGGCAGCCTGCCGCTGGCATCTCATGGTGCATCAGGCAGCAAACCTGCGGCCCGCCACGCTGCATGATCTGCTGGCGGCTTTAAGCGACAAATGGCGCCAGCCGCAGCGGCTGGAAAGCCTGCTGCTGGTCTGCGAGGCCGATGCGCGCGGCCGCCTCGGGCATGAGCAGCGGCCTTATCCGCAGGGTGGGTTGCTGCGCCGCTGCTATCGCGCCGCCGCTGCTGTGCCGGCATCGCCACGGCAGCGCGAATTGCGCATCGCCATAATCCGCGCCGCACTCAAGGAGGCGCAGCCATGACGCCCATTGCACCCGCCATTCCAGCCGACATGGCGGCGCGCATCGCGGCGGAACTTGAGGCACTGGAACAGGCGCATGGCATCCGCATCCTGTTCGCCATCGAATCCGGCAGCCGCGCCTGGGGCTTTCCATCGCCCGACAGCGATTTCGACGTGCGCTTCATCTATGCCCGGCCGGTGGCGGATTACCTACGCCTGGAGCCGCTGCGCGATGTGGTGGAGCGGCCGGTCGATCCGGTGCTCGATATCAACGGCTGGGATATCGCCAAGGCGCTGAAGCTGCTGGCGCGCGGCAATCCCACCTTGCTGGAATGGGCGGTGTCGCCACTGGTCTATCGCTGCGACGGCATCACGCGGCCGAACCTGGTGCGGCTGTCGGAGCAGACCGCCTGGGGCCGCGCCGCCGCCTATCACTACCGCCATCTCGCCGAGCGCCAGGTGGAGAAGCATCTCGCCAGCGGTGAGCAGGTCAAGCTCAAGACCTATTTCTATGTGCTGCGGCCGTTGCTGAATCTGCGTTTCCTGCGCCGCAATCCCGGCCAGCCGCTGCCGATGCATCTGGATGGCCTGCTGGCCGGCTGCGCCCTGCCGGATGCCATCGCCAATGAGCTCGACGCCCTGCGCCGGCTGAAAGCAGAAACCGTCGAACTCGGCAACGGCCCGCGCCGGCCAAGCCTTGATGGTTTCATCGCGGCAGAATTCAGCCTGTCGGCGCCACAGCCAATCAATCCTCAGACCGGCGACGCCCCCGCCGCCGATATGGCGGCATTGCTCGACGCCGAATTCTGGCGCGCCATCGGTTTCAGCGCGCCCGCGGGCTGAGGCCGATCAGCGCCAGATGGCGCGGGCGGTAGCTTTCCGGCACGCCATCGGCCTGGGCATGGCGGGCGCCCGATCTGGAACAAGCCGCCGAAACATCGGTTTCATGGCAGGAGCCTTCCCGGCGGCAGGCCGGCCAGCGCCGGGTGCTTCGGCTGGTAGCCTTCGGGCAGGCCCTTTACCGAAGCATGATGGGCAATCAGCCAGAGCAGGTCGTCGCGCTCCAGCGCCAGTGACGTGCCGCCGGTCTGCGACAGGCCGACACGACGGTCCCAGGATTCAGCGCGCGACAGCCAGCCGCTTTTCGGCATCCATTGCTTGTCATGCATGGTGCCGAGCCATTCGTCGATCCGGTCGCGTTCGAGCCGCACCGCCGGACGCAGGAACCAGTTCGACTTGCCACTGCCGGCGCGGACGAAGTCCCACGGGATGCAGCCGATGCCAAGCCAATGGTCCACCAGCCCCTGCGGCGAGAAAACCAGCGCCGGACCGAGATACAGCATCCGCTTATGCACCCGGTAACCGCGATAGATGGAGACAAAGACAAAAAAGAGGCCGGCCAAGTAAGGGAACAGTGCAACAGGCCAAAGACCTCCCCTGCCTTTTCGGGTCTCTATCAACGTGAGAATATCGGCGAAGAAAAACAGCAGAAATGGCGCTGCGGTCGCCAGCAGAAACCAGCCCCAGAATTCACGCTCAAGCCTGATGGGTGAATCGTAAACCCGAATGACGCCGGCTTCGGCATCGACCTCGATATCGGGCCGGGCCGCCGCCATTATCTCCGGCTGAGTTTCTTTGCCAGGTCGTCGAGCTGTTCGAGGCGGCGGTAGTTGATGATCAGGCGACCGCTCTCATGATCCTCGCCGACCTCGACCTCGACGACGAGGCCGAGTGCCTGGCTTAAACCGCGCTCGAAGGCCAGCGTGTCGGCATCCTTCTTCTTCGGCGCCGTGGGCGCCGCCGTCGAAGCGCCGCCGGCCTTGGGCGCTTTTGGCACAACCGTGCCGCCGCCCACCGCCTTGGCAATCTTCGCCATGCTTTCGGCCTGGCGCGCGGTGAGCTTGCCATCGGCGATCTGCACGGCCAGCTCGGCGGCCTGCGGATGGCCGATCAGCGGCCGTGCCTGGCCGGCGGTAAGCCGGCCATCGATGATCAGCTTGATGGCGCTTTCGGGAAGCTGGAGCAGGCGCAGCGTATTGGCGACATGCGGGCGGCTCTTGCCGATGGCGTCGGCAATCGCATCCGCCGTATAGCCGAATTCATCGGTGAGGCGGCGATAGGCCTGCGCCTCTTCCATGGCGTTGAGATCCTGGCGCTGCACATTCTCGATGATGCCGATCTCTAGCGCCTGGCGGTCGTCGATCTCCTTGATCACCGCCGGCACATGATGCAGCTGCGCCATCTGCGAGGCACGCCAGCGCCGCTCGCCGGCAATGATCTCGAACATCCCGGCCTTGGTGGCCGAGCGCCGCACGACGAGCGGCTGCAGCACGCCGCGTTCCTTGATCGAGGCGGCCAGCGAAGCCAGCGCTTCGGCATTGAAGATCTGGCGCGGCTGATACGGGTTCGGCATCAGCTGCTCGATCGGCAGGTCGCGCAGGCCGCCGCGTGGCGCCGCCTCGGCAGGTGCGCCGGTGGCGCCGCCATCGCCCATCAGCGCGGCAAGGCCGCGCCCCAGGCCACGCTTGGCCGCTGCCGGATCGGCCAGGCGCTTTTTCGGATCGTCGATCATGCTGTACTCCGGCGCCGCGTCAGGCGGCGTCACGCAGGGCCTGTTCGCGGCGGATCACTTCGCGCGCCAGGCTCATGTAAGCGGTGCTGCCAGGGCAGCGGAAATCGTAGATCAGCGCCGGCACGCCGAAGCTCGGCGCTTCCGAGACACGCACATTGCGCGGGATCACGGTGTCGTAGACCTTCTCGCCGAGGAAGCCGCGCACATCGGCGGCGACCTGTTCGGAGAGATTGTTGCGCTTGTCGAACATGGTCAGCACCACGCCCTGCACTTCCAGCGCCGGGTTGAGCGAGCCACGCACGCGCTCCACTGTTCGCAGAAGCTGACTGAGGCCCTCCAGCGCGAAGAACTCGCATTGCAGCGGCACCAGCACGGCATCGGCCGCCGCCATGGCGTTGACGGTAAGCAGCGTCAGCGAGGGCGGGCAATCGATCAGCACATGGTCGTAGTCGAGGGCGTCACCAGCGGCATCGAGCGCATCGGCCAGGCGATGCTGGCGGCGGTCGAGATCGATCAGTTCCAGCTCGGCACCGGACAGATCGACGGTGGCCGGCACGATGAACAGGTTCGGCACCTTGGTCTGGTGCACGGCTTCTTCCAGGCTCGCCTCGCCCATCAGCACCTGATAGGTGCCGGCGCCACGCTCGTCATAGCTCAGGCCCAGGCCGGTGGAGGCATTGCCCTGCGGGTCGCTGTCGATCAGCAGCACGCGCTCGCCGACAGCGGCCAGAGCCGTGGCCAGGTTGATGGCAGTGGTGGTCTTGCCCACCCCGCCCTTCTGATTGACGATGGCGAGCACGCGGGCATGACGCAGGCCGTCTAACGTCCCTGGCATCATTTCCTGAGTATGTTCTTCTTCCGTACTCATTGCGCCACCAAGCCCCTGAAGCGGAGAACCCTGCCCTCGCCATCGCTCTGGCTCGGAAAGGTTTCCTGTGAAGCTACTTTCCAGGATTTGGCCGCGAGCGTCAATTCATCCTCGGCCTGGCGGCCCTTGGGAAACAGCAGCAATGTCTGCGGCCCGGCGAAGCGCGCGGCCCAGGAAAACAGCTGCTCCAGCGGCGCCAGGGCGCGGGCGGAAATCACGCCCACTTCTTTCAGTGTTTCACGGGGAACCGCTTCGATGCGTTCGCTGCGCACGGTGGCGCTGACATCCATCAGCCGCGCCGTCTCGCGCAGGAACACCGCCTTGCGCGTATCGCTTTCCACCAGCACCAGATTCTCGCGGCCCATCGCGGCGATCACCAGGCCGGGAAAGCCCGCGCCCGAGCCGAGATCGAGCCAGGTGCCGCCCGCCCCATCTGCCAGCGCCAGCAATTGCGCGGAATCCAGGAAGTGGCGGCGCCACAGATCGGGCAGCGTATTCGGCGCCACCAGATTGATCGCCTTCTGCCACTTCACCAATTGCGCCGCATAGATTTCGAGGCGCGCCAGCACGGCATCGCTACAGCCGGTCGCGGCCTGGAAGTCGGCAGCCTGGAAATGGGTAGGAGTCATGGCGGCAATATAGACGGGCCGCCCGCCTTGTCATGCCTGCGCAGGCGGGAATCCGATTTTTTGGGCCGGGCAAACCATCTCCCCTCGCCATGTCCGACTTGAGCGAGTGTTTCACGTGAAACACTGGTTTCGATGGCGAAGTCCCGGCGCTGAAACGCCTTTCGCTGTTTCACGTGAAACAGCCACCACCTCCCCGCTCTCGTCATTCCCGCGAAAGCGGGAATCCCATTGTTTTCCCGGCAACGGATAATGGGACCCTCGCTTTCGCGAGGGTGACAATCAACAAAGGCAGTTCTAGAGCGGAAAGCCCTACGCCACCCGGCGGGCGCGCTTCTTCACATGGCCCAGCAGGGCGATGAGGGCAGCCGGCGTCACACCGGAGATGCGGCCGGCCTGGCCCAGCGTTGCCGGGCGGGCGGTTTTCAGCTTCAGGCGCACTTCGGCGGAGAGGCCGCCGATGGCGTCGTAATCCAGGTCCACCGGCAGGGAGAGGCTTTCATCCTTGCGGAAGGCCAGGATATCGGCCTCCTGGCGCTCCATATAGCCGGCATAGCGGCCATCGATCTCGATCTGCTCGACGATCTGGGGCGCAAATCCGCCCAGTTCGGGCCAGACCTGGGCCAGGCGCACCATGTCGATGCCCGGATAGCCGAGCAATTGCAGCACCGAACGCGGCTGGCCGTCCTGATTGACGGTAATCCCGTGCTTGGCCAGAGCCGCCGGGGTCATGCGCAGGTCATTGGCCAGCCTGCGGGCCTCGGCCAGCGCCTCGGCCTTGGCCGAAAAGACTGTTTCACGGGAAACACCGATGCAGCCGATGGCCATGCCCAGCGGGGTCAGACGCTGGTCGGCATTATCGGCACGCAAGGACAGGCGGTATTCCGCCCGGCTGGTGAACATGCGGTAGGGCTCGCGGGTGCCAAGCGTCACCAGATCGTCCACCAGCACGCCGATATAGGCGTCAGCGCGGTCGAGAATGAAGGGTTCGGTACTGCCACCAGCAGACAACGCGGCATTCAGGCCGGCAATCAGCCCCTGGGCCGCCGCTTCCTCGTAGCCGGTGGTGCCGTTGATCTGGCCGGCGAAATACAGCCCCTTCTGGCGCTTGGTCTCCAGGCTGGGCAGCAATTCGCGCGGATCGACGAAATCATACTCGATGGCATAGCCCGGCCGCAGCATCACGGCGTTTTCCAGCCCCGGGATGGTTTTCAGCAACGCCAACTGCACATCGCGCGGCAGCGAGGTGGAAATGCCGTTCGGATAGATGGTCGGATCGTCCAGGCCTTCCGGCTCCAGAAAGATCTGGTGGCGCTGTTTCTCGTGAAACCGCACCACCTTGTCCTCGATGGACGGGCAATAGCGCGGCCCGGTGCCCTCGATCTGGCCGGAATACATCGGCGCCCGGTGCAGATTGGCCCGGATCAGCTCATGGCCGGCTTCGGAGGTATAGGTGATGCCGCACTCGATCTGCGGCACGGTGATCTTGGTCGTAAGGAAGCTGAACGGCACCGGCGGATCATCGGCGGCCTGCATTTCCAGGCCCGACCAGTCGATGGTGCGGCCATCCAGGCGCGGCGGCGTGCCGGTTTTCAGCCGGCCCAACGGGAAGCCGAGCCGCGCCAGGGTCTGGGACAGGCCGAGCGACGGCGCCTCCCCCACCCTTCCGGCCGGGATTTTCTCCTCGCCGATATGGATCAGGCCGGAGAGAAAGGTGCCGGTGGTGAGGATCACCCGGGGCGCGGCGATGAACTCACCATTTCCCGTGAAATCGGGTCCCGTGAAAACGCCCTTCAGCTCGCCATTCTCGATGCAGAGGTCTTCCACAGCCCCGGCGCGGCAATCGAGATTGGGCTGTTCGGCCAGGATCGCCTGCATCGCCTGGCGATAGAGCTTGCGGTCGGCCTGGGTGCGCGGCCCACGCACAGCGGGTCCCTTGGAGCGGTTGAGCAGCCGGAACTGGATGCCGGCACGGTCGGCGGCGCGGCCCATCACGCCGTCCAAAGCGTCGATTTCCCGGACCAGATGGCCCTTCGCCAAGCCACCGATGGCCGGGTTGCAGGACATCTCACCGATGGTTTCCAGCTTGTGGGTCAGTAGCAGGGTGCGGGCGCCCATGCGCGCCGAAGCAGCAGCCGCTTCGCAGCCGGCATGGCCGCCGCCGATCACAATGACATCATAAGACTCGCTCATGGGCGCGGGTTCTATCCCCCGCTTTATCCCCCGTCAAAAGGAATCGCTGTTTCACGTGAAACAGCTTGCTGTTGACCCCTGCCTAGTCGTCACCCCCGCGAAAGCGGGGGTCCCATTTAAGGGACTATAAAAATGGGATTCTCGCTTTCGCGAGAATGACGCATCCTTCTTTGTCCTGTTTCACGTGAAACACAGCCGTTTTCAGTACATATAATGAACAAATAGGTCTAATTCTTTATTTGTTCTCACATGTACCCATACATGTATCTGATTGACCGGAACCGGGCGGCGCGGACATGGTCGCGCCCAGACATTCCGCCTGGACCATACGCCATGACCGATACGACCCATACTGGCAGCATCCGCCTCGCCCATATCAGCCGCTATCCCGTGAAGGGCCTGGATGAGCAGAGCCTGAGCGAAACCACGCTCGGCATCGGCCAGGCTTTGCCCGGCGACCGCCGCTTCGCCATCGCCCATGGTTCATCGGCCTATGATCCGGCCCAGCCCGGCTGGCAGAAGAAGGCGCATTTCCTCAACTGGGCGCGCACCCCGGCGATTGCCGCGATCCGCGCGCGCTATGCCGAAGGCGGCGATGTGGTTTCCTTGAGCGAGAATGGCGCTGAGCTGCTGCGCGATGCCGACCTCACCACTGAACCGGGCCGCGCCGCGCTCTGCGACGTGCTGCTGAAACGGCTGCCGCAGGAAGCGCGCGGCAAGCTGGTGGTCGCTGAAGCGCCGGGCGTGAGTTTCAGCGATGTCGAGCCGAAATTCCTTTCGATCCAGAACCGCGCCAGCCTCGATGCCATCGGCAGCCATGCCGGCACCGCCTTCGATCAGCGCCGCATGCGCGGCAATCTGCTGCTCGATGGCCTCTCGCCCTGGGTGGAGATGGACTGGATCGGCAAGCGGCTGCGCGTCGGCGGCGCCGAACTGGAAATGGTCGAGATCATCGGCCGCTGCCCCGCCACCACGCTCGATCCGCTGAACGGCGCGCGCAACCTGCCGACGCTCGACATCCTGAACCGGGAATACGGCCACCAGGATTGCGGCCTCTATGCCAAGGTGGTGCAGGGCGGCACGATCCGCGTCGGCGATAGCGTAACGCTACGCTGAACCCGCCATAAAGCTTCGGTAAAGCCCCTTGCGCCACAGCGAGGCGCGGCGCCATGTTGTGGCAGCTTTCGCCGAAAACATTGCCTTGGACATCGCCATGCGCCTATCCCGCCGCGCCTTCCTCACCGCTTCCGCCGGCAGCACAATCGGCATCGGTGGCGCCATCAGCGGCACCGCCCTGCTGCTGCCGGAAACCGCTTCGGCCTGCACCGCTCTGCATCAGGCAGTGGCAGCGGAATTGCTGCGGCTGAAAAAAGACGCCCAGCTTGCCGGCAATAATGTGCTGTCGAATCTGCGTGACATGGCCTGCCCCTGCTGCGGCGAGCCTTTCGCGCTGTTCAAGGATTTCGAAGTCTGATCAGCCGGCGTTGAATCAGGCGGCGCTGAGCCGGGCATAGACCAGGCTGTCGCGCCACTGGCCGCGCAGCCGCAGATTCTCCTTCAGCAGCCCTTCGCGGCTGAAGCCACCGGCTTCCGCCAGCGCGATGCCGGCCTTGTTCTCGGCATCGATAAGCGCGCTCAGGCGATGCAGCCCCAGGGTCTCGAAGCCGAAATCCACCAGCACCGCCAGCGCATCACGGCCCAGGCCCAAACGCCAATGGTCGCTGTCGAGCGACACCGCCAGCGAGGCATTGGCATGTTCGCGGCTCTGGATGCTGAGCCGCGCGGTGCCGACCAGCAGGCCGCTGTCGCGCGCCTCGATGGCGAAATGCCAGTCATTGATATTGCCGGCCTCCTGGGCCAGCAGCCGCGCCTCAAGATAGGCCTCGATCAATTCCGGCATCGGCTCCGGCCCCGGCAGGTAGCGCCAGAAGGCCGGGCGCAGCGCAAAGCTCTGCAGAAAGGCTAGGTCATCAGGCTTGAACGCCCGCAGGCTCAGCCGCGCCGTATCGAGATGGGGATAATGGCTATCCATGACCAACCAGTATCATTTCCGGCGGGTGGCCGAAAAGCCTACCCCTGCGGGAATCTCCGAGACAGAAAAGAATATCGCCAATAAAATTAGCCGGGGGATACGCTTGGGGTTCTAATTCAATGTCTAATCGCGATTGGCTGCACGGTATTACATTTGGATTTTGTGTCGTTCTCGGTATCACTTTTGGCCTAGTGGCGGTTTATTATAGCCAGCCAATACCATGGCGAATCCTTGATGATGCTGCGGCAGCAAAAGCAGACTATGAAGCCCGCCGCAGCGCCAGTGCACCAGACGATGCGATCAAATGGATTGGCGATGTCAAAAGCAGCAGCCCCAAAGATACTGCTGAAAGGCTCGCAGATGCCCCCGACAAAAGCAGTGATTATCATGATGCTCTCGACCTTGAAGCACAATGGGCTGCTGCTGCTGCTGGTGAGAGAATGGCCCGACTTGCTGTCTGGCAACTCGTGTTCGGCGGCCTGGGTATAGTTGCCGTTGGCTGGTCGCTCTATTACACGCGGAAGGCCCTGGAATTGAGCCGTAAATCCGCCGATGCAGCGGAGGAATCGATTGCGGTCGCACGAGAAAGTGCTGAGCGAGAATTGCGGGCCTATTTGTCGATGACCCCCAATAAACTTGGTGGTTTGTACGAGGGCGGAACTGTTTCAATTGAATTCAAACCCGTCAACCACGGGCAGTCGCCTGCCTTCCGGATGCGACATGTATTCGAAATACGAACACTTTCATTGCCCCTGCCCGATGACTTCATTTTTGAAGAGCCAACACGAATCATAGATAATCACATAACTATTTTTCCGAATGTCGATACCAACAAAACTTGGTTCAACGCCAAAGCAACAACAACCCAGGGCGAACTGGAGGAAATTCGCAACAAAAGGGCTGGCTTGTTTTGCTGGGGAACCACATTCTATGAAGATATTTTCGGAAAGCAGCGTACTGTTAACTTCCGCGTATATTTCACCGGTCAAAATGTAGCTGACAGTCAAAAGCAATATCACGAAGGCAAAAAGGAAGACTTACCAGAATGGGATTGGATATACGCCAGTGGCCATGGGGATGCAACATAACGAGTGGATAAGTAGCGTTATCTCAATCACTGGCTTACTTCCCGATGCAGAAATCGCGGAACACGATGTCGAGTATATCCTCGACGCCGACGCTGCCGGTGATGCGGCCCAAGGCGCGGGCGGCCAGCCGCAGGTCCTCGGCGGCGAGTTCGGTGTCGCCGTCATTGGCCAGGAACCGCGCCAGGGCGGCATGGCAATGTTCCAGCGCCTCGCGATGCCGGGCGCGGGTCAGGCTGGCGGTGCCGGACGGGCTGTAGCGCGCGGCGATTTCGGTGCCGAGTAATTCAAGCAGTTCATCCAGCCCGGCGCCGGTACTCACCGAAAGCGGCAGCACCGGACGGCCTTGATAGCTGGCACCTTCGGGCAGCGGCCGGGTGTCGGTCTTGTTGGCGATCAGCAGCGTGTCGCTGTCGATCAGCGCCGCTGTTGCCGCAGGCAGGTCGGGCCAGGCGGCGGCGTCGATCACCACCAGTTTGAGGTCGGCGCTGTCAGCGCGGGCGAGCGCGCGGCGCACGCCTTCGCTTTCGATGCGGTCGGCGGTTTCGCGCAGCCCCGCGGTATCGGCCAGCACCACCGGATAGCCGCCGAGATCGAGATGCACTTCCACGATGTCGCGCGTGGTGCCGGCGATGTCGGAAACGATCGCCGCCTCGCGCCGCGCCAGCGCGTTGAGCAGGCTCGACTTGCCGACATTCGGCGCGCCGAGGATGACGACGCCGACGCCATCGCGCAGCCGCTCGCCGCGCCGGTTATCGGCGAGATGCGCCGCCAGCTCGGCCGAGAGCGCCCGCACCTGTGGCTTCACGGCGTCGGCCACGCCTTCGGGCAGGTCTTCCTCGGGGAAATCGATATCGGCTTCCAGATGCGCCAGCGCCCGCAGCAGGCTCTGGCGCCAGCGTTCGTAAAGCCGGCCCAGTTCGCCCTGAAGCTGGGTCAGACCCTGGCGGCGCTGGGCCTCGGTCTCGGCGTCGATCAGGTCGGCGATGGCCTCCGCCTGGGTCAGGTCGAGCTTGCCATGGGCGAAAGCGCGGCGGCTGAATTCGCCGGGTTCGGCCAGCCGCAGGCCGGGCCGGGCGCGGAGCGCGGCGAACAAAGCCGCCAGCACGGCGCGGCCGCCATGGATATGGAATTCCGCCACATCCTCGCCGGTGAAGCTGCCCGGGCCGGGGAACCACAGCACCAGGGCATCGTCGATGGCGCCGCCGGTGGCATCCTTGAGCAGCGCCCGGGCAGCCTGGCGCGGCGGTGGCAGCCGGCCCGCCAGAGCGGTGAGCGCCGGGCCGGCGCCGGGGCCGGAAAGCCGCACCACCGCCACCCCGGCCCGCCCAGGAGCGCTGGAGAGGGCATAGATCGTGCCAGTAATGTCCTGGCCTGGCAGGCCCGAGCTTGGCATAGCAGCGTTATTTCTGCTTCTTGGCCTTGTGGTCCGGGCCGTCTTCGGGCCGCAGCAGCAGGCGCTCGACCCGGCCACCCTGACGCACATGCACGTCCAGGATTTCGTCGATATCGGCGAAAGTCTCGGCGCGATACCAGATGCCGTCCGGGTAGATCACTATCGCCGGGCCGACCTCGCAGCGTTCCAGGCAGCCGGCATTGTTCACCCGCACCCCGTCCTCCAAGTCCAGGCCCAGTTCCTTGGCCCGCACCTTCATGTAGTTGCGCAGCTTTTCCGAGCCCTTGCGGCCGCAGGAGCCGCGCGGATGGTTCTCCGGCCGCTCGTTGGTGCAGACGAAAATATGGGCGCGGTAAAAATCTGCCGGATCGCCGGGAAGCTGGGTCATGGGCTTGAACTCGCTGTTACTTTTTACCGTTGCCGGGGGTGGTTCCGGTGGTGAATTGCGACAGGAAGAACCGCTGGATCTGCTCCATGCTCTGCAACCCCAGCGGGGCCCAGGTCTTGAGCAGGCTTTCCGGGTCCATGGCATTGAGCGAATTCATCACCCGCTCCTGCATCTGCGCCATCACCGCTTCCTGCAACGGCTGCACATCCGGCAGGCCGAGGAAGGCGCGGGCTTCCTCTGGCGTGCAGTCCACGTTCACTGTTATCTTCATCCGGCTCTCCTCTGCTGCAAGAACATCAACCCGGCCAAAGGCATAACAGAGGCATACCTAGCATGACCGATGCCCCGTTGTCAGGTGATCCGCTGCAGACTGGCGACCCGTTGCAGTCTGGTGATCCGCTGCTGCTGGCCAGCCGCAACAACCTTGACCGTGCCGCCTCGCCCTATCTGCAGCAGCATAAGGACAACCCGGTGCATTGGCAGCCCTGGGGCCCCGGTGCGCTGGCCGCCGCGCGGGCGCTGAACAAGCCGATCCTGCTCTCTGTGGGCTATGCCGCCTGCCATTGGTGCCATGTCATGGCGCATGAGAGTTTCGAGAATCCCGAAATCGCCGGGCTGATGAACCAGCTCTACGTCAATATCAAGGTCGACCGCGAGGAACGGCCGGATATCGACACGCTGTACATGAACGCGCTGCATCTGCTCGGCGAGCATGGCGGCTGGCCGCTCACCATGTTCCTCACCCCCGATGGCGAACCGTTCTGGGGCGGCACATATTTTCCGCCCGAGCCGCGCTATGGCCGCGCCGGTTTTCCCGATGTGCTGCGCCGCGTCTCGGAGGCCTATCACACCAAGCCCGATGCCATCGCCAAGAACAAGGCCATGCTGGTGCAGGGCCTGCGCCAGATGGCGCGGCCGCAGGCGATGGAAAGCATCAGCCTGGATGCCGCGATCCTCGATCAGGTGGCCGAGCAATTGCTGAGCCATGTCGATCCGGTGCAGGGCGGCCTTGGCGGCGCGCCGAAATTTCCCCAGAGCGGCATCTTCGAGGCGATCTGGCGCGCCTATCTGCGCACCGCGCGGCCGGATTATTCCTCAGCCGTGATCACCACCGCCGTGCGCATGGCTCAGGGCGGCATCTACGATCATCTCGGCGGCGGCTTCGCGCGCTACTCGGTGGATGCCGAATGGCTGGCGCCGCATTTCGAGAAGATGCTCTACGACAACGCGCTGTTGCTGGAGCATTTCGCGCTGATCGAGGCTGAGACCCATGATCCGCTGCTGCGCCAGCGCATCGAGGAAACCGTAGCCTGGCTGGAGCGCGAGATGCTGGCGGAAGGCGGCGCCTTCGCCGCCACGCAGGATGCGGATTCAGAAGGCGAGGAAGGCAAGTTCTACGTCTGGCAGAAAGCCGAGATCGATGCGCTGCTCGGTGCCGACGCGGCTTTCTTCGCTGAGCATTACGATGTCGAGGACGCGGGCAACTGGGAGCACAAGGTGATCCTGCGCCGCTCGCTCAAGCCCGATCTGCTCGATGCAGCGGGCGAAGCGCGGCTGCAAGCCTGCCGCGAGAAACTGTTTGCAGTGCGCGACAAACGCATCAAGCCGGGCTGGGACGACAAGGTGCTGGCCGACTGGAACGGCCTGATGATCGCCACGCTGGCTGGCCTGTCGCGGCAATACAAGCGGCCTGGCTGGCTTGGGCTGGCCGAGCGCGCCTGGGGCTTCATCACTACCACGATGGCGGTGGGCGATGACCGCCTGGGCCATTCCTGGCGCCAGGACCAGCTGATCTATCCCGGCATGCTGGATGACTATGCCGCCATGACCAAGGCGGCGCTGGCGCTCTATGAAGCCACCGGCAACCCGGCCTATCTCGAACAGGCGAAACGCTGGCTCGCCACCCTGCAGGCGGATTATGCCGATGCGGTGCATGGCGGCTATTTCCTCACCGCGCGCGATGCCGAGGCCCTGGTGGCGCGCAGCCGCGTGATTGCCGACAATGCCACGCCGTCGGGCAACGGCCTGCTCACCGGCATTTTCGCCCGGCTGTGGTATCTCACCGGCGATGTTGCCTGGCGCGAAGCCTGCGAAAGCCAGCTCGGCGCCTTCTCGGGCGAGGCGACGCGCAACTTCTTCCCACTCGCCAGCTTCCTCAACGGCGCTGATCTCTATGCCAACGCGGTGCAGGTCACCATCCTCGGCCATCGCGGCGAACCGGCCACCGAGAAAATGATCGATGCCGCCTATGCGCTCTCGCTGCCGAACCGGGTGCTGCTGGTGGCCGATCCGGCCAAGCCGCTGCCGGAAAGCCATCCCGCCCATGGCAAGACCCAGGTGAACAACCTGCCCACCGCCTATATCTGCGTCGGCCAGACCTGCGGCCTGCCGGTGACGCTTGCCGACGAGCTGACGGCGCAGTTGCGGGCGACGCGGGGAATTCAGTAGGCCGGGTTCCCGCGCCAGCGGGGTGGTAACCCGCTGCCGAAAACCATGCTGGCGCCGCCTTTGGCCTCGCTTAAAGCCGAGCGGAATGCCATCCTGCGGGCGCTGGATTTGCTGATCATCGGCCATTGATGGCATCGGGTATTGATGACCACCCCGGATACGAAGACCGAGAACCGCGCGCAATTGCGCGACCTGAAGCGCCGCCAGATCCTGGACGCCGCCAAGCGCATCTTTGCCGAACACGGCCTGGAAGCCGCCACCATGCGCGAAATCGCGGCGGCGGCCGGCTGCACCACCGGCGCGATCTACCCGCTGTTTCCGGCCAAGGAGGAAATCTACGCCGCCCTGCTGCGGGAATCGCTGGAGAATGTGGAAGGCGCGGTGCTCTCAGCCCTGGCCCAGGCGCGGCAGGATGGCGAGAAGCTGAAAGCCGCCGCCCATGCCTGGTTCGAGTATTACGCCGCCCGGCCGGCGGAAGTGTCGCTCGGGCTCTATCTTTTCCGTTCCGACAGCCGCCCCGGCCTGACCCGCCAGGGCCTGGGCCGTGATATCGACCGCGACCTCAATGACCGCCTGCGCCAGAGCCTGGAAGGCTTCGCCGCCTGCCTGCGCCGGCTGGGCCAGCTTTCCGAGACGCTGACCGAGATCGAGACCGCCAGCCTGTTTGCGCATTTGCTCGGCCTGCTCACCGCGCACCATACCGGGCGGCTGAAGCCGCTGAACCAGGAAGCGCCGCCGCTGCTGGACCATCACCTGGACGCCCTGATCGCCCGGCTGCAATGGGAGTATGCCATGGCGGGAGCAAAATTGATAACGCTGTTATGCGCCATGCTGCTGCCAGGCATTGCCGGGGCCGCTGAACGCGTCATCGAGTTGACCCCCCGCCCTGGCGCCAGCCTCCGTATCCTCGCCGACCAGCCTGCCGGCACCGCCAGGGGCGTTGTGATCCTGCTCGCCGGCGGCAGCGGTATCCTCGATCTTTCACCCGAGGGCAAAATCGGCGGCCTGGCCGGAAACCAGCTGATCCGCAGCCGCCAGGGCTATGTCGCCGCCGGCTATGCCTATCTGGCACCCGATATCGCCAGCGACCTGAAAAACCAGAACAGCTACCGCTTCAAGCCGGAATTCGCCAACGATATGGCCCTGGTGGTGGCGGAAGCGCGCAAACTTGGGCTGCCGGTGCATGCGGTCGGCACCAGCCGGGGCGCGGTTTCGGTGGCGGCAATCTTCAATGCCGCGCGGCCCGAGCGCCCCGATAGCGCCGTTATCACCTCGGGCATGCTGATCAGCCAGAAGATCCCGGCGGCGGACACATTGGGGCCAAGCCAGATCCGCGTGCCTGTGCTGCTGCTGCGCCACCGCGACGATGCCTGCGCCGTCACCCCGCCCGGCGACGCCGACCGCTACAAGGCGCTGCTGGTCAATGCGCCGCGCGTGGATATCCAGACGGTGAGCGGCGGCGCAGCCCCCAAGGGCGATCCTTGCGAAGCCGCGCATTATCACGGCTTCTGGGGCATGGATGGCGATGTGGTGAAGGCGATTACCGCCTGGCTCGGCGGGATAAACCCGTAACATTGTTATCCATAGATAACGACGTTACTATAACTGGTGCCCGCTGCCGGACTCGAACCGGCACGGCCTTGCGGCCTCGGGATTTTAAGTCCCGTGCGTCTACCAATTCCGCCAAGCGGGCAGGCTGACCAGCGATCGGTTGTCTAGCATAAGCCGGCCCGGACCCGCTAGCATGGCCCCCATGATCCAGCCCCCCGCGATCCAGCCCCCAGCGCCCACTCAGACCGAACGCCGCCTCGATATCGACAATCTGCGCAGTCTGGCTGTGCTGCTGCTGCTGGTGTTCCACACCGCGCGGCTTTTCAACATCGAGCCCTGGCATATCAAGGACCCGCACTACACCCAGGTGGCCGATACCATCGTGCGGGCGCTGAACCAGTGGCATATGCCGATCCTGTTCCTGCTCGCCGGCATGAGCCTGGCCTATGCGCTGGCCAAGCGGTCCAGCGGCCAGATCGCGCGCGAGCGGCTCAAGCGCCTGCTGCTGCCGCTGGCTTTCGGCATGCTGGTGATCGTGCCGCCGCAGGTCTATGTCGAGCGCATTTCACCGCAGATCCCGAACCGCCAGAGCCCGCTGAATTTCGACGGCAGCTACATCGACTTCCTGCCCCATATCACCCAATGCTGCTACCCGGCGGGCAATTTCTCCTGGCACCATCTCTGGTTCGTCGCCTATCTGCTGTTTTATTCCCTGCTCGCCCTGCCGCTGATCGCGGCCCTGCGCAGCGCCAGAGGAGAAAAGCTGGCGGCATGGTTTGCCGAGGGCTACCGCCCCTTCCTGCTCGGCCTGCCGGTGCTGGCGGGGGAAGTGCTGCTGCGGCCCAGTTTCCCCAGCACCCATGATCTGGCCACCGACTGGGCCAACCATGCGCATTACTTCTATCTGCTGCTGCTCGGCTGGATGATCGCCGCCCATCCCCGGCTGGAACAGGCGATCCATGGCCTGCTGCGCCCGGCGGCTTTCATCGCCGCCGCCTGCACCTTGCTCTGGCTCGCAGCTCTCGACCGCCAGATCACCTTGCCCGCGCCACTGCCGCGCCTGCTGCGGCTGGCCGGCGAAGTCGGCTGGCTCTTTGCCCTGCTCGGCTGGGGCGCGCTGAAGCTGAACCAGCCGCTCCGCTGGCTCGGCGATTTCAGCCGCTATTCCTATGCCTTCTACATCTTCCACCAGACCGTGATCATCCTGCTCGGCTGGTGGCTGCTGAGCTGGGCCGCCTGGTGGCCGCTGAAATTCATTGTCGTGATGCTGGCCGCCGGCGTGATCAGCTATCTTTTAAGCAAGGCTGCCGATACCAACCCGCTCACCCGGCTGGCGCTGGGCCTGGGGCCGAAGCGCTGACGGCATGAAAAAAGCCGGCGGTTTGACCCGCCGGCTTTTTCGTTGGATTAGGCTCGCGGCCTATTCGGCCGGGCCGGGATGGATCACCGCCGCGTTCGGCACCTTGCGGCCCGTGGTGAAGCGGCGCAGCACCACATAGAAGACCGGGGTGAGGAACAGGCCCACCAGGGTGACGCCGATCATGCCGTAGAACACCGCGGTGCCGAGCGAGCGGCGCATTTCAGCGCCCGCGCCCGAGGCCGTCACCAGCGGCAGCACGCCGAGGATGAAGGCCAGAGCGGTCATCAGGATCGGGCGCAGGCGCAGGCGGCAGGCTTCCACCACGGCATCCACCGCGTTCTTGCCGTCATGCTCAAGCTGGCGGGCGAATTCCACGATCAGGATCGCGTTCTTCGCGGCGAGGCCGATCAGCACCACCAGGCCGATCTGCACCAGCACGTTGTTGTCCAGCCCGGTGAATTTCACACCGGCCAGGGCAAACAGCATGCTCATCGGCACGATCAGCATGATCGCCAGCGGCAGCACCCAGCTTTCATACTGGGCCGCCAGCGCCAGGAACACGAACACGATGGCCAGCGCGAACACGAACAGGGCCGTGTTGCCGGTCATGCGTTCCTGCAAGGCGATCTCGGTCCACTCAAAGCCCTGGCCGGGTTCCAGCACGCTGGCGGCCAGATTCTCCATCACGCTCAGTGACTGGCCGGTGGAGATGCCGGGCGGCGTGTTGCCCTGCAGCGGCACCGACACATACATGTTGTAGCGCTGGATCAGGTCGGGGCCGGAAGACTCCTTGATCTCGATCAGGCTGCCCAGCGGCACCAGATCGCCGCTGGCCGAACGCACCTTGAGATTCAGGATGTGATCCTGATCCAGGCGGAATTGCTGATCAGCCTGGGCGCGCACCTGGAAGATGCGGCCGAAGGCGTTGAAGTCGTTCACATAGGCCGAGCCGAGATTGATCTGCAGGGTCTGGAACACGCTGCTCAGCGGCACGTTCAGCATCTGCGCCTTGGTGCGGTCGATCTCGAGGAAGACCTGCGGCGAGGAAGCCGAGAAGGTGGTGAACACGCCGGTGACGCCCGGGGTCTGCTGCGCCCGGCCCATCATCTGATAGGCAGCGGCGAGCAGCGGCCGCACATCATCCGAGGTACGGTTCTGCAGCTGCATCTTGAAACCGCCGCCCGAACCGATGCCCGGCACCGCCGGCGGCGGGATGGCGATGACGAAGGCTTCCTCGATCGGCATCAGCTTGCCGATCATCTGGCCGATGATGACATCGGCGGTGAGGCCATGCGGCAGGCGCTCCTCGAACTTGGTGAACGGCGTGAAGATCACCGAGGCATTCGACGCGTTGGTGAAAGTGGCGCCGTTGAAGCCCGGGATCGCCACCACATTGGCAACGCCCGGGGTGCCTTCGATCAGCTTGGTCGCCTTCTGCGTCACTTCATCGGTGCGGCTCAAAGAGGCGCCATCGGGCAGCTGGATCACGACGATGGCATAGCCACGGTCGAGCGGCGGGATGAAGCCCTGCGGCACGGTACGGAACAGGAAGACGGTCGCCGCCACCAGCAGGCCGTAGAAGCCGAGCATCAGCAGGCGGCGCTTGACGATGCCATTGACGCCGCGCGCATAACCGTTGCTCATCTTCTCGAAGCCGGTGTTGAAACCGCCGGCCAGGCGGCCGAAGAAGCCCGGCTTGTAGCCGGCATCGCGCTTGGCATGGGCTTTCAGCAGGATGGCGCCCAGCGCCGGCGACAGCGTGAGCGAATTGAACGCCGAGAGGATGGTGGCGCCGGCAATGGTGAGCGCGAACTGCTTGTAGAACTGGCCGGAGATGCCGGGGATGAAGGCCGTGGGGATGAACACCGCCGAGAGCACCACGGCAATGGCGATCACCGCCGTGCCGACCTCGTCCATGGTTTCATGCGCCGCGTCTCTGGGTGAGAGGCCATCGGCGATGTTGCGCTCGATATTCTCCACCACCACGATGGCGTCGTCGACCACGATGCCGATGGCCAGCACCAGGCCGAACAGGCTCAGCACGTTGAGCGTGAAGCCGAAAGCCAGCATCAGCGCGAAGGTGCCGATCAGCGACACCGGGATCGCCAGGATCGGGATCAGCGCCGCGCGCCAGTTCTGCAGGAAGACCAGCACCACCAGGGCCACCAGGATGATGGCCTCGATCAGCGTCTTGTACACCTCGTCCACCGACTGGGCGATGAACTCGGTCGGGTTATAGACGATGGTGTATTCCAGGCCGGGCGGGAAATCCTGCTTCAGCTCGTTCATCCGGTTGATGACGCTCTGGGCGGTTTCCAGCGCATTGGTGCCGGGGCGCTGGAAGATGCCGAGCGCCACCGCGGTCTGGCCATCCAGATACGAGCGGCTGTTGTAATCCTTGGCGCCGAGTTCGACGCGGGCGACATCGCGCAGCCGCACCAGGCGGCCGCCGGTGCCGGATTTGACGATCACCTCGCGGAACTGGCGCACATCCTCGAAGCGGCCCTGAGTGGTGACGATGGCCTGCAAGGCGTTGCTGTCAGGTGCGGGCTGCTGGCCCAGCGTGCCGCCGGAAACCTGCACATTCTGCGCCTGCAACGCCTGCACCACATCGCTGGCCGAAAGGCCGTAGGACGACAGGCGGTCGGGGTCGAGCCAGATGCGGATCGAGTATTCGCTGCCGCCGAACACGATGACATTGCCGACACCGTTCAGCCGCAGCAGCTGCTCGCGGATGCGCATCTGCATGTAGTTGGCGATGTAGAGTTCGTCATAGCGCTTATCGGGCGAGAGCAGATGCACGACCATGATGAAGTCGCCGGCCTGCTTGTTCGTCGTGATGCCCTGGCGGCGCACTTCTTCCGGCAGGCGCGGCTCGGCGATGGAGACGCGGTTCTGCACCTGCACCTGGGCTGTATCCAGATTGGTGCCCGGGCGGAAAGTGATGGTGAGCTGCATCACGCCATTGGCGGTCGAGTAGCTCGACATATAGAGCATGTTCTCGACGCCGTTGATTTCCTGCTCGATCGGCGTTGCCACGGTGCGGGCCACGGTCTCGGCATCGGCGCCGGGATAGACCGCCGTGACGTTGATCTGTGGCGGCGCGATTTCCGGATATTCCGTGACGGGCAGGAAACGGAAGGCGATGACACCGAGAATCACGGTGACGATGGAGACGACCGCCGCGAAGATCGGGCGGTCGACGAAGAAGTGACCGAATTTCATGGCTGTGTGCCTTACTGCTTCGCCGGGGCGGCGCCGCCCGGGGGCTTAGGAGCCGGCAGCGCCATCAGGCCGGCCCAGGTCGCCGGCAGTTGCACCGGCATCGGCGTCACCTTGCCGCCGCCCATGCGCACGCGCTGCAGGCCGTTGATCACCACGGTTTCGTCGCCCTTCAGGCCCTCGCGCACGATGCGGTAATTGTCGGTGCGCGAGCCGAGCCGTACCGGCTGCTGGCGCACGCTGCCGTCATCGCCCACCACATAGACGAAGCGGCGGCCGAGATCGGTGAGGATGGCTTCATCGGGCACCAGCACGCCACGGTATTGCGGGCTGCCCGGCACGGCGATGCGGCCGAACAGGCCGGGGGTGAGGAACTGGTCCTTGTTCTCCAGCGTGGCGCGCAGCCGCATGGTGCCGGTGGCGGCATCCAGGCGGTTATCGGTGAAAGTGAGGTTGCCCTTATGCGGGAAGCCCTTCTCGTCGGCCAGCGCCACGGCGACTTCCAGCGAGCGACCGCCGTTACCGTTGCTGCTCGATGCGCCTTCGCGCGCCAGGCGCTGATAGGCCAGGAAGGAACGCTCGTCGATATCGAAATAGAAGTAGATCGGATCCTGCGCCACGATGGTGGTCAGCAGGGTCTCGTTCTCGCGCACCAGGTTACCCTCGGTCACCAGCTTGCGGCTGATGCGGCCGGAGATCGGCGCGCGGATTTCGGTGAAGCTCAGGTTGAGCCGGGTGGTTTCCACCGCGGCGCGGGCACCGGCCAGATCGGCCTGGGCCGAAAGCAGCGCCTGCCGGCGCTGATCGAGCTGGGCTTCGGCTGCGGTGCCGCTGCGCGCCAGGCGCTCGTAACGCTCGAATTCCAGCTTGGCGAGATCAAGACGGGTCTGCACCGAATTGAGGCTGGCCTGGGCCTGATTGAGGCTGGCCTGGTAGGGCCGGCGGTCGATCACCACCAGCAATTCGCCTTCCTTGACCTGGGTGCCTTCCTTGAACGGGATGCTGTCGATGAAGCCGTTCACCCGCGCCCGCACATCCACACTCGCTGAAGCCTCGAAGCGGCCAGTATATTCGTCCATCTCGACGATATCCTTGACCACCGGCTTGGCCACCGTCACCGGCGGCGGACCGCCCGGGCCCATCTGGGCCAGAGCAGCCGTGCTGGAGAAGCCAAGGGAAGCAATCAGCGCCAGGGCGGCGGCGATGGCGGAGCGGGGAGAAGTATGATTTTGCATGGCGCCATTAATAGGGCGGCGCGGCCTATTCGCAAGTGCGAATTGGTTTATTCGCTCATACTTGGGTTTAAAAAGGTTTCACTATGACAAGTATCACAATGCCGATCATCAGCAGGGTGGGGACTTCGTTCATGTAGCGATAGAAGCGCGCCGTGTGGGTATTTGCATCTTCAGCAAAATGCCGGCGCCAGCGGGCATAGCCGGCATGGATCAGCTGCATGCCGAGCAGCAGCAGCAGCTTGCCGTGAAACCAGCCGGACGACCAGTGATTGCCCTGCCAGGCCAGTAAAAGCCCGAAAATCCAGGCCGCCAGCATCGCAGGGTTGATAATGGCGCGCAGCAGCCGGCGCTCCATGATCTTGAATGTCTCGGATTGCTTCGAGCCGGTTTCGGTATCGACATGGTAAACGTAAAGCCGGGGCAGGTAGAACATGCCCGCCATCCAGGCGATCACGCTGATCACATGCAGCGCCTTCAGCCAGTCATACAGCATGGGAATCCTTACCTCTCGCCGCTTTGAATATCAGGCCTTGCAGGCGCAGCCGCTGAAATTTGTCGGACAAAGCCGGCGACTGTCCTGGCTGCAGACCGAGCCATCATAGACCGCTCCGCGTGCCAGCCGCGCCAAGCCTTGAATGAAATCCGGCGCAATACCCACGGTGGCGACACGGTGATAGGCCGGCACGCCCTTTTCATGTGCCAGCTCGCCATATTCGATATCCAGTTCAACCAGGGTCTCGGAATGCTCGGAGACAAAGGCAATGGGCGCCAGCACGATGGCCTTGCGGTCCTTTCCGGCGCGCTCGATCTCGGCATCCGTCGACGGGCCGATCCATTCCAGCGGCCCGACGCGGCTCTGGTAGCAGACCTGCCAGTCGAGATCCGGAATACCCAACGCAGCCACGATGGCCGCAGCCGTCTGTTCCACCTGCCATTGATAGGGATCGCCGGCAGTGATGATCTTCTTCGGCAGGCCATGGGCCGAGAACAGCAGCCGGTGCGGCTGGCTGCTCACCTGGGCCAGCTTGTCGCGGATCAGCGCAGCCTGGGCGGCGATGAAGCCTGCCTCCGTGGGGTAGCAGCCAACCGTCGCGGTCGGCAGGGCAAGGCCGGCGGCAGCCGCCATGCGCTGCCAGTCGAGCAGGCTGGAGGCGGAGGTGGTGGTGGAGAATTGCGGATAGAGCGGCAGCAGCAGCACCCGCTCGGCGCCCCAATCCTTGGCCGCCTGGGCCGCATCGGCGGCAAACGGTTTCCAGTAGCGCATGGCAATGAAACAGCGGTAATCCGGGCCAAGCGCGGCTTCAAGGGCACGGGCCTGGGCTTCGGTCTCAGGCAGGATCGGCGAACGGCCACCAAGTTTGGCATAGATCTCGGTCGCCACCTTGGCGCGGCGGCGCGATATCAGCTTGGCCAGCAGCCAGCGCGGCAGGCTGGGCAGTCGGATGATCGCCGGATCATTGAACAGATTGAACAGAAACGGCTGCACGGCTTCGGGGCCGTCCGGGCCGCCGAGATTGAACAGGATGACAGCGGTTTTCATGGGCAGGATGGGGTTTTCATGTTGAATCAGGCCGCCGCGTTGGCGCCGCGCACCAGGGCGATGAGCTGTTCGACATGCGCCACCGGGGTTTCCGGCAGGATGCCATGGCCAAGGTTGAAAATGTAATTGCGGCCCTGGAAGGTTTGCAGCAGCCGCTGCACCGCATCGGCCATCATGCTGCCGCCGGCCAGCAGCAGGCGCGGATCGAGATTGCCCTGCACCACTGTGCCCCGGCTCCACAGATTGTCGCGCGCCCAGGCCAACGGCAGGGTGTAGTCGATGCCCAGCGCATCGGCGCCGGTCGCAGCCTGGAAGCCGGCATAATTCACCCCGGCACCGCGCGGGAAGGCAATCACCTTGACGCCCGGATGCTTCGCTTTCAGCCGGCTGATGATCATTTTCACGGGCAGCACGCAGCACCGCTGGAAGGCTTCATCGGGCAACACCCCTGCCCAGGTATCGAATAATTGTACGACCTCGGCACCAGCCTGGATCTGCCGATCCAGGTATTCCACCGTGGCATCGGCCAGCAGGGTCAGCAGCCGGTCCAGGCCCTTCGGGTTGCCATAGGCCCACATCTTGGCCGCCGCCTGATCGTTGCCGCCACGGCCTTCCAGCATGTAGGTCGCCACCGTCCAGGGCGCGCCGGCAAAGCCGATTAGGGTGGTTTCGGCCGGCAAAGCAGCCTTAATCCGCGCCACGGCCTCATAGACCGGATTAAGCCGCTGGTGGATGGCGCCCGGATTGAGCTTGACCAGTTCGCCCTCGGTACGGATCGCGTCCAGCACCGGCCCCTCGCCCTCCTTGAAGGCCAGGCCCTGGCCCAGCGCCTGGGGCAGCAGCAGGATATCGGCGAACAGGATTGCGGCATCGAAGCCGAAACGGCGGATCGGCTGCAGCGTGACTTCGGTGGCCAAGTCTGGATTGTAGCAGAGGTCCAGGAAGCTGCCGGCCTGGGCGCGGGTGGCGCGGTATTCCGGCAGGTATCGGCCAGCCTGGCGCATCAGCCAGATCGGTGGCCGGGCCTGGGGCTCGCCATTCAGGGCGCGGAGAAAGGGTTTGGAACTGGCAGGAAGGACTGTGCTCATGGCCCTATTCCTTTCCTATTTAACTTTAAAAATAAAGAGTTGGAGATGTTGTTGGTCCGGTGGATAACGGGAATTCTTATAACCTCGCCGGCTATGCCAGATTCCATCCCAACCCTGGTCGCGGCCTGGTCTGGGAACCCAATATCCTGCAACAACTTGTGCGACTCCCAAGGATTCCAGCAGGTTAAAGCCGGGGATAAGTTGGATAACGACGGAATCATGACGCCTCTGTGCCATTCCCCCGCTATCCACAGGGGGGTAACGGATTCAGCAGGCAACGGGGGCGTTGCTTGCAGAATTTGACCTAAGCGGGCATGAAAAAGACCGGATCGTGGATAACCCCCGCCTTATCCACGTTATACCGTTTATCAACAGGCCGGACTTGGAGCTGCAATCTTGTCGCCGGATACCGTCGCCCAGCGTACGCCGCATATCCATCTGGTGTCGGACTCCACCGGCGAGACCCTGAAATCGGTCGCCACCGCCGGCTTGGTGCAGTTTCAGAAATCCCACGAAGAAGTCGAAATCCATAGCTGGTCGCTGGTGCGCACGGCGGCGCAGATGCAGCGCACCGTCGATGCCATTGCCAAGACCGGCGGCCTGGTGCTGTTCACCCTGGTCGATCCGCAATTGCGCGATGCCCTGGTGAAAGGCTGTGCCAAGCACCGCATCGGCTATATCGCCGTGCTCGATCCGGTGATCCATGCCATGGGCAAATATTTCGGTGAGAAGGCGCGCAACCTGCCCGGCCGCCAGCATGAACTCGATGCCGAATATTTCGCCCGCATCGATGCCATGCATTTCACCATTGCCCATGACGATGGCCAGCATACCGAGGATATCGACAAGGCCGATATCGTGCTGGTCGGCGTGTCGCGCACCTCCAAGACACCAACCTCGATCTATCTCGCCAACCGCGGCTACAAGACCGCCAATGTGCCGATTGTGCCGGGCCTGTCGCTGCCCACCGAATTGCATGGCAATTGTCAGCCTTTCGTGGTCGGCCTCACCACCTCGCCCGACCGCCTGGTGATGGTGCGGCGCAATCGCCTGATCAGCATGAACGAACAGGCTGAAACCGATTATGTCGATATCGAGCAGGTGCGTGCCGAAGTCGCCGAGGCGCGGAAAATCTGCGGCAAATATAATTGGCCGGTGATCGACGTGACCCGCCGCTCGATCGAAGAGACCGCCGCCGCGATCCTCAATCTCTATGCCAAGCGCCAGGAGCAGCTGAAAGAGCAGCAGGCCGGCGGGGATTGCCTGTAATGGCATATGCTGTGATGGAGTATGGCCTGTGAGTCTGATTCTGGCTTCCGCCAGCCAGGCGCGCGCCGGCATGCTGCGCGCTGCCGGCCTCGATATCGAAGCGATTCCGGCGCGGATCGACGAAGAAGAAATCAAGCTGGCGCTGAAAGCCGAACAGGCGCCGGCGCGTCAGGCGGCCGAGGCCCTAGCCGAACTGAAGGCGCAGCGCGTGGCGCGGCTGCCGCACTTGGCCAATGACCAGCGCTTCATCATCGCCGCCGACCAGATGCTGGTCTGCGAGGATGAATGGTATGACAAGCCGGCGGATATCGCGGCGGCGCGGCAGCAATTGCTGAAACTGCGCGGCAAGCCGCATCAGCTCATCTCTGCCGTGGTCGCCGCCCGCTCCGGCGGCATCGTCTGGCGCCATATCGACAGTGCCACGCTGACCATGCGCGATTTCTCCGAAGGCTTCCTCGATGCCTATCTGGCGCAGGCTGGCGAGGCCGTGCTCGGCTCGGTCGGTGCCTATCAGCTCGAAGGCCTCGGCGTGCAATTGTTCAGCCGCATCCAGGGCGACTACTTCACCATCCTTGGCCTGCCGCTGCTGCCGCTGCTGGTTTTCCTGCGCGACAACGGCATCGTGCGGCCATGAGCGACGACCCCGTGATACCGCGTGCTGGTGTGATCGGCTGGCCGGTGGCGCATTCGCGCTCGCCGAAACTGCATGGCTATTGGCTGCGGCATTATGGCCTCCAGGGCCGCTATGACCGCCTACCGGTGCCGCCGGAAGGCCTGGCTGAATTCATCGCCGCGCTTCGTGCTGGCTGGGCCGAGGGCTTTCGCGGCGTCAACGTGACGATCCCGCACAAGGAAGCGGTGATGCCGTTTCTGGACGAGATCGATCCCGGCGCCCAGCGCATCGGCGCGGTGAACACGATCACGCTGCGGCCCGATGGCAGCCTGCATGGCCGCAATACTGATGCCTTCGGCTTCATCGAGAACCTGAAAAGCGGCGCGCCGGCCTGGAAGCCACAGGCCGCCCCGGCGGTGGTGCTCGGCGCCGGCGGCTCGGCGCGCGCCATCTGCATCGCCCTGCTGGATGAAGGCGTACCAGGCATCACCCTGGTCAACCGCTCGGTGGACCGGGCCGAGGCCCTGGCTGAGTCTCTGAGCGGGCTGAGCGATCGCCCGGTCTCGGTGGCGAACTGGGCGGCGGCACCGCTGGCCCTGGAAGGCGCCGGGCTGCTGGTGAATACCACCAGCTTAGGCATGGCCGGGCAGCCGCCGCTGGAGCTTGATCTGGCGCCGCTGCCGGCGGCAGCGGTGGTCAATGATATCGTCTATGTACCTCTGGAAACAGGGCTTTTGGCCCAGGCCAGGGCACGCGGGCATACGACAGTGGATGGCCTCGGCATGCTGCTGCACCAGGGCCGGCCGGGCTTTGAATCCTGGTTCGGGGTGGCGCCGGAAGTGACCCCCGGCCTGCGCGAGGCAGTGCTGGCGGATTAGCTTAGCTAACTTAGCTAAGCTAGACTAGCTAACTTAAGTTAGCTAACATGGCCGCATGACGATCAAGGTCAATATCCACGAGGCCAAGACCACGCTCTCGAAGCTGATCCAGGCCGCCAAGGACGGCGAAGAGGTGATCATCGCCCGCGCCGGCATGCCGGAGGTGCGTCTGGTGCCGGTGCCGGAAGCAGTAGAGAAGCCACGCCGTCGTTTCGGCGGCGAATGGACCGGCAAGGTCTGGTATGCACCGGATTACGATCAGGCCGATGCCGAGATCGAGCGCGATTTTCTTGAGAGCAAGATTTTCCCGGACGGTGACGTTTGAGACTGCTGCTCGATACCCATGCCCTGCTTTGGTGGCGCAGCGAGACCAAGCGTTTCGCACCGGAAACTTACGAAGCGATTTCCTGCGGTGAGCATCCGGTGGTGGTTTCCCATGTCACGCTCTGGGAAATCGCGATCAAGAATGCGCTGGGCAAACTTGATGCGCCAGACAACCTGCTCGACCTCTGTGCCAATGACGGCTTTGAATTGCTGCCCGTCGACCTGCCGCATATCGAAGCGGTGCGCCAGTTGCCCCAGCTGCATCGCGATCCCTTCGACCGCATGCTGGTGGCGCAGGCGCGGGTCGAGCGGCTGACCCTGGTGACGCGCGATGCCAGCATGATGCGCTATGATGTGAAAGTGATGAACGCATGATTCTGCTCGGCCTCACCGGTTCGATCGGCATGGGCAAATCCACCGTCGGCGCCATGTTCCGCCGGCTCGGCATCCCGCTGTTCGATGCCGATGCGGCGGTGCATGAACTCTATGCCCCGGGCGGCGCTGCCGTCGCGCCGATGGCGGCTGAATTTCCCGAGGCGCTGAAAGACGGCGGCATCGACCGCACGGTCTTGGCGGCGCAGGTGATCCGTGATCCGGCCAGCCTGAAGCGCATCGAGGCCATCGTGCATCCGCTGGTCGGCCAGGCGCGGCAGGATTTCCTTAGCGCCGCCCGCGCGCGCGGCGAAAAGCTGGTGGTGCTGGATATCCCGCTGCTATTCGAAGGTTTCAGGGCGCGTGGCAGCACGGCGGCCCAGGAAGGCATCGGCCATGTGGCGGTGGTGAGCGCGCCGGCGGAACAGCAGCGCGCCCGCGTGCTGGCGCGGCCGGGCATGACGGAAGAGAAATTCGCCGCCATCCTGGCCAAGCAGGTGCCGGATGCGGAAAAACGCAGCTTGGCCGATACAGTGATCGATACCGGCACCGATATGGCAGATACCGAAGCGCAGGTGCGCGCGCTGGTGGCGCGGCTGACCGGGGGGATTTGAACCATGACGCGCGAAATCGTGCTCGATACCGAAACCACCGGCATCCGGCCCGAGGAAGGCGACCGTGTGGTGGAAATCGGCTGCCTGGAGCTGATCAACCATCTGCCCACCGGCAAGACCTTTCACAAATACATCAACCCTGAACGCGACATGCCGGAAGAAGCCTTCCGCGTGCATGGCCTGTCGGAAGAATTCCTCCGCGACAAGCCGAAATTCGTCGAGGTCGTCGATGCATTCATCGACTTCATCGGCGATGCCCCGCTGGTGATCCATAATGCCGCTTTCGATATCGGCTTCCTCGATGCCGAACTGAAGAAGATCGGCCGCGAGGCCATCGGCCTGGCGCGCGGCATCGACACGGTGCGCATCGCGCGCACCAAGTTTCCCGGCGCCCAGGTGTCGCTTGATGCGCTCTGCCGCCGCTTCAACATCGACAATTCCGGCCGCGTCAAGCATGGCGCCCTGCTCGATGCCGAATTGCTCGCCGAGGTCTATCTCGAACTGGTCGGCGGCCGCCAGCAGGGCTTGAGCCTCGCCGGCCTCGATAACGATCCGATGGCGCTGGCGCCGGTGGCGGCGCCGCGCGGCCCGGCGCGGCCGGTGCGGCCCCATGCCGCCAGCGAGGAAGAACTGGCGGCCCATGCCAAGTTCATCGCCAAGCTGAAGGAACCGATCTGGCTCAAGCCGGATTAGGGATTGTTGCTGTAATTCCCCGGTGTCACCCTCGCGCCAGCCCTTCGGGCCTGTGCGCCCACGAACGCTTTCTGCGTTCGCGCGCTTACAGAGGGTCCCATTTGATACTGGAATGGGATACCCGCTTTCGCGGGTATGACAGTAAAAATAGAAAGCGTTCTTGGTTCTTGCTGTCTCTTACGGCGACAGCCGATAGACCCGCACCGTGTAGGGCGGGAAATCTTCTTCGATCTCGGTACCGCCGCGCTGCAAGGCCGGCGGCGGATCATTGTCGAACCAGCGCTCGATGCGGCGCATCGGCTGTGGCAGCAGCAGGTTCAGCTTCCAGGGCCGGTCGGTGACATTCACGGCGAGCAGCGTGTAGCGATCATCGAAACTTTTCAGCAGCAGGCGCAAAGGCGTGCCTTCCGATGGCATCGCATCGGCAGGCACGCCGTTATCCAGCGG